>CAZIHW010000032.1:0-17529 GCA_964539045.1 uncultured Eubacteriales bacterium | reverse complement strand
CGGCGGGGGAGAGATATATAAGCTCTTTTTGCCTTATGCCGATAAACTTTATCTTACTCATGTGAAAGCGAGTTGCAGCGACGCTGATACGTATTTTCCTGAGTTTGATAAGGATGATTATGACGCAGGTGTTTTATCACGGTTCACAGATGAAAAAACAGGTATAAGCGCCGAGATAGTTGAATATATTAAAAAGTAAGTTAATATATTTGAAAGTAAGATGTCTATCAATGTATATTAGCGGAGGAATTCAATAAAAGGATTCCTCCGTTATTTTTTCCTCCGCTGATTTTTATAAAATTTTGTGTTGACATTGTCAAATGGCAGGCATATAATGTTTTTGAAGTTAGCGAGTGCTAACTATTTCTTGAAGCTACGGGTTAGTTTATGCTAACCGTTATATTATGCAGATTGGTTAGCTCTTGCTAACTGGTTTTAACAGAGAAGAGGGGTTTTATGGTTCCGCTGGTTTTTGCCCAAATCGGGGAGGAAAACATTATAAAAAAAGTTGGTGGCACGGCCGAAGTCAGACAACATCTTGAAAATTTAGGATTTGTTGTGGGCGGCAATGTAAAAATCATTAGTGCCAATGCGGGTAACATAATAGTAAATGTCAAAGAATCCAGAATAGCTATTAGCAGCGAAATGGCTCAAAAAATAATGGTATAAGAGGAGGAAAGACAATGAAGACCTTACGAGACGTAAAAATCGGTGACAAAGTTACGGTAAAGAAACTCACGGGTGAAGGTGCTGTCAAGAGACGCATCATGGATATGGGTATTACAAAAGGTGTAGAAGTTTATGTGAGAAAAGTTGCTCCGTTAGGAGATCCAATTGAAGTAACGGTAAGGGGATATGAACTCTCACTCAGAAAAGCCGATGCTGAAATGATTGAAGTGGAATAATGAAAGGAAGAAGGTAGATTTATGGAATTACGTATTGCACTTGCAGGTAATCCGAACTGCGGTAAGACTACACTCTTTAACTCACTTACCGGATCAAACCAATTCGTCGGTAACTGGCCGGGCGTAACAGTAGAAAAGAAGGAAGGTAAGCTTAAGAAGCATGATGATGTGACTATCGTTGACCTTCCCGGTATATATTCACTTTCTCCGTACACATTGGAGGAGGTTGTAGCTAGAAATTATCTCATAGGCGAGAAACCCGATGCTATACTCAACATCGTGGATGGTACTAACCTCGAGAGAAATCTTTATCTTACAACACAGCTCATTGAGCTTGGAATTCCTGTAGTTGTTGCCGTAAATATGATGGATGTCATTGAAAAGAACGGTGACAAAATCAATATTAAAGAGTTGTCAACCAGACTTGGTTGCACCATTGTTGAAATTTCCGCTCTCAAGGGCACAGGGGTAATGGAGGCTGCCGAGGCTGCAGTTGTTGCTGCAAATACTAAGATGGCATTAGTTCCAAAGCACACATTCTCGGGTGTGGTTGAACACGCTATAGCACATATAGAAGAGGCTTGTCTTCACGATATGCCGATTGGAGAGCAAAGGTTCTACGCCATAAAGATATTCGAGCGTGACTCAAAGGTTATAGAAAAGATTGATATTTCCGAAGATATAAAGAAGCATATCGAAGAAGATATTGTTGATGCGGAAAAAGAGATGGATGACGACTCGGAAAGTATAATAACAAACGAGAGATACATACTCATAGCAGAGATACTCAAAGGAGTATACAAAAAGAAGGCTGCAGGTCAGCTTACTACATCTGACAAGATTGATAAGGTTGTTACAAACCGGTTCCTTGCATTGCCTATATTTGCAGTGGTAATGTTCCTGGTTTATTACATATCCGTAACTACCGTGGGAACATGGGCAACTGATTGGGCAAATGACGGCGTATTCGGTGACGGCTGGCATTTGTTCGGAATTGGTTCTTCGGCATATGATGAAGCCATGACAGAATATGCTACGGAAAATGTCTGGACAGACGGTGTAGTTGCTGTTGTGGGCAAGGCTGCAGAAGCCGGAGTTGTCGGTGCTGAAGATATTTTGACAGCTATTGAAGAAGAGGACTTCGGATCCTTTGATGAGGCATTCGGCACTTATGCAGATTCACTTGCAGAAGAGGGATTTGATATAAGCGAGGAAGTTGAAGCTTCTCTCGAGGATGCCCCGGACACATCTGAATTCGGTGTTTGGGTTCCCGGTATTCCGGTGCTCGCTGAGAATTTACTCACGAAGGCAGGCACTCCGGAGTGGCTCAACGGCCTTATCCTTGACGGTATAATCGGCGGTGTGGGTGCAGTCCTCGGATTTGTTCCACAAATGCTCGTATTGTTCCTGTTCCTTGCATTCCTTGAAGCTTGCGGCTATATGGCCCGTGTAGCTTTCGTAATGGACCGTATTTTCAGAAAGTTCGGTCTCTCAGGTAAGTCGTTCATTCCAATGCTTATCGGAACCGGTTGCGGCGTGCCCGGTGTCATGGCCTCACGTACCATTGAAAATGAGCGAGACAGGCGTATGACAATCATGACAACTACGTTTATCCCCTGCGGGGCAAAACTTCCTATAATTGCTCTTATTTCATCAGCGCTCTTCGGAGGAGCATGGTGGGTTGCTCCATCTGCTTACTTCCTCGGCGTATTTGCAATTGTTTTCTCGGGAATTGTACTTAAGAAAACAAAAATGTTTGCAGGCGATCCTGCTCCCTTCGTAATGGAACTCCCTGCATACCACTGGCCGACAGTTACAAATGTCTTAAGAAGCGTATGGGAAAGAGCGAGCTCTTTCATAAAAAAGGCCGGTACAATAATTCTTCTCTCTTCTATCATTATCTGGGTAGGATCCGTCTTTGGCGTGGTTGATGGAAAGTTCATGTTTGATACAGAGATGGAACTTGAGAGCAGTATCCTGGGTATCGTGGGCAATGCAATTTGCTGGATATTTGCACCGCTTGGCTTTGGCAACATCAAGGCTACGATAGCTACAATAATGGGCCTTGTTGCTAAAGAAGAGGTTGTCGGCGTGTTCGGAGTACTTGATTTTGAGGGTATGTCAAAGCTTGCCGCTTACTCCTTCCTTATCTTTAACCTCCTTTGTGCTCCGTGCTTCGCCGCAATCGGTGCTATTAAGAGAGAAATGAACTCAACAAAGTGGACCTGCTTTGCAATCGGATATCAGTGTTGTTTTGCATATGCCGTAGCCTTGGTATTCTATCAGATCGGTATGGCTGTTTCCGGTTCGTTAAATATCTTAGGACTTATATTTGCAATCGCTGCTTTGACTTTTGCAGGATATATGCTCTTTAAACCTTATAAAGAATCAACGACCCTTGATAAGAAAATCTGACAGAAAAGAGATCTATTAGATTCAATCAGTAATAAAGTACGTTAGGAGGAAATAAAATGCTTATATGGTTGCAACAAAACATATGGACAATTATTATCTGTGCAGTTTTAGCACTTGTGTTATTTCTGATTATCCGTTCTATGATACGAAATAAAAAAGCAGGAAAATCCTCTTGCGGATGTGGATGTTCCAATTGTGCCATGAATGGCGAGTGTCATAAAAAATGATTGGTTAGATTGACATAAGCGGTTAATAAGTGTACTATTATGAGGGAAGTTAGCTTGTTCTAACTTCCCTTGGTTTATTCTCTGTGGAGGAAAGTGAATATATGACACTTAAAGACTTGGAACTCGGGAAAACAGCGATTATAGAAAGTGTTGGAGGGGAGGGCTCTTTACGCCAGCATTTTCTTGATATGGGGGTCATACCCGGGGTGGAGGTTACTGCCGTAAAGTGCGCTCCTATGGGTGATCCGCTTGAGTTACGTATACATGATTATGAGCTTACTCTGAGGCTTGCCGACGCAGCTAAAATCGTGGTTCGTGAGATAAAAGATGAAGATAAAAAGGAAAAGGGGATAAAGGCTGAACGTGTCGGACATTCTCCGCATCCGGGAATAGGAGAAGGCGGAAAGTTCCATGACAAAAAGTCTGCCAAGCCGCTGCCAAAGGGTGCATTGCTCAAATTTGCGCTT
This sequence comes from uncultured Eubacteriales bacterium, assembly GCA_964539045.1. Lineage (GTDB taxonomy): Bacteria > Bacillota > Clostridia > Oscillospirales > Acutalibacteraceae > UBA1227. Next base: position 13,515 of record CAZIHW010000032.1, on the reverse strand, counting down.
GCCGGCAACCAAAACTGCGGAAAAACTACTTTGTTTAACGAACTGACAGGCTCTAATCAGCATGTTGGAAACTTCCCCGGTGTTACAGTAGAGCAAAAGAGCGGACCCATCAAGGGTAACCCACAGACAAAGGTTATTGATCTGCCCGGCATATATTCTCTCTCCCCGTATACCAGTGAGGAAATTGTATCAAGAAAGTTTATTATAGATGAGAAGCCCACCGGAATAATCAACATAGTTGACGCTACAAACATTGAGCGAAATCTTTATCTTACTTTACAGCTGATGGAACTCGGAATACCGATGGTTCTCGCATTGAATATGATGGATGAGGTTCGCGGTAACGGCGGACATATACATATTAACGATATGGAAAACATCCTGGGCATACCCGTCATACCGATAGCCGCTGCGAAGGGCGAGGGTGTTGAAGAGGTCATAAGCCATGCATTGCACGTCGCTCAGTATCAGGAATTTGAGGGAAGAACCGATTTTTGCGACAATACCGAAAACGGAAATGCGGTCAGGAGATGTATAAACGCAATTGAGCATCTGATAGAAGATCATGCCGAAGCCTCAAGCATACCGGTAACCTTCGCCGCAACGAAACTCATAGAAGGTGACGAGCGCATTCTCGAAGCGTTAAACCTCTCTCAAAATGAAAAGGAAATGATAGAACATATCGTTCTGCAACTTGAAGAGGAACGCGGACTTGACAGGGCTGCCGCCATAGCAGATATGAGATTCTCATTTATAACGCAACTTTGCGAGGAGACTGTGATAAAGCCCGGTGAGAGCAAAGAGCATAAGAGAAGTGTAAAGATAGATAAGATTCTTACCGGAAAGTATACGGCAATACCGTCATTCGTGATTATAATGGCTCTGGTATTCTGGCTTACTTTCAATGTTATAGGAGCATGGCTTCAAGAGCTTCTCGATAAGGGTATCGGATACTTAACCGAAGCTGTTGATGCCGCTCTCGGTGCGGCAGGCGTAAATGATTTTGTTCACTCATTGATAGTAGACGGGATTTTTACCGGAGTGGGAAGTGTATTAAGCTTTGTTCCGATCATTGTAATTCTCTTCTTCTTCCTGTCGATACTTGAGGACAGCGGATATATGGCGAGAGTTGCCTTTGTTATGGATAAACTTCTCAGGAAAATCGGACTTTCGGGACGCAGTATAGTTCCTATGCTGATAGGATTCGGTTGTACGGTTCCTGCCGTGATGTCGAGCAGAACATTGCCGTCTGAGCGGGACCGTAAAATGACTATAATGCTTACGCCGTTTATGAGTTGCACGGCGAAGCTCCCCATATACGGATTCTTTGCAGATGCTTTCTTCCCGAAGTACAGCGGCCTTATAATGGTAGGACTTTATTTCCTTGGAATTATCGTCGGTATATTGGTTGCCGTTGTTTCAAAGGGGACAGTATTCAAGGGAAAGGCCGTACCTTTTGTAATGGAACTTCCGAACTACAGAATGCCCGGTGCGAAAAATGTTGCCCATCTGCTTTGGGATAAGGCAAAAGACTTTATTCAAAGGGCGTTTACGATAATACTTATAGCATCTATTTGTGTATGGCTTCTTCAAACCTTTGACTTTAGTCTCAATCCGGTTGAGGATACATCAAAGAGCATGCTGGCTGTTGTTTCCGGAATTTTAGCCCCGATATTTGCACCTTTGGGATTCGGAAATTGGCAGACCGTGACAGCGCTCGTAGCAGGATTTATGGCGAAAGAGAGCGTTGTTTCCACCCTTATGGTTTTGTTCGGGGAGGCAGGTGTTCTTACGGTCTTAACTCCTCTTTCTGCTGCAGCTTTGCTCGTATTCTGCCTTCTCTATACACCTTGTGTTGCCGCTATAGCTTCAATCAAGAGAGAACTTGGTATGAAATGGGCTGTCGGAGTGGTAATATTGCAATGTGCCATAGCTTGGGTGTGTGCTTTTGCAGTTAGAATTATAGGAATGCTAATAGTCTGACGTTGTCGTAGGCTAGGGGGGTGTTTTGATGAATGCATCGACAATTATTGTCTTAATAATACTTGCGGTTGTAGTTGGTCTTGCCGTCAAATCTGTCATTAAAAACAAGGGCGCTTGCAAATGCTCCGGATGTAACGGGGATTGTAACTCGTGCCCGGGATGTAAATAATCTCACATTGTATTGAGGCCGTTTTTGTGGTAGACTATATAGGAATTTTTTATAAAGGATTAAGATAGTAATGAAACTTGGTATCGTTGGTTTACCCAATGTAGGTAAAAGTACACTTTTTAATGCTATAACAAATGCCGGCGCTCAAAGTGCTAACTATCCGTTCTGTACCATAGAACCCAATGTGGGCGTTGTCGCAGTTCCGGATGAAAGACTTGACCTTTTAGCTGAGCTTTACCATCCGAAGTCAGTAGTTCCGGCAAGTATAGAGTTTGTCGATATCGCAGGACTTGTAAAAGGTGCTGCTCAAGGTGAGGGACTTGGTAATAAATTCCTATCTCATATACGGGAAGTAGATGCCATTGTTCATGTTGTAAGATGTTTTGAGAACTCGGATATAGTTCATGTTGAAGGATCAATAGACCCGGTCAGGGATATCGAAACCATAAATCTTGAACTTATATTATCTGACGCCGAGATTCTCGAAAAACGTATCACCAGAGTAGAGAAGGCTATGAAGGGTGACAAATCGCTTGCAAAAGAACTGGAGATTCTGAACCGTTTTAAAGAGGCCCTTGATGCCGGAAAGTGTGCGCGAAGTGTTGAACTTACCGAAGAGGAAGAGGCTTCTCTTACGGACTTTAATCTCCTTACATATAAACCCGTTATTTATGCCTGTAACATGAGTGAGGATGATTTCGTAAACGGTATAGAGTCAAATGAGAGATTCAAAGCTGTGAAGGCTATAGCAGATGAAGAGGGCAGTCAGGTGCTTCCTATCTGTGCGGGGATGGAGGCTGAGATAGCCGAACTCTCCAAGGAAGAGAAAGAGATGTTCCTGTCCGATCTCGGCATAGAAAAGGGCGGTTTAGATCTTCTTATTCAACGTTCCTATGATCTTTTGGGTCTCATGTCATTCCTTACTGCAGGCGAGCCTGAGGTTAGGGCATGGACTATAAAGAAAGGCACAAAAGCCCCTAAGGCTGCCGGAAAAATTCACTCTGATATAGAGAGGGGCTTTATACGCGCTGAGGTTATAAATTATAAGACATTGCTTGATTGCGGCTCGCTTTCCTCTGCCAGGGACAAAGGACTGGTTCGTTCCGAGGGAAAAGAGTATATCATGCAGGACGGAGACGTAGTACTCTTTAGATTTAATGTATAGGCTGACAGTTCAAAATTGCGCCGACAGGCCAGGCACTGCTTGTTTAAACAATGGATAAAAAATAAAACTCAACCGACACATCTTGGTTTCGGTTGAGTTTTTTAATTATTGTATCAGTTTATATATGTCGCTTTTTTTGACGCCGGTTTGTTTAGCGGCTATTTTCGCTGCCTCGTTTTTAGACATGCCTCCGCTTGTGAGCTCCAAGGCAAGCTTTACCGCGTCGTCCAGCGTTACTTCTTTTGCGACATTTTCTTTGGCACCCTCAATTATCAACACTATTTCTCCTTTGAGATTGTTGCAAGGGTAGTCTTCTACAGCTTTTGAAAGTGTTGTTCTTATCACTTCTTCATGTATTTTTGTCAATTCTCTTACGATGGCTATTTTTCTGTCTCCCAGAGTTTCCAACATATCTTTCAGGGTTGCAGACAGCTTGTGCGGTGCCTCATAGAATATCATGGTTCTCTTTTCAGCACGTATCTCATCTAGGTGATCACGCCTGGATTTTTTGTTTACGCTCAAAAAGCCCTCAAATGTAAATCTGCCGTTGTCCATACCTGATATGGCTAAAGCCGTTGCAAAGGCGGTGGGGCCGGGGATAGATACCACCGTTATACCATGCTCGTGACAGGCACGGACAAGTTCCATACCCGGATCTGAGATAGCAGGCATACCGGCGTCTGAAACTAAAACACAGTTTTCACCGTTCAATATGCGGGCCAGTATGGCATCTCCCTTTTCATCTTTGTTGTGCTCGTAGTAGCTGGTGAGAGGCTTTTTTATGTTGAAGTGATTGAGCAATTTAACTGTAACCCGAGTGTCTTCTGCCGCAATGAAGTCGCATTCGTTCAATGCATCAATTGCACGGGGTGAAAAATCATTCAGATTGCCGATTGGCGTTCCTGTTACAAAAAGTTTTCCTGACATTTGGATGTCCCTTTCTATTTTTCATCGGCGTAGCTACCGATAATCCTGTCTAATTCTTCTGAGTTTTCCCCGTTCTCGTTTTGAATAATGAGAGGGGGAAGTATCGTTATGTGGGGTTTTGCTCCTCTTTTTCCTTCTATTAAAAACAGCCATGGATTTGTGTCGGGACGTTTTTGAACCAATCTCAATCTCTTGGGCTCAATTCCGTGGAGTCGCATTGAACATATAACATCACACAGACGTTCCGGTCTATGGCACATGCACATTCTTCCGCCGAAGTTGAGTAGCAATGCAGCTGCCTCACATACATCATCTATGGTGCACATGGTTTCATGCCTTGCTATTTTCTCAGCGCTTGTATCCGATAGTATACCGGTTCCGGCCGGCTTATAGGGCGGGTTCATGGTTACCAGGTTGAAATACCCCGTGGGCAGCACTTCTTTTATTTTTCTTAAGTCATGCAAAATGAATCTCATGTTTTCGGGAGAACAGTTCAAGTTGAGGGAGCGATCGAACTGGTCTTTGGCCTTTGGCTGTATGTCCACACCTGTAAGTTCTCCCTTTACACCGTTTTTCAACCAGATGAACGGTATGATTCCGCAACCGGTTCCGAGATCGCAACATTTGTCATTTTTCTTAGGGGCGGAGAAGTCGGCAAGCAAAATTGCATCTGTTCCGAACCCGTGATCGGGTGAACAAATTATGCTGATACCGTTACCAAGGCTCTCTACAAACTCGTTTTCCGATAAGATGTCGAGTTTATTATTTTCCTTAGACATCATCAAGCCTCCTGATCTCGAATAATAGAAACAATGAATATATTCTATCATAAAAGAGTATAAAACTGAACACAAAAAAGACTTAGCAAAATGCTAAGTCTTTTCTGTAAATTAAGTAAATTGTAAATTCACAATTAAGCCTGTTCAATAGCTCCTGTTGGGCATGTGTCAGCACAAGCGCCACAGTCGATGCAAGTGTCAGCGTCTATCTTGTAAATATCGCCTTCACTGATAGCCTCTACAGGACAACCGTCTTTGCAAGAACCGCAAGCTACGCAAGCGTCAGTAATTTTGTAAGCCATGTGAAATTACCTCCTTTTTTTAGTTAACTATATTTTAAACATATGCATACACTTTTTCAAGTACCATTTAGTTTTATTTCCGGAAATAATCTGTTATTATTTTGACAATTTCCCTATGGCTTCACCCATTTTAACCGGTGTTTCTATATTGTTTGCCGTGTTTATCCAAAACTTATCAAAGAGTTTTAACTTGTCATTTTTTAAGAAGAGAACAACGGTTGAGCCTCCGTACTCGAATTTTCCCTTTTCATCGCCGCGTTTAACTTTCTTCTTTCCGTGGTAGTTGGTTATCCTGCCGACGAGCAATGCACCGACCTCCATCTGGATAACCTTTCCGAAATTCTCAGTATCTATGACTGTGTATTCACGACAATTTTCTTTGAATATATTGAAGTATTTGAAAGCTATGGGGTTCACAGTGTGCAGAACACCTTTTACAAATACATTTTTACCCTTTTTGCCGCTGTCTACATAACAATATCTATGATAGTTGTCAACACTGAGTCGTATGACAACACAAATGCCCCCGCCGAACTCATCAGCTAAAGCCTTGTTTCTTAATATACTTTCGAGGGTGTAGGTTGTACCCTTTATAGGTATCATGAGATCTTCTTCGATTTTATATGCAGATATCCGCCCGTCGCAAGGGGATATAAGGTGTGATCTCTTCTTGTCTATAGGCCTTTTTCCCGGCTTTATCTGACGTGTGAAAAAGTCATTGAAGCTCTTATAATGTTTCCTCTCATACTCTTTCATATTTATATGAGATATAAGCTTAAACGGAATAATCAAGGGCTTTGACAGTCTCGTGTCCAATAAAAAGCCTACGAACTTGGAGAAAACGGGGAACGTCAGTACCTTGAGCGCTATTCTGCCCGCCACAGTAGTATAAAGTACATTGAGTATTACGTTTTTATTTTTAGGGCTGCTTTCTTTGGGGCTGTTTTCCTGATCTTTTGAAGCCTCTTTTTTATCAGATTTTTTTATGGTTTTCATACTTATTTTTCCGTCTCCTTTTTATGGTGTGCGGTAATAAGCATGTGTGCTACAACACATAAGAAAGGCAGTGCCGGAATTAAAACCAACCAGGATTTAACAAGTAAAGCGAGGATGACTACGCCGCAGACTACCATAGCAAATACTTCTTTGACACCCGGTTTTTTTATCTTGAATTTTGATATGAATAAGATAGAGATAACGATGAGTGATAATTGGAAAAATGTAGGAAATTTATCTCCGAATAAATCCTTAAAGAGGAAGAGGGCCGGAACTATGAGTGCAGTTGTTGTCACCGGAAGTCCGGTATACCCGTTCTCTTTGTTGTCGGGGTTACTCTGTCTCTTTATCTCAACTATATTGAAGTAAGCTAATCTTATAACTCCTCCGAGTACTATACATGCGCCGGAAAATGCTGCAAGTATCGGATTGCCGCCGAGGCAAAATCCCAGTGTAGCAGGAAATACGGTGAAACAAACCAAATCACAAAGTGAATCAATCTGTATACCGAAAGCTTTCTCATCATCGGTCCTGTCTTTTTTTGATCGTGCGACTCTTCCGTCAAATAAATCGCAGAATCCTGACAACAGGAGACATGCTATCGGAAGCATAAGTGAAACGATTTCACTTCCCTCGGCAAAGGATACCGAAAGGGCAATACCGACAAAAGAAGAAATAAGACTTAAATATGTAAGGACTACTGTATAGTTCCAAAAACCTATCAACAAAAACTCCCCCAAAATGGTATAATCTATCGAAAAAAGTCAACGATATTATACCATATTGGGGGCTGTAGTACAATGATTATAAATTACAAGAAAGTTACTTTACGGTTAACAATTCAGTATATCTGCTTTCAATTGCCTACTAGATAAATCTGAGCAACTTCTTTACCGTTTCCTCCACAGAGCCGTTGTTTTCAATCTCAGTATCCGCTACTTCCTGATACAGAGGGAGCCTTATTTTTTGCATCTCTTTGAGTGTTTCCGGGCTTTTTGACAGAGGAATACTATCTGTGGGAATAAGGTCGGTGTCCCTGCGTATGAAAAATATTTTTCCGTTTTGACGCATTGCCGGGAGGTTTTCCTTATTCAGAACGGCGTTTCCGCCGACAGCAATTATCTTTCCGCTTTCCTTACACTTTTCAACAATCATATTGTGTTCAACTTCACGGAGTTTTTCTTCACCGTTCTTGGCTGTAAAGTCGGCAATGCTTCTGCCCACATATTTTTCAATTTCTTTGTCGATATCTATAACTTCTCTGCCTGTGGCGGCCGAAATGGCAAGGGCAATTGTCGTCTTTCCACAGCCGGGCATTCCGGTAAGAATTATGTTTCCGAGATCCTTTTGCAGGGAGGTAACTATTTCGGAAACCACATTGTTATTAACCTTTCTGTCAAAGAACAACTCGTAGGCTGCCTTTGCACGGGCAACGAGGAAATGGATGCCTCCTGCATGAGGAATTCCGAGAGATTCAGCTTCCATTAGCAATGCTGTAAGCTCAGGGTTGTATACCGTATCGAGGACGCCGGTAAGTCTCGGGAAGCTTCTGAGCGAAAGAGGCTTTTCAAGATTCTTCGGATAAGCACCGATCAATGTAGCATTTACTATTATGTTTGCATCCTCGTGGAGAGATACGGCTTCCTTATCTGTCGGTGTATCGAGTGATACCATGGCAGTTTGGCTTGCACCCAGATCGGACATCGCCGCACTTACTGCTTTAGCGACATCACCCGTTCCGAGAATGAGTACTTTCTTTCCCTCGACATTGATTCCGGATGCATAAACCATGTATTTGAAACCGTCAACATCGGTATTGTAAGCATATAGCTTGTCTTCCTTTTTTACAACTGTGTTTGCATTGCCGCATCGAAGTACATCATCGGAGATATTTTCACAGAAAGTAAGCACTGCAGTTTTATAAGGATAAGATACATTTATACCCTGGAGATCCGGACGCGACAGGAAGGACTCAAGGGATTCGGGATCCAAATCATACATCTTGTAGTCATATGCAACTTTGCCGCCCAGAGCCAGCATTTGATGGATTTTTTCCTCGTGATTATCTTCTACATCTGATCCTATAGTGCCGTATACGCCCGGCATTTCTTCTACCTGACGTTTTTGTTCCTCATTGTAAGCTTTTATCCAATGCTCCTGATAGTCTTTGGAAAGCTCAATAATAGAACGGAAGAGGGCAGTGGCATATGTTGAAAAATTACCGCTCTTCTTTGATATATTTTCGAGAATTTCCATCTCTCTTGTTGTGTCCTCTGTCGGCATGTTGCTATCTGATTTGAACTTTGCAACCTTTTCGGATAAGGCCATCCTTTGCAAGAAGCATTCGAGTATTTTTTCGTCGAGTTTGTCGAGAGTGTTCAGAGTTGATTCGATATCCGAATCCGATTCTGTGCCAATTAAGTCGTCGAAAACAAACTGGTCCATGGTTTACCTCCCGTGTTATTTGAATTCATATAGGTAAAAACCCCACAGCAGCACTTCGGCTGTGAGGCGATGATTGTGTGAATTATTTATCCTGGAGAAGTTTTGACACTTCTTCAATGAAAGTTGTGATATCTTTGAACTGCCTGTATACAGATGCAAATCTTACGTATGCAACCTCATCTATATCCTTTAACTTCGACATGGCAAGTTCACCGATCTTGTCGGATGTAACCTCTCTGTCGAGTGAGTTTTGAAGAGAAGATTCTATATCATTTACAGCTTCCTCTATTGTTTTGAGTGAAACCGGGCGCTTCTCACAAGCACGTAGCATACCGCTCATAAGCTTGTTTCTGTCAAACTGCTCGCGGGACTTGTCCTTTTTCACAACGATGAGAGGAACGCTTTCAATTATTTCATAAGTCGTAAAACGCTTACCGCATTTGATGCATTCCCGGCGTCTTCTGATTCTTTCGCCCTCATCGGTCGGTCTTGAATCTATAACTTTACTTTCTTCATAACTGCAAAACGGACACTTCATTCTTTTCACACACCTATCTATAGTGTTTTTATGATAAACATACACAAATTATAGCATTTATAGTTTATAAGTTCAATACATATTAAAATTATAAATTAAATACATAATTAACGGGCAAACAGTGTCGAAAAATAAATGATGACAAATTTGTTTGAAAAATGTATAATAGAAGAGCAATTTTTTTGCAATGTACGGATTATCGGCATGAACAATGCCTAATATAAGGAGAGTTAATATGAAAAATTCAAGAAGAATTATTGCATTGCTTGCAGCTGTTCTCATGTTTGCATGTCTCTTTACAGCTTGTGCAAAGCAGGGCGCAGAAAAACCGGAAGGAAAACCGGAAGAAAAAGTTTGGGTTATAGCTACAGATACTGCATTTAACCCATTCGAGTACACTGATGCAAACGGCGACTTCGTTGGTATCGATGTAGACCTTCTTGCTGCTATTGCAGCTGATCAGGGCTTTAAGTATGAACTTAAGAGTCTCGGTTGGGATGCTTCCATAGCAGCTTGCCAGGCTAACCAGGCAGACGGAATGATAGCCGGCGCTTCTATCAAGCAGGACAGAATCGATTCAGGCTGGATATTCTCAGACGGTTATTTCACTGCAACACAGTCTATAGCAGTTCCTACTGATTCTGACATTGATGATTTTGAAGATCTCAAGGGTAAGAAGGTAGCTGTAAAGACCGGTACTGCTGGTGAAGACTATGCTAAGGAACTCAAGGATAAGTACGGCTTTGAGATCACAAATTATGAGGATTCACCGACAATGTATCAGGCTGTTCTCACAGGCACAGAGGTATGCTGCTTCGAGGATACACCTATAATGCAGGCATCCATAAAGAGCGGCGACCTTGCTTTGAAGGTTCTTGAAGATACAGCTAATGAGGGTATGCCTTATGGTTTTGCTATCTTTGATTCTAAGAATCAGGAACTCGTTGATATGTTCAACAAGGGTCTTAAGAACATTAAGGCTAACGGAAAATATGATGAAATCATAGAGAAGTATCTCGGCGAAGATTAATAGCTATTGAATTAAGATATTTTGCAGAATTAAGGTATCTTGCATTAGATATTTTGCATTAAGATATTTTGCGAAATTACTGGGCATCCGTGAAAGCGGATGCCCAGGTGTTACGTAAAGGAGCGACGGTTCGGTGTTACTTATTTTGTCAAATTACGGTAAAATACTGCTGCAAGCTATGGGTCAGACGTTGACCATGGCTTTTTACAGTCTTATATTTGCCAGTATCATAGGTCTCATTTTCGGCATACTCAGTGTAATTGACAGTAAGATTTGCAAGGCCATAGCTCAGGTTTTCGTTGACATCATAAGAGGCGTTCCTATGATTGTCCTGGCATATTTTGTATTCTTCGGTATTCCGTATGCCTTCAAGAATATTTTAGGATTACCTATAACATTATCTGCTCTTCAGGCAGGTATAATATGTCTGTCACTGAACTGTGGCGCATATATGTCAGAAATCATAAGAGCAGGTATCCAGTCCGTAGACAAGGGACAGATGGAGGCAGCACGTTCTCTCGGCCTCAACTATTGGACCTCTATGAGACAGATAGTTCTTCCTCAGGCTATAAGAACTATGATACCAAGCATAATAAACCAATTTATAATCACCTTAAAGGATACATCAATCCTATCGGTAATAGGATTTCCGGAGTTGGTTAACTCGGCAAAGAGCGTCGTGTCCATAACATTCAAGTCTTTCCAGGTATGGGCTATAGTGGGTATTATGTACTTGATAGTCATCACAATACTTTCCAAGATAGCTAAACGTGTAGAAAGGAGACTTAATAGTGGCCGTAAAAAGTGATAATGTAAAAATCAAAGTTAAAGGCTTAAAGAAGAACTTCGGTCACTTGAAAGTTTTAAACGGAATTGACCTTGAAGTTTATGAAGGCGAGGTTGTTTGCGTAATAGGTCCGTCCGGAGGCGGTAAGTCCACTTTCTTAAGATGTCTTAACAGGCTCGAAGATATAACTGCGGGAAAAGTTGTTATAGACGGTTATGATATAACTGATAAGAAGGTAAATATCAACCATGTCAGAGAAAACATAGGCATGGTTTTCCAACAGTTTAATCTTTTTCCGCATAAAACCGTTTTACAGAACATAATGCTGGCTCCGATTGATTTGAAAAAGATGTCAAAGGTTCAAGCTCAGGATAAGGCTTTTGAACTTTTGAAAAGAGTAGGTCTTGAGGAAAAGGCAGATGCTTATCCGCATCAACTCTCGGGCGGTCAACAGCAACGTGTTGCTATAGCCAGAGCTCTTGCCATGAATCCCGATATCATGCTTTTTGACGAGCCTACGTCGGCTTTGGATCCGGAGATGGTAGGCGAAGTTCTGAGCGTAATGAAGGAACTCGCAGAACAGGGTATGACAATGGTCATAGTAACCCATGAGATGGGATTTGCGCGGGATGTTGCGGACAGAGTACTTCTTATAGCTGACGGCATTATTGCGGAAGAGGGAACTCCAAAAGAGATATTTGAAAATCCGAAGGTAAAAAGAACACAGGATTTCCTTGCCGCTGTATTATAGTTCAAATAAATGTAAAAGAGGCTTGATTTTAAAAAGCCTCTTTTGTATAATATTCGAGTGTTCAAAAGACACGAAATACTATGGAGAGTTGTCCGAGCTGGCCTAAGGAGCACGATTGGAAATCGTGTAGGCGGTGAAAACTGTCTCGAGGGTTCGAATCCCTTGCTCTCCGCCACGAGAAAACCCCGCAAGCCTTGTAATTATAGGCCTGTGGGGTTTTCTTATGTAAAGAAAGAAGATAAAAAAAGAAGAAAGCAAAGTTATAAAAGTATTAGAATATTCTAAAAATTGTAAACCAAAAACACCGATTTGCTAATAATTTGCTAATAAAACTTCATACCGTAAGTTCGCGAAAAAAACACTTCCTGTTAAGGAAGTGTTTTTTGCTGTCTCTCTACATTTAAAAATGCGTTTGACTGCACGTTACGTGCAATTATACGCTGATAGGGGGTAACAGTATGAAGGAAATGACATTGCGGGAAGTTTGCCAGTCCCTCGGCGTATCCCGCAGAGCTGTTCAAGGTTATGAAAAGGCAAAACTTGTGTCTGCTTCCGCCAAAACAGAAAGCGGATATCTTCTATACAACGATTCGGCCAGGGAGCGAATCAAACAAATAAAATTATTTCAGGATATGGGATTTTCCATAAAGGAAATAAAATCCATCATCGATGCACCCGCAGATATCAAAAGACCTGCACTGGTTCATCGAAAAGAAAAACTGAATGAAGAAATCATTCATGCCCATGCGATGATTGCTGTCATTCAGAAAATGTTAGATATCCTTTAGTTTCAAAAAGGCAGCAAAACCACTTCCTATAGTTATCCCAATGTATTTTTAAGGAGGAACACTCAAATGAAGAAACGAATCTTTGCACTACTGCTCACATTAGCAATGACAATTAGCATGACTGCTTGTGGAAGCAGTGGCACCTCTGAAACCACTCAGGATACCCGGAAAGAAAGCACCCAAGATACCCGGATAGAAACCACAGTGCCTGCAACAAGTACCCGCCCTGCTTCACCTTACGACGACAGCACACTTGAAAGTATTATCACAGGAATTGAAACTGATTTTGCAGATTCAATAAAATTTCTGCAGACAGAATTTGATAAAACCAACAATACCATTGGAGAAACATACGAAGGTTACATCAAAAACAAACAGGCCTTAACATACTGGTACAATCTGGTTCTGGAAGAACAAGCAGCCCTGTTCGGAAGAACCAAAGAAAGAACCATCAAATATTTCAAGCTTATATCATCTTCCATCGACCATGAAGATGGCGATGCCATTTATGCTGCAATGGACGATTACTATAATAGAATCTGCGATGGAGTTATGAGTGATTTTTATGACGATGTTTATCTTGATCTGATGGGCGATGCTTACGACACATATTATTGCGGAATTTTGGAAGATGGTTATGATGTGGATCCATATGAAAAATGGAGTGATGAATTAAGTGAAGCTTGTAAAGTATGGTCTGATACAAACAATTCAGTTTATAAAGGGTGGTATTACACCAACACAGTATTATGTCAATACTGGACTGCAGTAAACAGTGGATTCTACAAAGACAACTTTGATATCGATGCTATTATTGAAGAATACAAAAAAGAAAAAGCAGAGGCGGAAGCTTAA
>CAZIHW010000031.1:0-12827 GCA_964539045.1 uncultured Eubacteriales bacterium | reverse complement strand
CCCGATTAACGCCCCGGATAAGCCGACATACATAACACTTGACTTTGAAGCCGGTGTGCCTGTTGCTCTTGACGGTAAAAAGATGAGCGCTAAGGATATCATCCTTGCTCTTAATGAGATAGGCGGAGCCAATGGTATAGGCCTTCTTGATATAGTTGAGAACCGTCTGGTAGGTATGAAGAGCCGTGGTGTATATGAAACTCCGGGTGGAACAATCCTTTACAAGGCACTCAATGTCCTTGAGACTATATGTCTTGACAAATATACAGCACACGAAAAAGCAAAGCTTGCCATCACTTTCGGTGAGTTGGTTTATAACGGACAGTGGTTTACTCCTTTGCGCGAAGCATTGTCAGCATTCGTTGATAAAGCAGAGGAGCATTGTACCGGTACTGTAAAGCTTAAACTTTACAAGGGCAATATAATAAATGCCGGAGTTACATCGCCTTACTCATTGTACAATCCTGAGATTGCAACATTTGATGAAGATGATGTATACGATCAGACTGACTCCGCAGGATTTATAAATCTCTACGGACTTCCGATTAAGGTTAAGGCATTAATGGAACAAAATTTAGATGACTGATTAGGAGCTTAAGATGAAACTCTGGACAGGACGTTTTTCAAAAGAAATAGATAAAAAGACAAATGATTTTAATTCAAGTATTTCATTTGATCAGCGTATGTATAAGGAAGATATAACCGGCAGCATGGCACATGCAACCATGCTCGGCGCACAGGGTATAAACTCTGCTGAGGATACTGATAAAATTCTCGGCGGGCTTCAGGAGATTCTTGCCGATATAGAAAGCGGGAAACTTGTAATAGATCCCGAAGCAGAAGACATTCATACATTTATAGAGGGCGAACTCACTTCAAGAATAGGTGATGCGGGAAAAAGACTCCATACATCGCGCTCGAGAAATGATCAGGTTGCTCTCGATGTTCGCTTGACGGTTAAGAATGAGAGCGATGCACTTATATCTCAGCTTAAGGAGCTTGTTTCTGTATTGTGTGATAAAGCAGAGATGTACAGTGATGCAGTCATGCCGGGTTATACACACTTGCAACGTGCTCAACCGATAGTTTTCGGCCATCACCTTCTTGCTTATGCGGAGATGTTCCTTCGGGATATAGAACGTCTGGAGGATGCCAGGAAGCGTATGATGAAAAATTGCCCGTTGGGCAGCGGCGCGCTTGCAGGAACAACATACAATATTGACCGTGAGATGACTGCCAAGGCCCTTGGCTTTGAAGGACCTTGCAGAAATTCCCTTGATGGCGTATCTGACAGAGATTTTTGTATAGAATACGCTTCTGCTCTGTCTTTAGTTATGGTTCACTTGTCCAGATTTTCGGAAGAGATAATTCTTTGGTGTTCCTTCGAATTTAAGTACGTAGAACTCGACGATGCATTTTCTACAGGCTCAAGCATTATGCCCCAAAAGAAGAATCCCGACATAGCAGAACTTGTACGCGGAAAGTCGGGTAGGGTTTTCGGAGATTTGACTACTCTTTTGACCGTGATGAAGGGTATACCTTTGGCATATAACAAGGATATGCAAGAGGATAAAGAGGCTATATTTGATGCCTTTGATACGGTTAAAATGTGCCTGACGGCATTCATACCTATGATAGATACAATGACCGTAAATACCGAAAATATGCGCAATGCAGCGGCGGGTGGTTTCATAAATGCGACAGATTGCGCTGATTTCTTAGTAGGAAAAGGCCTTCCGTTCCGGGATGCGTATAAGGCAACCGGACAGCTTGTAGCTCTTTGTATATCCAAAGGACTGACATTGGAAACTCTTCCTATAGAGGAATACAAGAAGGTCTGCGATTTGTTCGATGACGGTGTATATGAAGCTATAAACCTTGAAAAGTGCGTTAATGATCGTACTTGCGTTGGTGCTCCATGCCCGGGCAATGTACTTTCTGTAGCAAAGGGAATCAAAGCTTTATTACAATGATTTTCCATTTTTAATTTGAATATAATTTGTCAAACCCGGAAAAGACCGAACGCAATGTTCGGTCTTTTCCAATGTCACGGTTATACCTTTTTTAGAAATTTTGTGACCTGAAAATCCAAATGTGATACAATGGTTAATACAAATAAAAGATATAACATCGTGGAGGCTATATGGGTATTAATAAAAACAGGCGGGTTATTGTCGCCGGTATGGGTCAAGGCGGGCTTGTGGCGGCATATTATCTTGCAAAAGACGGTTTTAAAGTTGATGTTTTCGAAAAAGAGAAGAAGGGCAATATCAGTTATCCCTGGTTTGATGATATAACTTTCAATATCTTTGAAAAGGTGGGAATTCCTGTACCGCCGGAGGAGTTTTACACACAAAAAAGCAAGTGGCTTTTCGTATCTCCGGATGAAAAAAACAGCTTGCCGGTTCCGCCTATGCCTCCGATGGTTGAGGTGTCAATATCAAGACGTGGTTTGAACAAACATCTGTCAGAGCTTGCGCAAAGCGCGGGCTGTAAATTTCATTACAATGAAAAAGCAGAAGAACTTTTGATTAAAGATGATAGGGTTGTCGGAATAAAGACCTCTAAAAAAGAGTACATGTCTGATATAGTTATAGATGCTACCGGACTCTATTCAAAACTCAGGGGACAGGTGCCGTCAAAGTTTAAGATACAAGCTATGCCGGCGGCTGATGACATAATGAGCGGGTATAGGGCTTTTTACAAGAGAGCCCCGGGATCCTCAACTCCAAATCCCGAAAGTACATTGTATGTGAAACACTTAAACGGGGAAGGCATAAGTTGGTGCAATCTCAACGATCGCAATGAGGTTGATATGCTCTGCTTACGAATAGGAGGTATGGATGAAGCCGCTTATAAGGAGATGGATAAGGCACTTAGAAAAAACCATGATATCCTATCAAGTGAGGCTATTCTTCCGCCCAAAAAGGTAGCTGTCGGAGTCAGATATGCGCTATCCCGTATGGTTGCCGATGGATATGCTGCAGTCGGTGACAGTGCCTTTATGACTATGCCTTTTATGGGAAGCGGAATAGAGGCCTCTATGCAGGCCGGAAAGATATTGGCCGAGACGATAATCAAGTATCGCAAAAAAGGTTTTTCGGCAAAATATTTATGGGAATATCAAACAGCATTTTACAAGAAGCTCGGAGCTCTTTATGCTGCCATAGATGTTGCGAAGCGCTGGGTTCTTGGTCTTGACCCAACCGTTATAAATTGGCTTTTCGGATGCGGCGCTGTGACGCCTGATGATATGAAGTTGCTTAGCACGGATGAAAATAATGATGCCGGTTTATCTTTTGCGGATATCCTGAAAAAGGTCGGTATCTTACTAAGCAATCCAAAACTTATTTTCGGATTATTGAAGACAATTATAAAGGCCGTCAAAGCCCTTGTTATTGCAATTAAGATACCTAAAAAGTATAACGAGAAAAAGATTGCAAAATGGCAGGAAAAATATGAGGCTTCCATACCGCACATAAAATAAAAAGATATGAAAAAGCGTAGGGTGTGAACCCTACGCTTTTGTTTTGTATCTGAGTCGATACAGATTTGGTGGAGATGGCGGTAATCGAAACCGCGTCCGAAAACTCATTCACACAACTTTCTACGAGTGTATCCGATCTTTTAAGATTCCCCCGAGCAGTCGCCGGTCGTCAGGCTAAAGCTTTCGGTAGTCCCTTGTTCATGATGGAACCCGGAACACTGTCCCATTCACGTTCACTGCTGGTAGTCGCCTTATGTTAAGCCGCAGTACTCTTAACTAAGACGGGCTGACTTAAGCAGCCTGTAAAACTGGTTTGTTGTCGTTTCTTTTGAAAACGTGCAGGTTTTATAGCGGGCCTACACCGCTACTCGCTTATCATGCTTCAAAATCCCCGTCGAAATCCTTTCATCCCCGTATATAAGCTAATGCTGTTGTTCTTTGAATGCCCGAAGAGCCTCTCTGTCTGCATCCTTTCTCGCTATAGCTTCTCTTTTATCGTAGTTCTTTTTTCCTTTGCAGAGACCGACTTGAATCTTAAGGCGTCCCCTATTAAAATACGCGGAAAGCGGTATCAATGTCAAGCCTTGTTGTTTTGTCTGCCCAAAAAGTTTTTCAATCTCCCTTTTATGCATGAGAAGTTTTCTCTTTCGCATGGGATCTCTGTTGAAGATATTTCCATGACTATATGGGCTAATATGCATGCCGTTGACAAATATCTCTCCGGCATCAATGCTGCACCACGCATCTTTTAAATTTATCCTTCCCTCTCGTACAGATTTTACCTCTGTTCCGAAAAGTTCAATGCCTGCCTCATAACTCTCAATGACGAAGTAGTCATGGTAGGCTTTTTTATTAGTGCTAACTGTTGTAAGTTCAGACTTTTGTTGTCCTGCCAATTCTACCCCTCCTAAGATTATATTTCCTTTCTGCCCTCCATAGCTCTTGATAGAGTGACCTCATCCGCATACTCAAGGTCGGCACCTACAGGCACACCGTAAGCAAGGCGCGTCACTTTTATACCGAGAGGTTTCAAAAGACGAGATATATACATTGCAGTGGCCTCGCCTTCAACTGTAGGATTGGTTGCCATTATGACTTCCTTAACACCGTCGAGGCGGGCTAAAAGTTCCTTTATGGTAAGTTGATCGGGACCGATACCGCTCATGGGGGAAATAGCCCCGTGGAGTACATGGTATACGCCGTCAAATTCATGTGTGCGCTCTATGGCGGCAACATCCCGCGGATCTTCAACAACACAGATCAGGGATTTGTTCCTGGCAGCGTTTTTGCAAACTGCGCAAAGCTCATCTTCTGTGAGATTGCAGCATACATTGCACTTATGTATTTTCTCGTGAGCGGCCATTATGGCATCCGCAAATTTTTTAGCATCTGCAATGTCCATTCCCAAGACATGGAATGCCATACGCTGAGCGCTCTTTTCCCCTATACCCGGCATTCTACGGAATTGATTAACCAATTCCTCAAGGGAAGCCAGATTGTATCCGAGCCCCATAGGTGATTCGCTCCTTTATTATAATAGGCCGCCGAGCCCCGGAATATTCATTCCGCCGGTGATCTTGTTCATCTCGCGTTCCATTGTTTCAGAGGCCTTCCTCATAGCTTCGTTCAAAGCAGCTATGAGCATATCCTCGAGCATCTCAACGTCTTCCGGATCGACAACGTCAGGCTGAATTTTTATTCCTTTAACCTCGTGAGAGCCGTTTACGGTAACCTCAACTGCTCCGCCGCCGGAACTCGCTGTGAATTCGGATTCTTCAACAGCCCTTTGTGTTTCCTGCATATCATCCTGCATTTTTTGAATCTGCTTCATCATGCCGGCTTGATTTATTCCTTTTCCTTGATTCGGTATTCTCGCTTTCATATTGTTTACTCCTCTATATAAAAACTAAAGTCAATCTGGGCATCATTTTGAATGCTGTCTATAAAGTTATCCAGCGGATCACTTTCTACTTCATGAACATTTTCTTCCTCACGAACATTTTCGTCTGCTGAAACCTGTTCTGATTCCGGAAGAACATCCGTTATGACGGGCTCTAAAAATTCGCCCACTACCGTAAATACAGCTTCCCTGATGTAATTTTTGTGTTCCTCCATCGTTAATAATTTACGGAGAAGAACATTATCTGTATTTATGAGCAGCGATGTATCCCTTTTATAGGTTACGGCGCTGTTTAACGTGCCTATCAACGGCTTATCCATCATAACTGTTTCGCGCACTATAGCATTCCATACGGCAGTAGGTACCGGGCCGTCTTCCAACGTGGTAACGACACGCTCTTGTGTCGCCGGTGCTACATCTGTCGGTGCCGAGATTGGCGCTTCGATTACCGGTGCCGATGGGGTGGCTTCTTCCACAGGCGGCTGCACGGCATCTGCCGGTGTTGCATCCGCCGGTGCAGAGATTGGCGCTTCATTCACCGGAGTCGGTTGTTGTACGGTATCTGCCTGTGCTACATCTATCGGTGCAGAGACCGTGGCCGGTGTTACGCTCACCATGGATGAAGAACACAACTTTATTATAGCCATCTCCATCTCCACACGTCTACTCAGACTTCTCTTAAGATTTGATAAAGTCTCGCCCAATATGTTGAGAATTTCAAGAATATAGTCCATAGAATAGGCGTCTGCGGTTTGCTTATATTCATCGAGCTCTGTCTCGGAACAGACTATAAGATCTTTTGGATTCTTTACGGCTTTGCAAATCATTATGTTTCTGTAATGATTTATCAGTTCGTTGCAAAGACGTTCCATGTCGCAGGAGCGATTGTGCAGTTCATTTATTTTTTCGAGCGTGCCTGCACCGTCTCGCTTTACGAGCAATGAAGAAATAGAAAAAAGATAATCTTTTCCCGCAAGACCTACAGTTTCATTGACAATATCGACCGTTATGTGTTTTGAATGGCCGATACATTGATCAAGTATTGACAATGCGTCTCGCAGTGCACCGTCGGCTAACCGCGCTATGAGAATTGCGGCATCGGGCTCTAAAGTGAGGCCCTCCTGATTGGCAACATAGGAAAGGCGGGCTGATATATCCTCCGGCGTAATTCTCTTGAAATCAAATCTTTGGCAGCGTGACAGTATGGTTGCAGGAAGTTTATGAACCTCAGTTGTGGCAAGCACAAACTTAACGTGTTCGGGCGGCTCTTCCAGAGTCTTCAGCAATGCATTAAATGCTCCTATGGAAAGCATGTGCACCTCGTCGATTATGTAAACTCTGTATTTTCCTCCTACAGGTGTAAAGTTCGCTTCGTCCCTGATGTCACGGATGTTGTCAACACCGTTGTTTGAGGCGGCATCTATCTCAATTACGTCCATGACAGATCCGGAATCTATGCCCTTACAGGTTTTGCATTCATTACACGGATCACCGTTTACAGGATGTTCGCAGTTAACCGCTTTGGCAAATATTTTAGCACAAGTCGTCTTTCCGGTACCTCTTGAACCTGTAAATAAGTACGCGTGAGAATGCCTTCCGTTTTTTATCTCATTCATGAGGGTAGTGGTGATATGGTCTTGTCCGACTACGTCAGCAAAGACCTGCGGTCTCCATTTTCTGTAAAGAGCCTGATACATAAAAACACCCTCCCGAATAGCTTTAAAAAATAAAGCAGAGGTCTTCCACTTGACCATACGGCGAGCAGGCGGACTGTGGCGCTCAGGGCTAACCGCTTAATGCTGCTCGGTTCCCCGCCTGACATGATTCACAGCGCTCTGCCGCACAGGACCCACACGCCATATGGTCAAACAAAAGCTCACTCTGCTTTTATCGAAAACATTATATATTAAAATATATTTAAAATCAATAGCAAAAGTAGTGCTATAAAGTGCTTCGTACAGGCAATGTAAGTGTCGAAATTTATCAAATATTCTGTCTTTATAATTGTAATATAACCCAACAGGTGGTATAATACTCATTAATAGTATCTAAATATGCTATTTGGAGGCTAATTTTTTGATGATAGATAACAGAGAAAATGCAGCACATAATGATCTGATAGTAGGACGAAATCCGATTATGGAAGCACTCCGCGCCGGAAGAGAGATAGATACACTTTATGTGGCAAAGGGAGAAAGACAGCAGGGTTCCATAGGTAAAATAATTGCTATGTGCCGTGATGCCGGGGTTATCATAAAGGATACCGATCGGAAAAAGCTTGATTATATGAGCGGAAATGCAAACCACCAGGGCGTTATAGCGAAAGCTGCAATTTACTCTTATGCGACAGTGGATGACATATTTAAAAAAGCGGAAGAAAAGGGCGAGAAGCCGTTCATAATAATATGTGACGAGGTTGAGGATCCTCATAATTTGGGGGCCATAATAAGGACGGCAGAATGTGCGGGGGCACACGGTGTAATAATTCCTAAAAGGAGAAGTGCCTCACTTGGTTTTTCAGTGGCAAAGACTTCAGCCGGTGCTTTAGAATACGTTCCGGTGGCCAGAGTTTCAAATCTGGCATCTGCAATAGATGATCTTAAATCCAGAGGCGTTTGGATTTACGGTACTGATATGGATGGGGAGATGTGGTGTTCCTCAGATTTGGGCGGTGCTGTAGCAATCATAGTCGGCTCAGAGGGGAACGGCATGGGAAGGCTGATAAAAGAAAAGTGTGATTTTGTTTTATCGCTTCCTATGCAGGGTGAGATTAATTCTCTAAACGCATCGGTTGCAGCCGGAGTGGTAATGTACGAAGTAAGGCGTCAGAGACTTGGAATAAAATCCGTTTAAATGGGGGTGTTTCGCATGGCTAATGAAATGAATTTATCCATTGATGATATTCTTTCTGAACTTGGTGAGGAGCGAAAAGATAGAGGGACGCCTCAAAAGACATGGTCGCTTGATGAGATAGATGCACTTTTGGGTATAGAGAAAAGAAAGAGTGCTAAAGAGAGGCAAGAGAAAGATAATACTGTAACGGAAAAAGAAGAGACTCATGAAGAATACGAGGAAGATACATCTTATGACGAAACGGAAGTTGACGAATCCGTAAGTGATGAGCTCGGGGATGCTGACGACTTCGGGCAAGATGACGAGTTTGAGGAAAATGATGACTTCGACGATGCTGACGACTTTGATGATGAAGAGCTTGAGGACGATGACGACTTCGACGATGATGACTTCGAGCAAGATGACGACTTCGAGCAAGATGACGAGGAAGAGGAAATAGAAGAACCAGATTTTGAGCCTGAAAAGACGTCAGAAGCCCGGACTACTCAAAAAACACGTGTTTTCGATTCGAAGGTAATAAAAGTTAAGCCAAAGGAGAAGACAGAGGAAGATTCTTCTCCTATGTACGACTTCTCCGATGCAGACGACGAGGGTTCGGAAAATCAGACTCAAATGGTAATGGAACTTGCCGATGAGTCCGAACCTACAGAAGTTAAGGAGACGGATGGAGAGACAAAACAAGAACCTAAGAAGTCGAATTTCGAGAAAAAGGCTTTGGCACAGAAAACTGTAGGTATTTATCCGGTCAGAAATGAGAATATAGAGCATCAGATTATGACCGAAAAGATAGAGAAAAGCAATGGCCGTGTTATGGAGACGGACAGGTACAGGGAGCGTTTCCTGAATGTCCCGAAGCAAAAACTTGAGCGCACCGCTGATTATGAGCTTTTGCACAAAGGGGAGAACCAGGATCCCATAGAGCGTGACGGAAGAATCATAAAAAAGAGCAAGTTTACTAATACCGCTGACCTTGAACCTATACCGACAATAGTCTCCGCCGATGCGGAACTCAGCAGCGTTGATAAGACGATAGTTGCCGGTGGTTCTAATACCATACTTCATGACGATGATGACGATGGAGTTGTGGGACAAATAAAACTTGTCGGCTTTGGTGAAGAAGAAGAGATTGAACAGATTGATGAGGAGCATGCTGAGGAGGCTCTCAAAGAGAAGAGGGACAAAAAAGTTGCCTCATTCAAACTCGATCCCAATTTTGCAGATATTCCGACGGATGAATCTTTTGAAGAAGAAGAGGAAGAGGACGACGGTTACACGCCAAAAAGCGCATTCATATCAGATTTTATAGACTATGAGTATGAAAAACCGGAAGATAAGGACAAGATATTTAAAGCACTTGGAAATGCCAAAAAGGCTACCGGTATTTGTGCAATCGTACAGGCCGTTCTGACAGTCGTTGCACTTGTTATAACCGGCATTATTTCAAAGGGCGGAGGAAATCTGGAACTTGTAGGCGGCAGCCCCATAGGATGCGGCATTATTAACATTGTCATACTGCTGCTTGCTTCACTCTGCGGAATGAGTACCTTAATAAAGGGATTTAAGGGTATCAGGGATCTGAGTCCAAATGCTTCGACAGGTACCTTTATCGTTGTGGCAGCTTGTTTGTTGCAGAATGTCGTTGTGACATTGTTTACTTCCGATGCATATACTACAGTTTCCCTCTATACGGCAGCAGGCTGCGTTGCTTTAGCTTTGGCTTCGGTAGCCAGATACATTGCTCTGGCGCGTACCTTCGGCAACTTTGAGTTTGTAACGAACGGGACAGGGCTTTACAGTTCTGAAAAGATTTCCGGCGAAGATGATGCGTTTGAGATAGGAAGGGGTCTTTTGATAGGTGACCCTGAGATTTGCTATAATGCGCAGATGGAGAGACCGTCCTATTTCATTGAAAACTCATTTGAAGATGATCCTGCTGATGCCTATGCACATAAAATTATATATGCCGTTTTGGGCGCCGGCGTTTTGCTCGCGTTGATTTTCGGTATTATAAGGCGTGATTTTATATTTGCTTTCGGTGTGTTTGCCGCCGTGTGCAGTGTAGGAATTCCGGCATTCTCATTGATAGCTTCGAATATTGCTCTGTTTTTTGTTAACAGAGATTTTAACAAGAACGGAGCGGCGATTGTCGGTCATAGAGCTGTTCTTGACAGCACCGACATAAACGCCTATGTTCTCGATAGCACTGATATATTCAAGAAGGGCTCTTGCAGCATAATAGGAATAAAGACATTCCAGCAGATGAGGATAGATGATGCGATTCTCTATGCCGCTGCCCTGGTTATAGAGTCGGGCGGCCCGCTCGCGGATGTTTTCGATGGGGTAATACTGGGTAAAAAGGATTTGCTTCCTCCTGTTGAGTCTCTGGCCTATGAGGAAAGGCTCGGTCTTTCAGCGTGGATTCACGGAAGGAGAATTTTACTCGGAACACGCGATTTGCTGGTTAACCACAATGTAAAGGCTCCGGATAAGGACTTTGAAGTGCAATATACTCATGACGGAAGAAAGGTAATGTACTTGGCTATAGCCGGTAAGATTTCCGCTATGTTTGTCATTAAGTATCAGGCTGATAAGCATATGAGGAGATACCTCCAAAACGTTGACAGAGCGGGTGTATCACTTCTCATACGTTCTTGTGATTGTAATATTACAGAGGAAATGATTTGCAGATATTTCAATCTTCCGTTATCAGCTGTTAAGATACTCAGTCCCGTATCGGGCGATATATTCCAAAAGTATAGGAATGAAGAGATAGAAACAGCTCCGGCCGGTATTATTCATAACGGAACAATAGAGGCATCGCTGAAGTCCGTTTACGAGGCGAGAGAAATAAATGCCGATATCCCGGTCAACAATATGATAGCCACAATTTATTCTGTAATGGCAGTTCTTCTGTTTATAGTTATAGGTGCTATGGCAGGTAGTGAAGGTGCCGGAATCACCGGGGGACAGATAGTTTCCTTCCAGCTTCTCTGGACGGCTATAGCAACAATAATACCGGTGCTTAAGAGACGGTTTAATCGGTAATCAGTGTGGCAATTTATATAGCAATAAAAATGGGACGTATCAATGATGATACGTCCCATAAATTTTTGTTAAGTTTCGCTAAGCACTTGCCTGCCCGTCCGTTATCAGTCGGCTGAGTAGGGGAGAAGTGCAACGTGACGTGCACGCTTGATAGCTGTTGTGAGCTCACGCTGATGGTAAGCACATGTGCCTGTTACACGTCTCGGAAGGATCTTAGCTCTGTCTGAAGTAAACTTGCGAAGACGAGCGGTATCCTTGTAATCGATTTTTTCTACTTTTTCTACGCAAAAAGCGCAAACTTTTTTACGTGACTTTCTTCCGCCACGACCGTTTCTATCGAATGCCATATAGGTTAACCTCCTTAATTAGAATGGTAATTCGTCTTCCATATCTGCGGAAGAAAAATCGTCAGCGCCTGCTGTTGAGAAGGAAGGAGCCTGTGTGGCTGCCGGAGCAGCTGCTGCGGGCTGATAGTTACCTGTTCCTGTCTCTGCCTTTGAACCGCAGAAACTTACGTTGTCTGCAACAATTTCAACGGCTGTGCGTTTTGCGCCTGTTTTGTCTTCATAATTTCGGGTTTGGATAGAACCCTGTACAGCTATCATGGAGCCTTTGTGGAAATAACGTGTAACGAATTCCGCTGTCTGCCTCCAAGCAACTACATTTATGAAGTCTGTTTGACGTTCTTCGCCCGGTTTCTGGTAAGACCTGTCCACTGCGACGGAAAAACTTGTAACGGAAATTCCGCTTGTAGTGGTACGAAGTTCTGGGTCTGAAGTAAGTCGACCCATGATGATAGCACAGTTAAGCATGTTAAGTACCTCCTGTGTGATTACTTAGATGTGTTGAGGAAGCGGAGAACTCCGTCAGTGATTCTGAGCACACGCTCAAATTCTGCCGGGAATTCAGGCTCTGCTGAATACTCAACTACGTAGTAGTAACCCTCTGTTTCGTAGTTGATGTCATAAGCAAGTTTGCGCTTACCCCACTCGTCTACGTTTCCAATGGTACCGTTCTTTTCGATCATAGCCTTAAACTTCTCGAAAAGCTGCTGTGCTGCTTCGTCGCCATTCTTTACTGAGAATACCAACATAGCCTCATAGTTTTTTACTGCCATTACTAGCACCTCCTTATGGTCATTTGGCCCTGCGTTACTTCCTGCAGAGCAAGGATCTTGTACCGCAAATAATAAATTAAATTCACGGCATGCAGTTTGCTATTATAACAATAAAGTTATACTCTGTCAAATCCCCAATACAGATTTTGCACTATTTACTAAACCACTTATAATCTCCCGGTGCTCTTCATACAAATCATTAAGGTCTGAATTCGCCGGAAGATCTGTCTTGAGAGTGTCCGGGTCAATGTATGCACTGGCAGCGCTACGGTAGTATCCATGACTTACTATTTCGTCAATTGTAACACCCCATTTGTATGTGCCGTCTTTTTCCGGCCAGATAAGCAAATCTATTGAATACTGTGTTTTAGATTTGTCATATTCCTCATACGGGGTACTGAATTGCAAGTTGCTTCCGTATTTCA
>CAZIHW010000030.1:0-7234 GCA_964539045.1 uncultured Eubacteriales bacterium | reverse complement strand
GCACCCTTTTTATGGTTGGTTTCAAATAATTTTTAAAGGTCTTTAAAAGTCTTATATGAATAAAGCGATAAAATAAGGAACTCCGTATGCAAATCCCAATGTTGTAAGCAATGTTACGCAATATCTTTCGAGGTATGCTCCCGCATACATAACAGCAGCCGGAACCGCAAGAAAAATCTTTAAGACAATCTTTGTGTCTTTTGAAAAAAGATTTTCCCACATGTTAACAGCATCCTCTATCATCGGGAATAGGTTCATAAGGAAAGACAATCCCATATAGATAAATATACAGGAAAATACATTTACCTTCCCTAAATAAAATAGATTCATTGCAGCAGGCACGGTAAATGCAATACCGCATATCAAGGTTACTATGTGCGGCAAAAAGCATATGCCGAAACTTCCGCGCTTCGGTGCGAGTAAATGCTCCACATGCCCGCAAAGTTCATTCTTTTGTATATACTTTGAAAACTCTACGGGAACACCGTACATACGGCACGCTAAGTGCTCCATAAAAGCCTTGAACATAGTTCCGGGAAAGCTGACTATTTTTAAAATGAAATACATTAATCCCATTCAAAATCACCTGTTCCCTTCATAAATATATCCTCTATTTTCTTAGAGCCGTCTATAACCGCTGCCACATCCTCAGAAATATCATATCCATAGCTGTCAACTTCCTCATTTATGGATTTGACAGTCTCCTCATCCCCCTTAAGCTGTGAGCAAAGGGAATAAAGGCTGGCCGATGATAAGAATGAATTCAGCGTAGTCGCATTCTCGTATGCGGTAGAGGCATAGGTGGTGGCAGTTTCTGTTTTTCCTTGTAAGAGACAGATCACAGCCATTTGATAATTTATAATGGCATTGTCCGGATTTATCTCCAATGCCTCGTTGCATGCATTAGAAGCCTTGGGTATATTGCCCTGGAGCCTGTAAGCAACTATTTTATACCACCAGGAATATGGGCTTTCGCAGTTGATTTCGGCAAGTTCATTCGCAATCGAAATCATTTCGTCATACTTGCCCTCCGCCAATGCGCTTTCTGCCATAAGTGGCAGGTATAAAGTCTTGCTTTCAGGTGATTCTTCCTTAATTTTGTTAAGTAATTCCATCTTTAAAGCAGTCTTTTCTCCAAAAGAGGAAGCCGCCACATACTTGTAATAATATACAAATGCTTCATCGTAAGACCCTGCCAAATCATCAAAGTTCTTCTCAAAAGACTTGTAGTCGGAAGAACTGCTCATGGCGGTCTCAAAAATCTCATAAAGCTTTTGATATGAATTTATTGTATCTCTGGCCTGTCTTACGGGCGCGTTCCAACGTTTATTTATTTCATTACCGACATAGTACTTATCTATAAATTTCGAGAGAGATTCATACTCGTCTATGCCGATAGTTTCATAAATTTTAACCTGATTTAAAAGGTATTTATCACCGTAATTTTCATCGGTAACTTTAATCTCTGCGTTAATTTTATCATATGCTTCGAGGGCAGAAGAGAGTTTACCCTCTGCCACAAGTTTCTGTGCCGCTGCAGTTTCACTGTAAACCGGCCACGAAATAGCAAAGAAACTAAAGCTCAAAACAACCAGAACAACCGTAAGAGCAGGTATAATCAATTTCCACCATTCAAATGGATAGTGTTTCATTGTCTCAAGGCAATCTTCACAATATACCCCGTCATCATCCACATAGTTTTCTCCGCAACATTCGCAAAGCTTTCCCGTGTGATTATGACGATTGTCTTTTTCCTCTTTGGCAGCCTTTACTATGTCCGTCCATTCGGCATCAGGATTTGATTCCATCATCTTGTCTATCTCATCCTGTACCAGATCCTTGAGACCTTCAAGCTCTTCTTCCAGTTTTTGCGGGTCCAGCCCGGTCTCCGGGTCGAGGGGAATTTTGTCATCATCCTCCGGATTTACATTGAGATCCGCAATGACCTCTCCCGGAAGATCTGACACAAGCTGCTCCAGCTCCGATGCATTGCTTTCCTCATCGAGAGGAAGTGTTGTTTTTTCCTTTTTCTCTGCCACTTTAAGCTCTCCTTATTGCTTATTTGAGCATTCCCTTGTCGTCCAATTTCGGGAATAGGAACTTATTAAGAGCCAAGATACCGATGACCGTAACAATCGTTTCCGGTACCATGTATCCGGCATTATAACTAAGCGAGTATGTTATTATAGCCTTTATTGCATTTCCGTCTGTATAATCAGCCCAAACTGTTATACCCGATAGGAAATGGCAAATATATCTTATAAGACAAACCATCACAGTGCCCACAGTCAAGTCTACATAAGAACTCTTAAATCTGCCTTTAAACATACCTCCCAAGCCGAGAAGTGTGTACGGTACAAGGTAGTCAAGCAATGCAAGAATAATATATGCTGCCATACCCTTTACATAGGAGAAATTGGAGAATCCGAACATCAACTGGAGTAAGGACATCGTGAAGCCGGAGATAAGCCCCCATCTTACACCGAATATATATCCTAAGGCTATGATCGGAACTTGACTGAAGATCGTAATTCCGCCACCCATCAGGAATGGCAAATCGAATGATGCGAATTGGTTCAGCACGGTAGCCAGAGCTATGAGCATAGCTGTAACCACCAGACGATACGTCTTGTTGTTTTTCATATTTTTTTCTTCCTTTCCTACGCAGGCATTACCCTGATCAGGTCTTAGGGGACATCAACTGTGCGTGACGAAAACCGCATTGTCTCATCTCAGCCGAAAATCTATTCAGCGCCCCTGGACGTAACAATTTTAACATCAGCACTTGCAAAATTCAAGACAGAGTGCTAAAATTCTGTTTTGGCTTTACTATTGTATATAATATGTTCTATTTTAACTTTAATATAACAAGGTCGTGTGGATTTGAAACTCAGAGAAGATATAAGAAATGTAGCAATCATAGCTCACGTAGACCACGGTAAAACAACCCTGGTGGATGAATTGCTCAAGCAGAGCGGAACATTCCGTACAAATGAACAGGTCGAGGATCGTGTTATGGACTCCAACGACTTAGAGAAAGAGCGCGGAATTACAATACTTTCCAAAAATACCGCCATACATTACAAAGATAAAAAGATTAATATAATCGACACCCCGGGCCATGCGGATTTCGGCGGTGAGGTAGAGCGTATACTTCTCATGGTAGACGGTGTGCTGCTCCTTGTAGACGCATTCGAAGGTTGTATGCCACAGACGAGATTTGTTCTGAAAAAAGCTCTTGCTTTAAAGAAAAAAGTTGTGGTTGTTATAAACAAGATAGACAGACCCGGCGCCCGCCCCGCAGAGGTTGTAGATGAGGTTATCGACCTCTTTATAGAACTCGGTGCCGATGATGATCAGATAGAATTCCCTGTTGTTTTTGCGTCCGCTAAAAACGGATATGCATCTGATGACAGCAGAGTCAGGGAGGGCGACATGCGCCCCCTGTTTGAGGAAATCATAAAGGAAATCCCGGCTCCGAAAGGTGAAGACAGTGAACCCCTTCAGGTCCTCTTCTCAAGCCTTGATTATGACGACTATATCGGAAGAATAGGTGTAGGAAGAATCGAGCGCGGAACAATAAAGAAGAACGACCAGGTAGTTCTCTGCAAAAGCGATGGATCCCAGGAAAATGTAAAGGTTTCAAAGCTCTATATCTTTGAGGGTCTCTCAAGAAAAGAGGTTGACAGTGCATCCGCCGGAGAAATCATCTGCGTTTCGGGTATCTCAGATATAAACATAGGTGAAACTGCTTGTTCTCCCGAATGTGTGGAACCGCTTGATTTCATAAAGATCGATGAGCCGACCATTTCAATGAACTTCATTGTAAACAACAGCCCGTTTGCCGGACGTGAAGGCAAGTTCGTAACATCAAGAAATATAAGAGACAGGCTTTTCAAAGAAGTAGAAACCAACGTAAGTATGCGTGTTGAAGAAACTGATACAACCGACACCTTCAAGGTTTCGGGACGTGGAGAACTCCATCTCTCCATACTCATAGAAACTATGCGAAGAGAGGGATATGAGTTTCAGGTATCGCGCCCGAAGGTTATTCTTAAGAGGGATGAAAACGGACAACTTCTTGAGCCTATGGAAATTCTCTCCGTTGAAGTTCCAGAGGAGTATGTCGGCAATGTAATCGAAAAACTCGGCCCCCGCAAGGGAGAGCTTACCAATATGGTTGTACACGAAGGCGGCGCTACGCACCTTGAGTTCTCAATTCCGTCACGCGGTCTTATAGGATACAGAAGTGAATTCCTTACGGATACAAACGGCAACGGTATAATGAACCAGTTGTTTGACGGTTATCAGCCCTTCAAGGGTGAGTTCCCGTCAAGAGAGCGCGGCTCAATAATCGTACACGAAGCCGGTGAGACAAATGCATACGGACTTTTCAACACTCAGGAGAGAGGTCGCTTATTTGTAGGACCGGGTATTGAGGTTTATGAGGGAATGATCGTCGGCGAATCATCAAGGGGCGAGGACATTGTGTGCAATGTATGCAAAACTAAGCATTTGACAAACACACGTGCCTCCGGATCAGATGACGCTCTTCGTCTGGTTCCTCCGACGAACTTAAGTCTTGAGCAATGTATGGAATTTATTGCCGATGACGAGCTTCTTGAAGTAACACCTTCATCTCTTCGTCTTCGCAAGACTATCCTCTCAAAAGAGCTCCGTATGAAGCAACAATATAAAAACAAATAACACAAAACTATAAAAACCACGATGTTTATTATAAACATCGTGGTTTTTGGTTTTATTTTAGGCGGGTTTAAATCGCGCCGTAAGACTACTTAAGTTTAAAGAACTCGGAGAATGCTCTGTATGCCATATATACATCAAGCTTTGATACAACTTCATAAGGAGAATGCATTGACAAAACCGGAACACCCAGATCAACTACGTCAACATTCAGTGCGGCAACATACATTGCGACCGTTCCGCCTCCGCCGAAATCAACCTTTCCGAGCTCGCCTATTTGCCATACAACATCATTCTTATCGAGGAACGAACGTACCTTGCCCATGAACTCGGCTGAAGCATCTGAGGTGCCAGCCTTTCCTCTTGAACCTGTATACTTAGTTATGACAACTCCCTTGTTTATGAATGAGGCGTTTCTCTTTTCCATAACCTCCGGGAAAGTAGGATCAAAAGCAGCATTTACATCTGCCGACAAGCACTCGCTCTTTGACAGAACATCTCTTCCGTTTGCACCGAAAATTTCTGCCAAATCATAGATAAAGTACTTGAAATAAGAGGAGTTAAGTCCGGTATTTCCGTCGGAACCTATTTCCTCTTTATCCGTAAGGACCGTAACAACAGTATACTCCGGGTCTTTTACATCAAGGGCAGCGCATGCGGCAGGATAAGCACATACTCTGTCATCATGGCCATAGGCACCTATCATACTCCTGTCAAAACCGATATCCCCTGCCTTGAAAGCAGGTACCAATTCCAGTTCTGCAGAAAGAAAATCCTTTTCTATGATACCGTACTTCTCATTTAGTAACTTTAATATATTGAGCTTTACAAGTTCGGATGCCTTATCATCCTTGAACGGTCTTGAGCCTATAAGTATGTTGAGCTCTTCACCCTTTATCCCCTCGGCGAGTGTCCTTTTCATCTGTTCTGCACCCAGGTGCGGAAGCAAATCTGTTATAACAAATTTAGGATCCTTATCGTCCTCGCCTATGTTTACCTCAACCTTAGTTCCGTCTGCTCTCATAACAACGCCATGAAGTGACAGCGGTATAGCAGTCCACTGGTACTTCTTTATTCCGCCGTAGTAATGCGTCTTAAAGAATGCCATCTCATCAGACTCGTACAATGGATTAGGCTTTAAGTCAACCCTGGGTGAATCGATATGTGCGGCGGCAATCTTAACGCCCTCTTTTATATCTTTCTTACCGAATACGCAGAGCATGATACATTTATCTCTGTTTATTCTGTATACCTTATCCCCTGCTTTGTACTTTTTGTTCTTGTCAAACTCCCTGAATCCTTTTTTCTCCGCCTTCTTTTTCATAAAAGCGGTTACTTCCCTTTCGGTCTTTGCCGTATTCAGGAAGTCTATATATCCGTCACAGAACTTATCGGCCTTTTCAACCTCTTTATCCTCTATAACCTTTGCTGCATGCTTTGGCTCATAGCAAAGCTCCTCTGCAAGCTTCTCTGCCTCTGTCTTTTTATCGCTCATGATATTTTCCTCCTTAACTCTGTATAGCCTAATGGCTAGGTTCGCCGCTGATTTTTGACTCTATCAGTCTGGCGGTGTATAACACTTGTTCATAAAGTCTGTCATTGTCACCTGTGTTTTCAATAACAACATCTGCATTCGCTTTGAAAAAGCTCTCATCATACTGTGCATTCATTCTGAGTCTCGCAGCAGCTTCATCGATGTTGTCGCGCTCCATAATGCGCTTAAGTCTGATACTTTCAGGAGCTATAACAGTAATTATAAATCCGCAATTCTCGTTTAATTTGCTTTCAAACAGCTGTGGAGCATCAAGCAAAACTGCTTCATATCCATTCCAGAATTCTCCGTTTACTTTCTTCATAATAAGTCGGATTATTTCCGGATGCATTATAGAATTAAGAAGCGCTGTTCTATCCGGCGACGAAAATGCTTTTTGCGCCAAAAGTTTTCTGTTTAAGCTCCCGTCCTCATTTATAATATCCTGTCCGAAGCCGACAGCAAGCTCTTCCAATATGGGAGATCCTTTTTCTGTAACAAGAGCTGCAACTTTATCAGCATCTATCACGGAATAACCGTATTTCTTAAGCATTTCACATACCGTGCTCTTTCCTGCTCCTGTCTGTCCGGTCACCCCGACTATTACCGCCTTGCGCAATACATTCACCTCTTATTTTACTAAAGTTTTATGACTTTATACTCTGCGGCACGCAGAAGCCTGTTCATAACGGCCAGTCCGACTCCCGATTTTGACGGGCAATGTACATAAACTGTACTGATATGCTCGTCATCACACTCTCTTAAAAGGGAGAAGAGCTTGTTTGCATGGGCCTTATCATCATTTTTGTTTCCGAATGACTTTATTATACAGTTGGGTTTTTCGCCCTCATCGTCAAATATCAACGCCGCTGTTTTGTCTTTCCCGTTTTCATATGCCCGCTCTGTAACAAATTCAGCGAATAATTTTGAGTCAGCGTCCACCACTATTACATCTGCATTCGGTGAATAATGCTTATACTTCATCCCGGGAGACGCTGC
>CAZIHW010000029.1:0-9096 GCA_964539045.1 uncultured Eubacteriales bacterium | reverse complement strand
AACCCAGATTCTCGTTGAAAAGTACATATTCGGATGGAAGGAAATCGAGTTCGAGACAATGCGCGATTCCGCCGGCAATGTAATTGCCGTATGCTCCATGGAAAACCTGGATCCTGTAGGCGTACACACCGGTGACAGTATAGTTATAGCTCCTGCAGTAACACTTGCAGACAAAGAATATCAAATGCTTCGTTCAGCATCACTCAATATCATTTCCGCATTGGGAATTGTCGGTGGATGCAACTGTCAATTTGCCCTTAATCCGGACAGTTTTGAATATTCGGTAATTGAAGTTAATCCCCGTGTATCGCGATCCTCCGCCCTCGCATCGAAGGCGACAGGCTACCCCATAGCAAAAATCACAACAAAAATTGCTTTGGGATATACTCTCGACGAGATTAAAAATGATATCACGGGAAAAACATGCGCGTGCTTTGAGCCCACTTTGGACTACTATGTAGTTAAACTTCCGAAATGGCCTTTCGATAAGTTCGTAGGAGCTTCCAGAAAACTCGGCACACAGATGAAGGCCACCGGTGAGGTAATGGCAATAGCGCCTTCATTTGAGGCAGCTCTCATGAAAGCAGTAAGAGGCGTTGAGATTTCACTTGACACCCTGAATGCGGAACCCCTATCGGATCTACCTGTAAGAGAGAGACTTAAGATAACAGACGATCACCGTCTTTTTACTGTGTTTGAGGCTATCAAAGCCGGCATTGATATAGAAGAGATCTTTGATATAACAAGAATAGATCGTTGGTTCTTGAGTAAGATTAAGAAACTCGCGGACTATGAAGCAGAGATTTCAAAGGGCATAAATGACGAATTGTATCGCAAGGGAAAGCGCTTAGGATATACCGATGATGCTCTGAAGCGCATATCGGGTGCTGACAGTCTTCCCGGCTGCGAATTCTCATACAAGATGGTTGACACATGTGCCGCAGAGTTTGACGCAGAGACCCCTTACTTCTACTCGGTATCGGAGGGAAGCTGTGAATCACGCGAGTTTAAGCGCAGCGGAAAGCCTGTAGTTATAGTTCTCGGTTCAGGACCTATCAGAATAGGCCAGGGAATAGAATTTGACTACTCATCCGTACATTGCGTATGGGCTCTTAAAGAACTCGGCTATGAGGTCGTAATAATTAATAATAACCCTGAAACTGTTTCAACTGACTATGACACCGCGGACAGGCTTTATTTTGAACCGTTATGTCCGGAAGATGTTATGAACATAATAAATATTGAGAAGCCGGTTGGTGTTGTTGTGGCTTTCGGAGGACAGACAGCTATAAAACTCACCGGATTCCTTGATAAAGCCGGCATCCCTATCCTCGGTACGTCAGCAGAAGGTGTCGACCTTGCCGAAGACAGAGAGCGATTTGATGAATTGCTTGAAAAATTCAACATACATAGACCTAAGGGTATGGGTGTAAATACAGAAGATGAGGCTGTGAATGCCGCAAACACATTAGGCTTCCCTGTTCTCCTCAGACCGTCTTATGTTATCGGCGGACAGAATATGAGAATAGTTCACGATGAGGCCGAGGTAAGGCTGTATATGCAGAGAATTCTCTCTCAAGGCATTGACAACCCGGTTCTTGTAGATAAATACATGATGGGCACGGAACTTGAAGTCGACGTTATTTCGGACGGCAAAGATGTTCTTATACCCGGCATTATGGAACACATAGAAAGGGCCGGTGTTCACAGCGGCGACTCTATAGCAGTATATCCACCCTACAGCATCAACGATAAAATGATTGACACAATAGCGGAGTGTTCGGAAAACTTAGCACTCGCACTTGGTACAAAGGGGCTCGTAAACATACAGTACCTCATCTATGAGGGAGAACTTTACGTAATTGAGGTTAACCCCAGAGCTTCCCGTACAGTACCTTATATAAGCAAGGTAACCGGTGTACCTATGGTTGATATAGCGTCTCGAGTCATGATAGGCAAGAGTCTAAAATCAGCCGGATACGGTACAGGTCTTTACAGAAACTCGCCTTACTATGCTGTTAAGGTTCCTGTTTTCTCGTTTGAGAAGCTCACTGACGCAAACTCATATCTCGGACCTGAAATGAAGTCCACCGGAGAAGTATTGGGTCTCGGCAAAACCAGAAATGAGGCTCTTTTCAAGGGCATGACAGCTTCCGGAAAACAGCTGAAGTATCCAAAGCAGGATCGTTCTATCGGAGTATTCATAAAGGTTGATACGCATGATCTGGTTGAAATCGTATCACTTGCCAAAAAGCTTGATGATATGAGATTTTCGATATATTCTACTCATGAAACCGCAGAGTCTGTAAGGAGTCTCGGTATAGACGTACATGAGATAGAATTCAAAGAAGTGTTCGATCTCCTCGACAGTGGCAATATAAGCTATATCGTATACACAGGAGCTCTCATGGATTCAACCGTAAACGATTACATTGCACTCAGCAGGAAAGCACTCCAGCTCTCAATACCTTGCTTTACTTCCCTTGATACTGCAAATGTTGCCGCAAGTATCATAGCAAGCGGATTTAAAGAGACTAATACGGAACTTGTAGATATAAATTCTATGAGCAGCGAAAAGCAAAAAATCGTATTTGCAAAGATGCAGGCAACCGGTGATGACTACATATTTATTGACAATCGGAACGGAGAGATATACAATCCGGAAGTTCTCTGCGTAACCCTGTGCGACAGACATTACGGGGTTGGCGGCGACGGTATCGTTTTGATTGAAAACTCCTCGGTTGCAGATATAAGAATGAGGATTTTCAACCGTGACGGCTCAGAGGGTAAAATGGCCGGAAACTGTATAAGAAATGTCGGAAAATACGTATATGATAACGGTATAACCGACAAGTTGGACATTACGGTTGAGACCGAAAGCGGAATAAAGAGGTTAAAGCTTTATACGCGCAACGGAAAGGTAACCCTTGTCAGTGTAGATATGGGAAAAGCCGATCTTTCTGCAAAATCCCTTCCTACAACAATCAACGAGAACAGCATAAAGGATTATCCGATAGAAATAGCCGGAGAAAATTACAATATCACCTGTGTATCCGTCGGAAACCCTCACTGTGTTATATTCTGTGATCAGGTTGACAAGGTAGAAGTAAAAACAGTCGGACCTCTGTTTGAAAATGCAGAAGTATTCCCTGAACGTATAAATACCGAGTTCGTAAGAATAGTAAATAAAAACATGCTCAAGATTCGCGTTTGGGAAAGAGGAAACGGTGAAACACTCGCATGCGGTACCGGTGCATGTGCAGCGGCAATAGCAGCTGTGGAAAACGGTTTTTGTAACAAGGGTGAAGATATAACAGTAAAGCTTCCGGGCGGCGATTTGATTGTAAATTATACGGATGATAAGGTTATTCTTACCGGAAACGCAAAGCTTGTATTCAACGGAAATCTCGAATACTGATAATGTTTCATATAAGTTGACAAAAAGGATAAGTTAAAAAATGAGTTAAAAAAAGAAAGGTTACGGAAATCCGTAACCTTTCTTTTTATGTACCCTTAAACCATTTGGCAGAACATCCCATGGCGATTACAATATGCAAGGAGTTTCCCTAACCCCATCCTGTGAAATCGAATTTCCGCCGCTTGCTCCGGATAGAGTTTCTTCATCTGGATGCCATTGTCCGAAACGTAGGCGATAAAGGAAATGAAGTGTCCTTTTTCCATGGGGTGATCCAGCGAGATGAGCATCTCATCCTCCACGTTTTCCACCGATATTCTATGCGCTTCATCGTCTGCTTCTTCCTCCAGTGGGGGCAGGCGGAGTCCACAGCAGGAGAATGCACCTTCTCCTATTGCGTGGATTACATTGCCACAGATTGGGCAGACATAGAATTTGCTCCGCTTCATATTCGCAGACACATTTTTGTTATCGGCAACGTCTCCTGTCAAAAGCTCCGGCACGGAGACCGACAATGCTCCGGCCAGTTCGGGGAGGATGCTCAGATCAGGGAAGCCTCTTCCGGTTTCCCACTTGGAGACCGCTTTATCGGTTACCATCAGCTTTTCTGCCAGCTGCTTTTGCGTGAGTTTCTTTTTCTCACGCAGCTTTTTTATGGTTTCGCCGGTGATATAGGTCATAACTATCCCTCCTTCAAGGGATATTGTACACGTACAATTATCGGAAGCCAACCTACGCATGGTAGAGACTTACAATGCTGCGAACAGCTTGCTGCCCCTCTTTTTCAGCCACAGGTACAGCGCCACGCTGAGAAGCAGATTGACACCAATGAAGCATCCCATATATCCCATAAAGCCCAGTTTCCAGCCGGGAAGCAGCATAAAGCCCAGGATAAAAGCAATGTTATAGGCGAATCCTCCGAACATGGCAATCGTCACGCCCATGCCCTGCTTTATAACTGTTACCTCGCTTGTCCAGTTGAGGTTGGGAATTTTCAAGCCAATAAACATCCCAAGGAGTGCCGAAATCAGCACAAAGGACAAAGCCTGAAGTGCCACAAGCAAAAGATCCAACGGAGAGAACATATGAATCACTGCCAGGCACACTGCGCAAAACAGCATGGGTATCCCGGTCAGCAAAAGATGTACCGCGAGCTTTGCCCGGAGTATCTTCCAGGGACTAACCGGCAATGACTGTATGAGCCACAGGCTCTTTCCCTCCAACGAGACGGATGGAACTACTATATCGTTCATAGAAGCGGCCAGACACCCCACTGCGCACAGAAGCAACGGAACACTCCCCGCGCGACCACCGAACACTTCGTTCAGAATCTTAATAAATACCTCGCCCTTCCAAAGCAAAGCGACTCCGCAGAGCGGCAATGTAATAATACCCAAACCACAGTTGAGCATATAGTTGGGACTGGAAAGAAAACGTGAAAACTCCTTCCCCAGCAGTGCCGAGGAAATGCTTTTTTGCTTGACGGTGGTTTCCTTGTAGAGTTTTCGCTCCGTCTTTCCGGTGGAGGTAGCGAGCTTCAAAAAGCTTTGGGAAATCAGTACCCACATCAGGGCGAACAGCGCCGCCACCACAACAGCCACGACCAGGCAGGATACCGGATCGCCCACACCCACTCTGCCGAGCAGATATAGAGGGTATGCTGCATCTTTGATGGCTTTACCAAATACCAGCGCATTTGTCAGCAATTCGCTCAGCAATGTTTGCGCTCTGAACACAATGAAGTAGTATCCACCGAAAAACGCAAGTGAAACAACCACGGTAATCAAACTTTTATTTTTCAGCTTCAGAGTGATTTTCGCAACCACCCAGCCCAGGGCACAAGAGAGCGTCAGAGCAAACACGGATATCAAAAGGGTCAGCAGCACCCCGCTCAGTACGTAGGTTAGGGAAAATTTCACCGACACCCAGTACACGATCACCGCTGGGATGATCGCCACACTGGAATACATCAGCCCCATGAGATAAACCGTCGTCAGCCGGGATGCCATCAGCACGGGAATCGGAATAGGCAGAGACAGCATCTGATCGTTGTCCTTTGCCAGGTACAGCACGGAGAAGGTGTTAAATACGCTACCGAAGGTACCCAAGAGAATGGCGATCAGTCCCATCATGGCAAAATAGAGCCAGTCCATTCCCACTGCATGGAGCGGCCCACAAAGTGTATCGGACAGAACTGTAAACATGCCGCCCAGCATACCCGCCATCAGAAGGAAAAATAAGATGAAATAGAGCGCTGTGGTTCCTTTGGAGCGTGCTTTGTTCTTCTTGGCGTCATAAAAATAGCTGCGGAAAATCTCCGCCATCTGCATTTTCACTAAGACTTTCAGCATGATTCTCCCTCCAGTTCCAGGAACACATCCTCCAGGGTTTCATCTCCCTTGACCTCCTCCATGGTGCCGGAGCGAATGAGCTTTCCGCCCTTGATGATTGCTACCTTGTCGCAAAGTTTCTCCGCAACCTCCAGCACATGGGTAGAGAAGAAGATAGCCCCACCATTATCACATACCTCGCGCATCATTTCCTTTAACAGGTGTGATGCTTTGGGGTCAAGACCCACGAAGGGCTCGTCCATGAGGATAAGCTTCGGTTCATGGAGCCAGGCGGAAATTATAGCCAGTTTCTGTTTCATGCCGTGAGAGTAGGCGGCGATGGGCTGAGCCAAGTCATCTGTCAGCTCAAAAACGGCGGCATATTTGCGGATACGTTCCTGCCTCTCCGCCGGGCTGACTCCGAAGACGTCCGCGATGAAGTTCAGATACTTGATGCCCGTCATATAGTCATAAAGATCGGGATTATCAGGGATATAGGCGAATTTACGCTTGCATTCCAAGGGGCTTTCCTTGATAGAGGTTCCGTCAATATAGATTTCACCCTGATCAAATTGCAAAATCCCCGCCACGGATTTAAGCGTAGTGGTCTTACCCGCACCGTTGTGGCCGATAAACCCGTAAATCTCGCCCGGGCATATATGTAGGTTCAGGTCATCCACGGCCTTCTTTTCACCGTAGTTTTTTGTTAAGTGTTTAATGTTAAGCATAAATGATTCCTCCTGAGATTTTTAGGTTGAGAATATTTATCAAGTAAACTGTTTAATCCAGTTGTCGAGAAATTCCTTTACTCTTTCTTTTCATTCATTAGCCTCAATACATTAAATAAACTTGATAACAAGATGCACACCAATGCGATATTTAATGGTGCTGTGGTGGCATTTCCGTCAAATATATTAATACACAAGAAGATTCCGCCTGCTATTACCAATCCCAGACTTGCTATGATGAAAAGCCTATTAAGTACTTTGTTATCCATTTGTTTTCCTCCTTAAATTCAAGGAAATTTACTTTTCCTATTTTATATTCTTAAATTTTCCTAATCTCGTATTTAAAAGACGAGCTTTTTCTTCACGCAGTTCTTTGATATTGTTGTAAGCATAAATTAACCCAATTATCATCGCTGCGGGTCCGATTCCATCACTGAGACCGTGTATTAAACCGGAAAAGAAAGTATGCCCGATATCTACGTTCCGTAAAATGATACTTACAATTACACCTATAAATCCGGCTATAAAGAACCCGATTGCTACCTTTGCATCTTTCATATTCCTTTCAATATTGTAATCCGTCACTAATAATGCGGTTTCTTTTTCTTTATTATTCATCTGCTCGTTTTTCCTTTCTCCGTTGAATAATTCTTTCAGTTCTACTTCATAAAAATCTGACATTTCAATAATAATGTCTATATCCGGAAGATTATATCCTCCTTCCCAGCGTGATACAGATCTGCGTGAAACACCAAACTTTTCAGCCAGCTGTTCCTGTGTCATGTTCTTTTCATTTCGAAGCTGTCTTAAGAAAGCCCCCATTTTCTGCTGATCCATGTCAGCACCCCCTTTCACACAAAGCATATCCGGAAAACTCCACTAAAAACAGGACACAAAACGAGCAAATTGCCTGATTTTAGTTATGAGACATGCTGTGTCACATCAATTCCCTCAAAGCAAGCCGGAAGTTATCGAGCAAGTGCTTTTATATTTGATGTTGCCATTGTCAACTCTTCCTCTCAGATTCCGGCACAAAGGGAAACTCATTCAGTTTTCGCTCGTGATACGTGCCGTCTGCCTTCTTTTCCACATCCATATAAACTTCCTTCAGTTTACCTGATTTTATAAGCATTACCAGCCCGGCGAAAATCACGCTCAGTCGTTTGCTGATTTCTTCGTCGCTCAGCCGGATCACACGCATGGCGCACATGGAACCTACGCCATAAGCCTGTATCCAAAGCTGTTCAAACATCAGCGCGGCTTCTTCCAGGGTCATTCCGTAGTCCCGCTGGATCAGTTCCCGGCACACCTGGGGAATATCGCCCAGATCCTTCAGCGATTCCGCGAATCCAATCTCCGACGGATGCTCCTGCATGAACAGCAATTTGAACAGCTCCGGCTCGTGGATGCCATAAGATACGATCATGATCCCGATGCGCTTGAAGGCCGGCGTGTATTCCCGGTAATCACTGATATACGCCTTAAATTCCGCAAGTGCCAGCTCCCGTGCCGCCATTTTTACTGCTTCCATACTGGGAAGGACCGTAAAGATAGAGCCTGCGGAGGAATCCAGGCTTTTTCCCAGTCTCCTCGCAGTCAATGCCGAAAGCCCTTCCTGCTTGATAATCTCGAATGCTGCCGCAGCGATTTCTTCCCGTGTATTTTTTGGTTTTGGTGGCATTATATATCCTCCTTCTTGTGCATAAACTATGTTTCTAAACTGTGTTTATAAACGGTGTTCATAATATAGCACAACTTTTCCGGGATGTCAATCCCTTAAAAGAAAACAAAGAATAAAGAACCTATTTTTTCAGCAATCATCAAAAAAGTGATGGGGAGCTAATGCCTTTTTGTTTTGCCCTAAAAAGAGGGTTCAAATTAACAAGAAGGGGTCAAAGCAGCTCTCAACGGATCGTTGCTGTTCTGAAACGCAAAAAGAAAAAGCTCCCAGCAGCCTTTATTTAAGCCGGAGCCGGGAGATTTATCATTTGGGACATCCCAGCCACTTGCCGCAGTGCATGAAACAAGTCCAATGCTGCGCCGTCCGACAGTTCCGGATCACACAAGATCTGCTCAATTTTTCCATCCTCAAATATTTGCTCTTTGGCTCCAGCAATGGACGAAACCAGAAATTGAATTTTATGTACCAGCCGCGTTTGCGGCTGGTTTTTTAGTAGGCGGGTGTGCCGTATCCGAGGATTTCATAGTAACCAACTGAGTATTGCCGCTGTCTACAAGCATCGCCGGAATTGCCCTCCACGGTATAGACGATACCGTTCTCAACTTTCTCAACAATACCCACATGGTCGGATAATCCGTCCTGCGGGCCGGAGGAGCCTTTGTTATCCCAGTCGTAGAAGATAATGTCACCGGGCTGCGGCTCATAATCTCGTCCCTGCCAAAGTCCTTGGGATTGGAACCAGCTTACGCCGTCTACGCACCCAGCAAACTTGGGAATAATCCCGGCCTCGATATACCCGCACTGGTCAGCACACCAACTGACAAAGCAGGCGCACCACTCCTCGCGGCTGTCGAACCCATACCAGGACCAATAAGGCTGACCTCCCTCATTGCCAATCTGCGTCAGGGCAACTTCCACAATGGCTTGGTTGCCGCCTGCAGT
>CAZIHW010000028.1:0-17568 GCA_964539045.1 uncultured Eubacteriales bacterium | reverse complement strand
AAATGGAAAAGAGGAGGTGCCGAGTATGCGGGACGAAGACATATTAGCCATACTTCGCAGAGGTGAAAAAATCAAGTGCCCGGATTGTGGAGAGGCATATATTACAACAGATGGCAGTGATGCTTCAATTTGTCCTTATTTTTATTGCCCCAACTGTGTTTGGTATTTGTACGTTGACCCACATAATCCCGAAATTCCATGGAGTAGTAAGAGTATGGATGATAAAATTAACCTCGGGTCTATAACGTCGGGCATGATGGAAGCCTCTTTTTATCGCAAGGGTATGACACCGGAAGAATGGATGAAAGAATATGGGTATTACATGGCACATTTTCAAGAATGGATTGACGGAACCTATCAACCACTTTGGAAACAAGCTATGAACAAAAGCCCACTCAAATGAGCGTATAAAAATTAAACATATAGATCAGGGAGATTTTCAAAAGAATCCGCTCCCTCATGAAATAGGAGCAACGATGTAAACGAAATGAAGTGATAACAATGTCGAAAAAACACACGGACGAAGAGCTTAACAAACTGATTTCTTCTTCAATAAAAAATGTAAGAGATTATTTGGACCAATTAAAAGGTTCTGAAGATGCTTCACATAGAAAACGCGCAGCACTAATTGCATACTGGCTTTTAGATTACATAAAGTATCTTAGGAAAGAAAAGGATTATCGCGCTACGGTAAGATACGAAAGAGGCGCTATTATACAAGTTAATTTCGGATTTAGAATTGGCAGTGAACTTGGCGGAAGGCATTTCGCAGTTGTACTGGACAATTACAATAGTATGAAAAGTAATGTTGTAACTGTTATTCCCCTCTCATCTTTAAAGGAAAATACAAAAAATGGACATTACACCTATACTCTTTCCACCGGTCTTTTTTCCTTAGCAGACAATCGTAAAAAGGAACTCATAAGTAGCTGTGATAAATTAATAAAGGAACTTCTAAGAGCTGAAAACAATTCAAAAGTGGAAATAAATAATAAAATTAAACGAGTAAATAAAAAAATCAAAAGTGCAGAGGATTTAATAAAATTCACCTATACACTTAAAGATGGTTCTGTGGCAATGGTAGGCCAAATAACAACTATATCTAAGCAGCGAATTGTTAACCCTAAAACATCTAAAGACTTCCTTTTGGGCATAAAAATCACACCCGAAGATCTAAATGAAATTGATAATAGAATAAAGTATTTGTATACATTGAACGAATAATTCCTTGACAATTTGCGTAAACTATAATATGCTATTCATACAACAAGCCCCTTCGCGGGCAGCGCATTAGCGCAGAATAGTATTACACGGCAAGGTGTCCCGACCATTCGGGGCACCTTGTTTCATTTTCAAATTAAAATAAAAAAACACCCGGATCGGGAGATTTTCAAAAGGATCCGCTCCCTCATGAAATAGGAGCAACGTGTGGATCACCGAGTGAAGCAACCGAGCGCTTTTTTCCGCAACTCAGGACGATTGAGACAAAAAATAAAACCTCGCAGATACAACGTATCTGCGAGGTTTTTGGCGGAGAAGAGGTGATTTGAACACCCGCGTACATTACTGCACCTACTCCCTTAGCAGGGGAGCCCCTTCGGCCTCTTGGGTACTTCTCCAAATAAGCCAAATTTTAAAAATCCCCCACCCTATCGGGTAGGGATAAAATGGCGGAGAGGATGGGATTCGAACCCATGTGGGGTTGCCC
The DNA here is from genome assembly GCA_964539045.1 of uncultured Eubacteriales bacterium. Classification (GTDB taxonomy): domain Bacteria; phylum Bacillota; class Clostridia; order Oscillospirales; family Acutalibacteraceae; genus UBA1227. Next base: position 15,860 of record CAZIHW010000028.1, on the reverse strand, counting down.
CCAAACGGTTTTCAAGACCGCCTCGTTATGACCACTTCGATACCTCTCCGTGCTGACGCGAAAACTATATTAACATATTCAAAAATATGTGTCAATTACTTTTACCCAAATTGACTTTAATTTCCTTAAGAAATTTTTAAGTAAACCCTTATATACTTTATGTTATTTTTAAGGTATAATTTTAGATATAATTCAGGTATTATTTTACCTGGTTATTTGCGTGTACAGGAGCGAAAATATGAGGATTCTTATAGTTGAAGATGAGGTAAGACTTGCCGAAGCACTCGGCGAAATAATGAAAAGTCAGCGTTATACAGTGGATATCGTAAACGACGGAGAAGACGGATACGACTATGCAATGAGCGGTATTTATGATGTTATAGTTATGGATGTCATGCTCCCCAAAATGAACGGCTTCGATATAGTCAAAACGATGAGAGAGGAAAAGAACCAAACCCCTGTCATAATGCTTACTGCAAAAGATGAAACAACTGATAAGATAAAAGGTCTCGACTGCGGCGCTGATGACTACCTTACCAAGCCCTTTATACCCGGAGAACTCCTGGCCAGGATAAGGGCCGTTTCAAGACGTCAGGGTGAAGTAGTCATAAATGAGCTTAAGGTAGAAGACATAGCACTGAGCCTCTCCAACTATACGCTGTCATGCAATGGACATTCAATAAACCTGGGACCAAAGGAGTTTGACATCCTGAAAATTCTCATGTCAAACCCAAATGTTATAGTACCCAAAGAGGATATTCTCATTAAGGTATGGGGTACTGAATCAGATGCTGAAGACAACAATGTTGAGGTATATATATCCTTCCTCAGGAAAAAGCTTTCTCACCTCAATTCAAATGTTCAAATAACTACAGTCCGTAAAATAGGCTACAGACTGGAGGTAGTACCGGATGTTAAAAAAGCTTAGAAGACAATTCGTCCTGAGTAACATGTTTTTGGTGGGAATTGTCGTTGTAACGGTTTTCTCGGTTCTCGCCTATATAACCTACCAATATGAGGAAACTCAATCCGTTGAGGCCTTGCGAAACGCACTCAGCGGTAAGGCAAGCGGAGTTATTTTTTCCGACGGAAGCAGATTCATCGTTACAAATTCATCAAAATCCGAAGAGGATGAGCGCGTAAACGAAAAGGAGAGAACCATATTCCTGATGGCTCTCACCAATGCAGATTCTGAACTTTTGATAAGTGAAACAGCTTTCGGTACCGATTTGGATGTTGACACTATACAAAGATTAGTCAACATAGCTCTCAACAGTGAAGATGATGTGGGTGTGATTCCCACTTATCTTGTAAGGTATATGAGAGCACCGACAGATTCAGGAGGCTATAAAATAGCATTCGCTGACAGGAGTAACGAAGTAGAGACATTACATTTCATGGTAAAGCTATATATATTCAGCGGATTGTTTGTCATGTCGATAATGTTCCTCATAAGTGACTACATGGCTCATAAAGCCATTTCGCCGGTAGAAAAGTCATGGAACAATCAAAAGCGCTTTGTCGCAGATGCATCGCACGAATTAAAGACTCCGCTCACAGTCATTCTGGCCAATATGGATATTGTATCAGCCAACCCGGACTCTTCTGTCGGCGAGCAAAAAAAGTGGATTGATAACACGAAATCGGAAGCGAATCGTATGACGCAGCTTGTAAACGATATGCTTTTCCTCGCAAAGGCCGATGCAGATGCCCCGCTTTCATACAACTTCATGATGACAAATCTCAGCAATCTGGCGGAAGACTGTGTTTTAACATTTGAAGCGGTAGCTTTTGAAAAAGGTATACACTTAACCTCAGACATTCCGCACGGCATTTCCATAGTCCTTGATGAGGCCAAGATAAAACAAGTTATAATGATACTCCTTGACAATGCCATGAAGTATGTAAATGATTCGGGAAGTATTTTCGTAACTATGGATTCAACGTCAAAGCAGACGAAACTGGTTGTAGCCAATACAGGAGGGGCTATTCCAAAAGACAAACAAAAACATATTTTCGAGAGATTTTTCCGGGTAGATGACTCCCGGGCAAGGAAGCAGGGAGGTTCAGGCCTCGGTCTCTCAATAGCCGAAAATATTATAAAAGCCCACAAGGGAAGAATTGCACTCGAATACTCAAATGAGAAGGGCACCTGTTTTTCAATCACGCTTCCTAATAAAGGACCGGGAACCAGAAAAAGTAAGAAAAGTTAAATATGCAGCCGATAAAAACAGAGTAAGGTTCATTCGCCCCAAAAGGGATCCTGCGAACAGTAAAGAGAACACAAAAATTATACAGATAGATCCGCTGACTTTTAAAACAATACAAGCGGTATCAGGGGATATATATTGCGATATAAGGGCACCAAGAATTCTCCCGCCGTCAAGATCGGATACCGGTAGCATATTGAACACAAAAAGTGCTATATTTATGTATGCTGCGTAGTATTTTCCCATAGCAAAAAAGCATATACAAAGAAACATATTTACAAGCGGTCCCGCAAGGGCCGCTTGTATTTCTTTTTTATATGAAATACCACCTGCAGGTATGTCTATTTTTAAACCGAACGGAGTGAACTTTACGGATTTTATATGGCCGCAAAAATGTTTCAGTACCAAAACATGTCCCATCTCGTGCAATAGTATTGACAAAAATGCATACCCGACCGAATAATCGCTGCCCGCGACAAGTAGCAGACAAAGTATGACAAGGAATGCAAAAGATATATATATCCTGGTATTTCCAAACTCAAAAAACATAAAATCCCCTCTTTAAAATGTATGCGATAAATGTTAAAATACTTCTCGCTTGCATCAATTTTGGAAATCAAAGTTGGCAACAAGTTTCTTAATAACAAAAGGGCTTTTACAAGAATCATCTTGTAAGAGCCCTTTATTATCTTTACACTAATTTTTACATTACTCTGCTTGCGCTCTGTTTTTCCTTTGATTATATTCAAGGATTATTTTTGAGTTTGTGCGATTTATGAAACAAGTATAAGTACACGAATTACAGCCTATACATCGCTCGGGATGATAGAGTTCCGCCAAATCAAATCTTCCCTCAATGATATGCTCGGCCAATCTGTTTACCTTCAGATCCATAGGGCAAGCTCTGAGACACGCACCGCAATACATGCACTCCACAGTTTCCTTTTCTGTATACGGCTTACCATACGCTATAAAGCTTACAGTCCTATCAGTTTTTTCTCCCGGAATCGCAGGGTGTGCTTTCAAAGCTCCGCTACCGACGTAAATGGTTGACTCTTTGTCTGACGGCACTTCTATATATCTGTGTATGGTCTCATAGACATCGGAACCGAACTCCACATAAGCCGGGTATGCGTTTCCTGAAATCATATCCGCAATCGTAATAAACTTACCGTTAAATGTTTGATTTTTTATCAGCGCATTATAAACGGTAAGCAAGGTCTGTACATTCAACACAACATATCCGTATTCCAACGGGCGCCGGGACTGGGGAACCACGTCCCCCGTCAATTCATTTATAAGGATACGTTCAGCCCCTACAGGATATGCATCTACAACCCTCTTTATTGAAAATACATCGCTTTGATGACGAATATTCCGGGTGACACCCATTGTAATATCATCAAAAGAAAAGGCTTCTTTCAGTATGTTTGCTGCGCTCTCTATCTCCGCAAAAAACTCATCTACTACATACTCATCATTTATGAGTCCGATATCACATTCCACCGCATTTATAATCAAATGACGTTTCCTATCCTTGACAGACTCCAGGAGTGCGAGCTTATTGTACGTGGGAAATCCCGCACCTCCGCAACCTGTTACAGAACATTCTTTCAATCGCTCTATAATATCCTCTGGAGACATATCTGTATGATTTACTATGTCCTCATGTTTTTGGACTTCTGTAGATTTTTGGACTTCTGTTGGATCAATTCTTTTTATAGCTTTGGGGTATCGGCTTTTTACCCTTCCGCACTCTTTACCTTCGCCGAAAGTCGAGAGAAAAAACATCTTAACACCGAATACAGAAGGATGAAAATTCTCAAATTTCGTGATGATGGGTAAATCCATAATTATTCCTCATTTATCCTTGAAAGGAAATTGCGCAGCCTCTCTGTAGTGGGATTATTTATAATTTCTTCCGCCTTGCCCTGTTCGGCAATGACACCCTGATCCATAAATATTATATTGTCTGCCACGTCTCTTGCAAAAGACATCTCATGTGTAACTATTATCATTGTTACATGATCTTCTGCAAGCTCTCTGATAACCTTCAGAACCTCGCCGGTAAGTTCCGGATCAAGTGCAGACGTAGGTTCGTCAAAGCAAAGTATATCAGGATGCAAAGCCAAAGCTCTGGCGATGGCTACACGCTGCTGCTGTCCGCCCGAGAGTTGGTGAGGATAGTGTGATGCTCTGTCAGAGAGGTTCATCTTAGCCAACAGCTCACGCGACTCATTTTCTATTTCTTCATAAATAGCTTTTTTATTCTGTTTAAAGTCAGGAAGTTCCTTTGCAAGAAGCTGTCTGCTGAGCATAACATTTTGCAATGCAGTATATTGCGGAAAGAGGTTGAAATTCTGGAAAACCATTCCGAAGTGCAATCTCTTTTTTCTTACATCTCTCTCAAGCTGTGTAGAAGGGTCTGACGCATCGAATACGAGCTCATCTCTTACATATATCTGACCTGCATCGGGCTTTTCCAGGAAGTTAAGGCACCGAAGCAAGGTTGTCTTACCGGATCCCGAAGAGCCGATTATAGCAAGAGCTTCACCCTCCTCCAGACTGAAGCTTATATCCTTAAGTACATTTGTATTTTCGAATTTCTTCTCAATATTGTTTATTCTCAATATTTCCATATCAGAACCCCTTATCTGAAGAAGCTGAGCTTCTTTTCAAGCTTACCGAGAGCAACGGTAAGTATACCCGTGAAGGCGAGATAATAAAGAGCGGTGAAAAACAAAGGCCACATAGCTCCGCTTATACCGTGTGATCCCTTCATAAACGACTGGCCTGCCCATATTATCTCTTGCAATGCAATAATTCTGGCAAGCGATGTGTCCTTTACCAAGGTGATTATCTCATTCGATATAGGAGGCACAATTGCTTTCACCATCTGCAAAAGCTTAACCTTGAAAAATATCTGTGTCTTCGTCATGCCGAGAACCAAGCCGGCTTCTGTTTGACCCTTTGGTATGCCTTGAATTCCTCCTCTGTATATCTCGGAGAAATAGCATGAGTAGTTAAATATAAACGCAACTGAAGCCGCGGCGAAACGACCGGTTTCTCCGCCGCCCCAAATAGGATTATTCAATATAAGTCCCGGAAAATAAAAAATAACAAGGAGTTGTATCATGAGTGGTGTTCCGCGGACAACCCACACGACAAATCTTGTAAACATCTGTATCGGTTTAAATTTACTCATAGAGCCAAAGGAAATAATAAGTCCCAAAGGCAAAGCTCCTACCAATGTCACAAGAAACAATCTCAGTGTCTGCAAAAAGCCTTCATTGAGGGATTCAAGCACTATAGGTAATTGATGAAAAAAAACGTCCATATAATACACCTTATCAATGTGATAGCCTGACGGCGCAAGTTTGAACCGTCATGCTAAACAGAGGGCGTTTATATATAAGCGCCCTCTGTTTGTTTTGTTATTAAAATTTATTTCTCTTACTTCTGCTCAACAATAGCGGCCTCTACGCCGTATTTTTCAGCGAGCTTCTTCATTGTTCCGTCAGCATAAGCTTGCTTAAAGAAATCGTTAAGAGCTGCGGTGAGATTTGAGTCCTTTCTGAATCCTACACCGTATTCTTCATCACTAAGGCCCAATGTATATGTAAGATCTGCATAGTTTGTTCCTTCACCAACCATAGCAGCTGCCATAAGCGAGTCTATGATAGCAGCATCAGCGGTTCCACCCTTAACTTCTGAAAGGGTAGTAGCCTGATCTACAACAGGAACTGTCTTGAAGCTGTTTTCATTGGCAACCTTTTCACCTGCAGAACCTGCTTCTACTGCAAAAGTGAGATCCTTAAGAGATTCAATAGTTGTGTACTTTTCAGCATCTGCAGCTTTTACTATAACGATCTGTTGGTTGTTGCAATAAGCATTTGAACAACTCATGGCAGACTTTACTTCGTCTGTAAGAGTCATACCGTTCCATACACAGTCAATGCTCTTACCCTTAAGTTCGGCTACTTTGTTATCCCAATCAATCTTTACGAACTCAACCTCAACACCGAGGCTCTCAGCAAAAGCCTTGGCAAGGTCAGCATCAAAGCCTACCCATTCGCCGTCTTCATCAAGATAATCCATAGGCTCAAACTCAGTAACACCTACGATGAGCTTATCTTTATTCTGTACATATTCAAGATCTGTTTCATCAGGTTTTGCCTCTTCCTTTGCACATGCGGCAAAGCTGAGACAAAGTACCAACGCAAGTACTAACGATAGAATTTTCTTCATTTTTAACTCTCCTTTTTATAGATGCGTATAGGCGCATCATATCCTTCAAATTATCACGACATTCATTTTAATGCATTAGCGCGCTAAAGTCAAGCATTTTAATGATTTAAAAAGCAAAAGACCCTGCCGGACATGCAGGGGCTTTTGCTTTGAGGAGATAATTATTCAAAATAAAGGAGATATTAAAATGAAAAAACCATCAAGAAAAATTTTGGAAAGGATCCGGAGAAGCTATAGCTCTTTGAGAAGTATAACCTCTCCGCCTCTTCGTTTTATAAGGGTTATCCCTCTTACAGTTATTACTATACAACAAAGATATATGATTGTCAACACTTTTTTACAAAAATTTTTATTAAAGTTCAATATTAATGTTAATTATGCACAAAATTTCCCAAAATAATAGGAGACACTTCACATTTCCGTACGAAGTGTCCCCTTATTTCTACTCTGTTTTTATTCTCTATGCCACTTAACTCCATGCGGAGTATCTTCCAGAATTATTCCCTTTGCCTTCAAATCATCTCTGATTTTATCAGCCAGGGCAAAATCTTTGTTCTTTCTGGCATTGTTTCTCTCTTCTATCAATTTCTCGACATCAATATCGAGTGAGTCTTCCTTTCTGTTATAAACAAGTCCCAACACTCCGGTAAGTTCATCAAATTCTTCTGCCGCATATTCAAGTATATTCACAGAAGGTTCCCCGGCAAGCACGAGAGTATTTATGTCTTTTACCAAATCATATACGGCTGCAAGTGCATCGGCTGTATTGAGATCGTCATCCATTGCATCTATAAACTCGTTTCTGTGGGAATCGAGCAGCTTCTTTGTTTCAAAATCTTTTGGATTAGACTCGACATTGGTCTTTTCCATAGCAAAATCGATACCGTTTCTGCAGGTATAAAGTCTGTTAAGGGCAGATTTACATTGCTCGATTATACCTACACTGTAGTTTATCGGACTCCTGTAGTGTGACGAAATCATGAGATAACGTATCGGCTCGTATCCGTATTTATCCGCTACGTCACGAACTGTAAAGAAGTTGCCGAGGCTCTTTGACATCTTTACATTGTCAACATTTATGTAGCCGTTATGCATCCAATAGTTAGCAAATGTGGTTCCGTTGCAGCATTCCGATTGGGCTATTTCATTTTCATGATGTGGGAATATGAGATCCTGGCCCCCGCAATGTATATCTATTGTCTCTCCGAGATAACGTCTGTTCATTGCAGAGCACTCGATATGCCAACCGGGTCTTCCCTGACCCCAAGGGGAATCCCAATACGGCTCACCGGGCTTTGCAGCCTTCCAGAGTGCGAAGTCCATAGGATCCTTCTTAAGTTCCCCAATGTTAATTCTGGCACCCGCTTCAAGATCCTCAAGAGGCTGATGTGATAATTTTCCGTATTCTTCAAACGTCTTGGTGGAGAAGTATACATCCCCGTTTGATGCGGCATACGCGTGACCTTTTTCTATTAAAGTTGATATTATCTTTATTATCTCATCTATATTCTCACTTGCCTTTGGGTGAATGTCGGCAGGACGAATATTCATCCCCTTCGCATCTACCCAATACTCGTCAATATATTTTTTTGCTATGGTGAGATAATCGCAGCCCTCTTCATTTGCCTTCTTTATTATCTTGTCATCTATGTCCGTAAAGTTCTGTACAAATGTAACCTTATTACCCCTGTATTCAAGGTATCGTCTTAAAACATCAAAAACACAGAGAGGTCTGGCATTTCCTATGTGGATGAAATTATATACTGTGGGACCACAAGCGTAGATCTTGTACTCCCCTTCGTTAATCGGTTCAAGTTCTTCCTTCCTGCGTGTAAGCGTGTTAAAAACTCTCATATAATTAAATCTCCTTATATATCTTCGCTTTGAGTTCATCAATCTGTAACTGCAAAGCTGACAATTCCTGTTTAACCGGATCCGGAACGTGTATCTGATCGAGGTTATCAACTCTGACCCCATCACGCCGAACCACCTGCGCCGGAACACCGACAGCGGTAGAGTTGTCGGGTATCTCCTCCAGCACAACGGCACCGGAAGCTATATTCGAATTATCGCCGACCTTGAAGGGACCGAGGACCTTAGCCCCGGAACCGATCATTACATTGTTACCTATCGTGGGATGTCTCTTTCCTTTGTCTTTTCCGGTACCACCCAAGGTCACGCCCTGGTACAGTGTGACATCATCACCTATCTCGGTAGTTTCACCGACCACAACGCCATGGCCGTGGTCTATGAAGAGTCTTCTGCCTATGGTAGCTCCGGGATGTATCTCTATTCCGGTGACTTTAGCCGCATGTTGTGAAAGCGCCCTTGCTATAAAATAAAACTTTCTGTTATGGAAAAAGTGTGCAACTCTGTATGTCCAGATAGCATGCAGTCCCGGGTACAGGAGCAACACCTCTAAGGTGCTTCTGGCTGCGGGATCCCGCTCCTTTACACAACGTACGTCCTCTGTACAATACCCTATCATCTTTATTATCGGTGAAAGAACCATACTCTCATCTCCTTAGCAATCCTCCGTCTGAAAAAGAAAAGCCCCCGTCGCCGAAAGGCGACGGAGGCGAATTACAATCCGCGGTTCCACTCCGTTTTTATCACTCTTTATTGTAGGGGCTCGCGAGCGCACTTCATAATCTTATCCGCAAAGCAGGCTTTCAGCCAACGGCCCGCTCTCTCTGATGTGTTTCCGATTATTACTCTTCCCGGTCTTTGCCCTATTAAATTTTAATAACCTTAAGTAATGTACCGCTTAGGATATAAATATTTTCAAGGCACTAATATAATACCAATTTATTTTGAAAAGTCAATTACTTTCGTTCCCTGAACAACATATGTCACACCGGATATTATTGTGAGTAAAGCGGTTATTCCAAGAAGTATATTGGAAATCAAAGGCAAAGGGAAGCTCTCAGGCAACACACCGAAATCCTTTTGCAGCAGCAAGAGGAACATAATAACGCATGTAGATACCATCTGAGAGGTAGTCTTAACCTTTCCCCAAATGTTTGCAGGTATAACCACACCTTCCGATGCGGCTACCAGTCTTATGGAGCTTATGCCGAATTCGCGGAAAAGTACTATAAATAAGATCCATACATTGCAATATCCCATAGTCATAAAGCCAAGCAATGCGGAAGTGGTCAGCATCTTATCAGCCAGAGGGTCCGCAAGTTTTCCGAAGTTGGTGACTATATTGTACTTTCTTGCAATCTTTCCATCAAATAAGTCCGTAAGGGAACCTACAACAAACACTATCATTGCAAAAAGATAGTGAAACGGTATTGAATCAACTGTAAAGAGTATCAGGAATATCGGGGTCAATATCATTCTTGTAACGGTAAGTTTATTAGGTGTATTCATCTGCATTCTCCTATGAGATCATATTCGTTTATATCGGTTATTTTTACATCTGCAAAATCACCGGGCTGCAATGCGCGATCACATACAAAGAATACCTTTCCGTCAATTTCGGGTGCATCTCTGTATGTACGTCCCTCATATACGTCATTATAGGGATCGTAAGAATCCACGACGGTTCGCATTATACTGCCTACAAATTTTTTATTATTGTCAATTACTATACCATACTGGGCATCCATAATCAACTCTCCGCGATGTACCTTTTCGGCATCATCGACCGCACCGGGCAGAGATGCGGCTGGGGTTCCCTCCTCCGGAGAATAAGCAAAACAACCAAGCCTGTCAAACTTAATTTCCTTTACGAACTCAGCCAGTTCCTCAAACTGTTCCGGTGTTTCTCCGGGGAAGCCGGTGATAAAGGTAGTTCTTATAGAGACATCCGGAATTTTATCTCTCAGCTTGCCTATAAGCTCGGTCAGACTCTTCCTGTCTCCATGTCTGTTCATAGACTTTAACACTTTAGCATTTGCATGTTGCAACGGAAGATCTATATAGTTGCATATCTTATCCTCTGACGCTATGGTTTCAATAAGTTCATCATTTAGTCTGTCCGGATAACAATAAAGAATTCTTATCCATACCAGCGACTCTATCTTACACAACTCTCTTAAAAGCTTTGCAAGCGCGGGCTCCCCATATAAATCCTCGCCGTATCTCGTAGTATCCTGCGCTACAATTATGAGCTCTTTAATCCCACTTTGCGCTAAGTCCCGGGCTTCCTCCAAAACAGATTCTATCGGCCTTGAACGAAATTCCCCTCTTATAGATGGAATGGCACAGTATGTACAATGATTCGAGCATCCCTCTGCCACCTTTAAATAGGCCCAATATTCCGGCGTAGTAAGGACTCTTTTACCGTCAAGCGGAAGATTACACTTTTCCCCGAAAGCTGAGACGGCGTCATCCGAGTTCATTACATCCTTTACTATGCTCACTATATCCGAATTACTGCCTATACCTACAACCGCATCAACCTCGGGTAATTCTTTCAGAATTTCCTCTCTGTAGCGTTCTGCCAGGCATCCGGTTACTATGATTTTCTTTACTTCACCGCTTGCCTTATAGTCAGCAACCTCGAGTATGTTATCTATAGCCTCACGCTTTGCGTCTTCTATAAATCCGCATGTGTTGATAACAACAACATCGCTTCCGGATATCTCTCCGGTTATCTCAAAACCGGCCTCTTCAAAATCAGCCAGCATATGTTCGGCGTCCACCTGATTTTTGGGGCATCCTAGTGAAATCATTCCAATTTTAATGCTCATATGCACCTCATTATTTTAAGAAATCCTTTACGAACTTCTCCAAAGCGGCATTAAGCTCCTCACATGCGCTACCCTTCCAATTAAGTTGATAGCAATGATTATCAAGAAGTTTCGTTGAATGAACAGCAGTGTACTTAAGACCCAGCTTGTCATAAATCTTAATAGCCTTTTGTGACTGTCCGCCGCATAGCAAATCCTTGCCCGAATAAACTATAAATATCTTTTTCGGGAAATTCTTGTTTATATAATTCACCGGGCTGCAAAGTTTTGATTCCGGATGAGAAGCAAAATCCTTTCTTCTGCATCCCATGACGTCTTTCAGAAGTAGGCCGGCCACACGACCTACAAGCTTATCATGCAGCATCATATCCAAATCAAATATACCGCAGTTCGTAAAAAGTGCCGCAGGTGTTATGGAAGGCTTCTTAAGACCTAACTCTTCTCTGAGCTCTTTATTCGTACATATATCGGTAAGATACATAGCACAGTATCCGCCGGATGAATCTCCCCCGAACATAACCTTCTTTGTATCAAATTTGTACTTCTTTGCATTCTTGTTTACCCATTCAAGAGCCTCACAAATCATTGCCATAGACTCTTTATAGTTGTACTTCGGAGAAAGTCCGTAATTTATACTTACAACCGCTATTCCGAGTTTAGCGAACCATGTAGAAAGCCCGGTACGGCAGAACTTATCCCCTGCCGTAAATCCGCCGCCATGTATATAAAAAAGTACAGGCTGAGGCTTTTTGGAAGGAATTCTGTAAATATCAAGCTTACACTCTCGTTTATCCGTCTTCGAGTAGCGGATATTTTTCTTTGTTACAAGAACCTTTTCCGTATCATAAAGTATGTCGTGTTTATTTTGCGCTTTGTACGTAATAACATCGACTAACCTAAAAACTATTTTAGGTAATGTAGGCATAGTTAATCACCCTCAATTATCTCATCTGAACTGTTATAAAATTATACAACTTTGGTGTTTTTTATGCAATAAGAGACCGAACTTCATAGAAGTTCGGTCTTTAGCGCAAATCAAATATTTGTGCGTGCGTAGAATACGGATTTGACATCGTTATACGAATATCCCAGTCTCAGCAATGCATTAAAGATCTTATTCCTATGATGCTCTTCATTCAAATCGCATCCCCGATACTTTGTATCAAGCAAATAGTTGATAGATGCTTTAATATCGATATCTGCTTCTTCGATAACAGTTGAAATGATATCCCTATCTATACCTTTCGCTATGAGAGAAGAGCGTATACCTGACGGGCTCATCCTCTTCCTTCTTATCAGCTCTTCAGTGTAAACCCGGGCAAACCTCTCATCATCTAAAAGAGAAATCCTCTCCAATTCGGTACAAACCTCGTCTATAACAGGCAGGTTCTCTCCTCCGAACTTTCTGAAAAGCTTATCCTTAAGTTCCTTCTTTGAATGATCCCTCCTTGACAGCAGGTCAAGGGCACGATCATATATCTTCTCGTAATCAGTCATCTACAGTTATGTCAAGCTTCGCCTTAGCTGAAGCGGCAGTGGTCGGTGTAGGAGCGGCAGGTGCGGCCGGTACGGCGGCAACCGGAGTTTCATGCATCTTTCCACCCTTATACGAAGCCTTCATTTGATTAGAAAGCTCGGAAACATGTGACTTTACCTGATTCTCTATATCAGCCATAAACTCAGGATTCTTCAGGAGATAATCCTTAACATTCTCTCTTCCCTGTCCCAGACGCTGGTCTCCATATGAGAACCATGCACCGCTCTTGTGTATAATATCGAGGTTCACTGCAGCATCCAGGATCTCGCCCTCTTTAGCAATGCCTCTGCCGTATATGATGTCAAATTCAGCCTCTTTGAACGGAGGAGCTACCTTATTCTTAACAATTTTAGCCCTTGTTCTCGAACCGATAAATTCGTTTCCGGGTGCCTTTAACTGTTCTATCTTCCTTACGTCTATACGCATAGAAGCATAGAACTTCAAAGCACGACCACCGGTTGTAACCTCGGGATTTCCGTAAACAACTCCCACTTTTTCTCTCAATTGGTTGATAAAGATTATTATGCAGTTGGACTTAGCTACGGCTCCGGCAAGTTTTCTCAGGGCCTGTGACATGAGACGGGCATGAAGACCGACGTGCGAATCACCCATATCTCCCTCTATCTCAGCTCTGGGAACCAAAGCGGCAACAGAGTCTACTACGAGTATGTCTATAGCTCCTGAGCGAACCAATGACTCAGCTATCTCAAGCGCCTGTTCTCCGTTATCCGGCTGTGCAACCAAAAGAGAGTCAACATCTACTCCGAGGTTAGCTGCATAGACCGGATCCAGCGCGTGTTCAGCATCTATAAAAGCGGCCTCTCCGCCGGCCTTTTGTGCTTCGGCCACCGCATGAAGAGCCAACGTTGTTTTACCTGATGACTCAGGACCGTATATCTCAACAATCCTTCCTCTCGGAAGACCTCCGATACCGGTAGCTATATCAAGAGTAAAAGAACCTGTAGATATAGACTCAACATTCATACCGGCATTTTGACCCAGGCGCATAATAGCACCTTTTCCGTACTGTCTTTCTATCTGGGCAATCGCTGTTTCAAGAGCTTTATTCTTATCAGCCACGTTTATACCTCCATATGAAGTGCACCGAACAATGTGCGCACAAATGTTCTGTTATGATTAACATTATAGACTACCGGCCACCCAAAATCAATATATTTCTGTTAAAAAATACAGAAAGCACGAATAATGGGACAAAAGGCTTTAAAGCTTTATTTTCAATGATTTTACTGCATTTCGTACCACATTTTAAAAATATTTTTCTGTTTGTACCGAATTTTTGTTCGGATAAAACTTGTTTTCGGATTCATATTATATATTAAGATTGTATAAGAACAACTAAAAAAACATTTTTAATATGTTTCAAAAAACCCTTGCATTTTGATAATGTTTTTGCTAAACTAACTCTGTTGCATTTTAAGCGGCGTAGCCGCGTATGTTCAAAGGAGGTGCCGACACATGGCAAAATGCGAATTCTGCGGTAAAGATGTTTCCTTCGGAATTGCTGTTTCCCACTCACACAGACGTTCTAACAGAACATGGAAGCCGAACGTAAAAAGAGTTAAAGCTGTTGTTAACGGAACTCCAAAGAGAGTATATGTTTGCACCCGTTGTCTCCGTTCAGGAAAAGTTCAACGTGCAGTCTAATTTAACAACAAACAAAAGAAGCTGCTTTGCAGCTTCTTATATATAGCGGAATTGTGTAAAGGTAGCACGACAGACTCTGACTCTGTTTGTTGGGGTTCGAATCCCTATTCCGCTGCCACATAAAAAAAGAGGCTCTAAAGAGCCTCTTTTTTCTTTTATTGGATATCGATTACCTTGTATCCCTGTTCCTCAACAGCCTGCTTTAACACGTCATTTGAAACTTCCTTTGATAATGTTACAACAGCGGTTCCGCTCTCGTGGCTTGCCTTCGCCTCTGTTACACCATCGATTGCTTCGAGTGCCTTCTTTGTGTGCATCTCACAATTACAGCACATCATACCTTCAATTTTCAATGTCTTTTCCATTGTTTCCTGCTCCTTTTCATCTGATATTTTTAATTTGCTTTTGATCTTATGATCCCGTTTAGAATCATACATCTTAAAGAAATTCAAACGCAATGCGTTAGTTACAACATTAAAACTTGAAAGACTCATAGCTGCCGCAGCAAACATCGGATTAAGCTGCCAGCCCAATATCTTTATAAATACACCTGCTGCCAAAGGGATTCCGATACTGTTGTATATGAATGCCCAAAACAGATTCTGATGTATATTACGCAACGTGGCACGACTGAGACGAATTGCAGCCGGAACATCCGATAACTGATTCTTCATCAAAACTACATCGGCCGCATCTATAGCTACATCCGTTCCTGCACCTATGGCGACACCTATATCGGCGCTTGTCAATGCAGGGGCATCATTGATGCCGTCACCAACCATGATAACATTGCCTTTTTGCTTAAGTTTCTGAATAACATTTGCCTTGCCGTCGGGAAGAACGCCCGCTATAACTTCATCCACTCCGGCCTGTGCTCCGATAGCTTTTGCGGTACGCTCGTTATCACCTGTAAGCATTACCACATGGATGCCCATATTCTGCATCTCTTTGATAGCCTGCGGACTGTCTTCTTTAATAACATCTGCCACTGCAATTATGCCGAAAAGTGCGTCGTCCCCCGAGAAAAACAGGGGCGTCTTACCCTCACCTGCCAAATCCTCGGAACGCTTCTTAATTTCATCATTTATCGATATCTTTGTGCTTATAAAATTGTAGTTTCCTCCGTATATAATGGTGTCTCCGAGGACAGCTGAAAGTCCATTGCCCGGCATAACCTTAAAATCAGATACCTCATCGGAAACAATCTTATCCTGCTCCGCCCTTTCATTGATAGCCCTTGCCAAAGGATGTTCACTCTTTTTCTCGAGTGCATAGGCCATCCGCAGAAGCTCCTCCTCTGTCTTTCCGGAAACCGGGATAATATCCGTTACAGTAGGTTCTCCTTTTGTAATAGTTCCCGTTTTGTCAAGAGCAATTATCTGTGTCTTTCCTGTTTTCTCGAGCGATACAGCCGTCTTAAACAAAATGCCGTTCTTAGCACCCATTCCGTTTCCGACCATGATAGCAACAGGAGTGGCGAGTCCCAGAGCGCATGGA
>CAZIHW010000027.1:0-12176 GCA_964539045.1 uncultured Eubacteriales bacterium | reverse complement strand
GACTCTCAAAAGGTTGACCATTGCGGTTGCCAGCGCAACAACATAAGTCATTGCAGCCGCAGTGAGTACTCTTCTCGCCCCTTTACGCTCATCTGCCCCGAGGATATCCGTCTCCTCCAAGGCACGCAAAGCACGTCTGCTTGCATTGAGTTCTACCGGCAACGTGATAAACTGGAAAACTGCTATAAACGAGTAAAGTATCAGGCCGACATTTACAAGACTCTCCGCTCCGATAAATAGGCCCAAAAAGGCTATGGGTATACCGAGTGCAGAGCCCAGGTTGCATACGGGGACAATAAAATTGCGCATCTTTATCGGAACATAACCTGTCGCATGCTGAACGGCATGGCCTGCCTCGTGACAAGCTACACCTATAGCCGCTATAGAGGAGCTTCCGTATACCGAATCCGAAAGACTTATAACATTCGATGTCGGATTGAAGTTATCCGTAAGATGACCCCTTATATGTGCAATCTGAACGTCATGTATATCATAGTGGTTTAAAACCATCTGTACTGCCTGTTCTGCAGATATGCCCCTGGCGCTGAGCTTCCTTGAATACTTTGCATATACGCTTTTCACCCGAGCCTGGGCAATAAGCGCAAGGATAAACATCAAAACAGCCAGAAGGAACATAGGGTCATGGAAAAAACCGTAATAACCGCCGTATCCGTACATTAATCAAAAACTCCTTCCGGTTTATGTCCCCTCAGATAGTCGGGAACAGACATCTTTTTCGAGCCGTAAGGCTGGACTGTTATAAGCTCCAGGACACGTCCGTCTCCGCATACAACAAACATTTCATTTTTACCGGTAATTATACTTCCGGGTTCAAGATCACTCTTTTTTTCAGTGAGATGTGAGAGATGTATCTTAAAGACCTTCTCTCCCATAAGAGTCTGGGCTGTAGGCCAGGGAGATAAACCTCTTATTTTATTGTGAATCTCCAGAGCAGGCCTGCGCCAATCTATCGGGCACTCACTCTTTGACAGCATCTGAGCATACGTAGACTTGGAATCATCCTGCTTCACGGTATACATTTTTCCCTTTTCCAGTGAAACAAGCACCTCGGATATAACATCTGCAGCAAGCAAAGCAAGCCTTAAAAAAAGTTCCCCTGAGGTTTCATTTTCGTTAATCTTAAGCTTCTTTGTCGAAATAATATCTCCGGTATCCAGTCCCTCATCCATCTTCATGGCTGTGACTCCGGTATATTCCTCGCCGTTAAGGATAGCTCGCTGTATGGGTGCGGCTCCCCTGTACTTCGGCAAAATTGACGCATGTGCATTTATGCATCCGTACTTCGGGAAGTTCAATACATCGC
Organism: uncultured Eubacteriales bacterium; assembly: GCA_964539045.1. GTDB lineage: Bacteria > Bacillota > Clostridia > Oscillospirales > Acutalibacteraceae > UBA1227. Next base: position 10,852 of record CAZIHW010000027.1, on the reverse strand, counting down.
TCTTCAGAAGTACACCATATGCTGCAACAACTATGACATCAGGCTTAAGTTTTGAAAGGACAGGCATAGCCTCCCCGTTTTTCAAAGTCTCCGGCTGAAATATCGGTATACCGCGCCTTAAAGCACATATCTTGACATCAGACGGCGAAAGCTCGTAGCCCCTGCCTTTCGGCTTATCGGGTTGCGTAAAAACGCCTACAACCTCATGTTCCTTTATCAGTCTCTCAAGCGTTGGAACCGCGAAATCCGGAGTTCCCATAAAAACAACTCTCATAAAGCTTTTACCCTTCTTTCCTTTAGTTTACCTTAATACATCATCAAGGAGTTCGGTTTCCGAGACCCTTCTGTCTGTAAAAAGTATACCGTCCAAATGGTCTATTTCATGACAAAAACAACGGGCTTTTAATTCTTCTCCCTTATACACACACCACTGACCGTTTCTGTTCTGTGCTTTAACTTTTACAGTCATAGGCCGTTTTGTCTCATACCATTCATTCGGAAGTGAAAGGCAGCCTTCTTTTTCTATCTGTTCACCCTCTTCAAATATTATCTCCGGGTTAACCAGTTCTATTAAGCCATCCCCGATATCAATAACAACTACTCTTTTAAGCATACCGACCTGTACGGCGGCAAGACCGACGCCCTCGGCATGATACATTGTCTCCGCCATATCATCAATAAGCATGGACAGCTTCTCATCAAACTTTTCCACTACCCTACTCTTTTTTCTGAGTATGGGATCTTCCTTTGTAACTATTTTTCTAAGTGCCATAAACCAATCCCTCGACATCTATCATATTATATCCGGTATAGCTACTACACCGGAATTCTCTTTTTCGGTTGAAAACTCCGTAAGAAGCTCAGATAGCATCTTCCTGAATTCGGAGTTGTTTTTACATTTGATAATCAATCTATACCTGTATTTGTTGTTCACTTTATAAATACGCTCCGGCATAGGGCCTAAAGCTATTATTTTTATATCCTTGTATTCACCGGTAACCGCTTTTTTGAGTTTCTCGGTAAATCGCATGGCAGAAAGAGATGCCTTCTCCTCCTTGGTGCTTTGGAAACTTATCTCGCACAAATTGCAAAAAGGCGGGTATATCATAGTCTTTCTGATACCCATTTCCATTTTGTAAAATGCTTCAAAGTTTTGTTCGGTGGCAAGACCTATAACTTTATTGGTAGGCTGCATGGTCTGTATGATAGCCTTTCCCGGGTATCTGCCTCTTCCTGCGCGTCCGATAACCTGGGTCAGCAAATCAAAGGTTGTCTCCATACTCTTATAGTCATCATTATAGAGCTGACTGTCTGCGGATACAACACCTACAAGGGTAACATTTTCAAAATCAAGACCCTTGGCAACCATCTGAGTACCCACCATTATGTCATACTCACCTTTTTTAAATGCACCGAGTTTTTCCTCGTAAGAATACTTTTGCATCGTTGTATCGGCGTCCATGCGCAATATACGGGCTTGCGGAAGTAACCTGCACAGCTCATCCTCAAACAGTTGCGTGCCGACACCGGAATAATGTACATCATCCGCCCCACAGCTTTCACACACCGAGGTATATGGAACGGTATAACCGCAATAGTGGCACATAAGCTTATTATTGGCTTTATGATAAGTAAGACTTATGCTGCAATTAGGGCACATACAAACTTCTCCGCAGGAATTACACACGGCATATGTGTTATACCCACGTCGATTGAGAAGCAGGATAGATTGATGACCCTTGTCCAGGTTTTCCATAAGTGCCGCGAGCAATTTACGGCTTATACTGCCGGTATTTCCGTCGAGGCGTTCATTGCACATGTCAACTATCGAAACTTCGGGCAGCACCGCATTTCCGAACCTGTTATTAAGCACGAAAAGAGAATATTTCCCGGAAATGGCTGCAGTGTAGCTCTCAAAAGACGGTGTCGCGGAGGAAAGCAAAAGAAGAGCTCCGCTTTCTGCGCACCTGTACCTTGCTATGTTTCTCGCATGGTATCTCGGGCTTTGTTCGGACTTGTAAGTATGCTCTTGTTCCTCGTCAATTATGACAAGGCCGAGTTCGTCAAAAGGGGCGAATACGGCAGAACGCGTACCTACGGCTATCTGAGCCAGACCCTTTTTAACCCGCTTCCACTCGTCAAGACGTTCACCGTCGGAAAGTCCGCTGTGGAATACGGCGACCTTATCCCCGAATCGCGCATGAAAGAGCCTCAGAGTTTGCGGTGTGAGACTTATTTCGGGTACCATAACTATAATACCTTTTCCGGTCTTCACAGCATCCTCTATCAATTTCAGATATACTTTTGTTTTTCCGCTTCCGGTAACCCCATAAAGCAGAGCCGTTTCGGCGCCGTATCCGAGCTTCGCTTTCAACGACCTGTAAACCTCATCCTGATTTTCAGTCAGAACTATTTCGGATGTATCGGTAACATCTTCTCTGTACGGCCTTCTGTAATCCTCTTTATCATAAAACGAAACAAGATTTTTCTTCTCAAGAGCATTTACCACGGCATTTGTAACACCGGTAAAATAGCAGAGTTCTTTTACAGAGCAGTTCCCGATACGTGAAACCGTCAAAAGCACATCAGCCTGTTTTTCGGTAATGCCTATTCCGCGTATAAACGCAGTTTTCTTGCTTTTGCTTTTGGCATCTGATACTGCTGCTTCAAGTTCTGCTTCACTGACATCGGTTGACACCATTTTTACGGATAAATCGGAAAGCTTTTTGGATAGTCCCGGCAACATGGTTCTCAAAGCATCGTAAACGGTACAAAAAGTGCGTTCCTTCATATAAAACGCCATATTTATCATGCGTTCATCAAAAAGAGGTGCGTCATCAATCAAAAAAGAAAATGGCTTGAAGCAATCAATGTTTTCTCCCTCGCCGAGTTCCCTCACGCTTATGATAACACCGTTTCGAAGCTGCGAACCTTTTCCGAAAGAAATCATAACACGACAACCGACGAGCAGTCTGTTTTCATACTCATCGGGAACTATGTAATCATATAGCTTGTCAAAGTGAAAAGCTACATTTTGAACAGCTATTGAAGCTATCAATGTCATGCTCATAATTCCTCCCGAAAAATTACATATGGCAGTAACGAAACGCTACTGCCTGATATAAATCACATATCTTTTATTTCTTCCGGCTCGTTAATGATATACTTGCCATCCAGCAATTTTTCAAGAGCGGTAGAAACCGGTTTTTCAGTTGAAATGATTTCTTCCTTCTCATTGTCTTCGGAGATTTTTCTCGCCAATTTAGCAGTAGCGGTAACGAGAGAATAACGGCTTATATGTCTGCCTTCCTCTCCTGTAAGAAGTTCTCTGAGATCCGGATTAAATTTTTTGTTTTCGGGCATTTTAACAACCTCACTTATTTCATATATATTTTCTATGTTGATTTTAAAACTTTTGACGGATTATTCTAAGACTTCTGACGAATGATCCTCTCCGGGTGGGTTAACCCTTACCCCCTCCTTGAGATAATCGTCTGCGTCTCTATCTTTAAACTGATGTCCATAATAGAATTCTTCAAGATGGTCGGACTCCTCTTTCGCCGTCATGCGAAGGTGGCGTCGATGTCTTAAAATTATCTCGACCGCGTCATCGACCGTATCTTCAAGTCTGTTGTTGACTATTATGTAGTCATAGTCATTTGCTCTTCCTATTTCGTCCTTTGCTATGTCTATGCGCTTCTTTATTTCGCTCTCTGTGTCGGTATTTCTGCCTCTGAGCCTACTTTCGAGAATATGCATAGACGGGGGCATGAGAAACATGGTACGCACATCGGGATACCTTTGGCGTATCTTATCGGCACCCTGGACTTCTATCTTAAGAATTACGGTTTTTCCTTCATCTATCCACTTTTTCACCGGAGCTTTGGGTGTACCGTAGTAATTTCCTCCGTATTTTGCCCACTCCAACATCTCTCCGTCTTCTATGTTTTTCTCAAATTCTTCTTTAGAAACGAAATAATAGTTAACGCCGTCTACCTCATTTTTACGCCTCTCGCGTGTTGTCATTGAGATAGAAACGATCGTTTTATCATCTCTTTTGAGAATCTCTTCTATGACCGTATCCTTTCCCGAGCCGGAAGGACCGGAAAGAATAAGAAGAAAACCGCAGCTGCTTTTTGACGTCAACTTCCGGACACCTCCTCGTTCTCCTCTTCTCCGTTTATACGACGGCTGAGAGTTTCGGGTTGGAGATATGAAAGAATGACCTGATCGTTATCCGTTATGATAACTGTTTTTGTCCTTCTTCCCTGAGAAGCATCAATAAGCGTACCCTTTTCCTTGCTCTCGGACACTATTCTCTTTATCGGAGCCGAGTCCGGACCTACAAGTGCGATAATTCTATCGGTATTAACGCAATTGCCGAAACCAATGTTTACAAGCTTCATGGAATTACTCCCTACTCGATATTTTGAACCTGTTCTCTTATCTTTTCTATCTCAGCCTTGATATCAACAACTGTCTTATTTATTTCCAGATCAGAAGCTTTAGAGCCTATGGTATTTGCCTCGCGATTTATCTCCTGAACAAGGAAATCCATCTTTCTTCCGATGGCGGCCTCATCATCAAACATCATCTTAAGCTGATCTATGTGGCTGCGCAGTCTTACCGTTTCTTCATCTACGGCAACCTTGTCCGCATAAATAGCGGCCTCCTGAAGAAGTCTCTGTTCATCAACAGCTGCTCCGTCAAGGAGATCACGGATACGCTGACGTAGCTTTTCATTATACTCCTTCACGGTTTCCGGAGAACGTGCCTCAACATAGGAAACCTTTTCAAGTATCTTATCAGCTCGTCCGCAAATATCATCCTTTAATTTTTGTCCCTCACGTTCTCTCATGGCGATAAAGCTGTCTGTCGCTTTTTCAAGGGTATCTTTTACTATAGCCCAAACAGCTTCCTCATCCACATCTTCCTTATGTACAGTGAGGATGTCGCCGAAACGTGTAAGTTCAGCTACGGAAAGATTGTTCCTCAGCTCATAGGTATTTTCAAGCTCGTCCAATGCATTGAGATAAGCCTTTGCAAGCGAATGATTCACCTTTACAACAACATCATCAGAATCCAAAGTCTCAATACTTACATAACATTCAATCTTTCCTCGGGTTACTCTGCTCTGCAAATACGACTTGATCTTGTCCTCAAGAAATCCGTATGTGCGCGGTACCCGAGTGTAAAGTTCAAAGTATCTGTGGTTTACGCTCTTGAGTTCCACCGAGACAAAGGTACTCTCACTTTCGCTTTGAGCGCGACCGAACCCGGTCATACTTTTTGCCATATTCTATTCTCCTTAAATAAGGCCCACGGTCCGTACATATCGACCTATCTGCCTTAGTTTTGCCAAATATTATACCATAAAATCCTATCACTTTACAACCTTAGAGCGACTGCGCGACGTCGGGCTAAGACTTTTGAGCTCCTGTGGAGTAAGTTCCCTCCATTTACCCTGTTGCAGCATACCGAGTCTTACCGGTCCTACAGCTATTCTCTTAAGTCGGGCAACTTCCAGACCGAGTTCCTCACACATCTTTCTTATCTGTCTGTTTCTGCCCTCACAGATAACAATCTCAAGCACGACCCTGTTTTCCTCACGGGTAATAATCTTTACATCAGCCGGGAGAGTCATCTTCCCATCGATCATTATACCCGTCATAAGTCTGTTCATCTGATCCTCAGTTATATCGGGTCTTATAGTGACTCTGTATGTCTTTGTAACATGCTTTGATGGGTGCATCATATTGTTCGCGAATTCTCCGTCATTTGTAAGCAGGAGCAAGCCCTCGGAATCCCTGTCCAGACGTCCCACCGGAAAAACTCTTACTCCCACATCAGAGACAAGCTCCGCAACGCACTTTCGTCCCATTTCATCACTCATAGTTGTGATAAACCCGCGGGGCTTGTTAAGCATTATATATTTGTGGTTTGCTTGCGTGTACATTTTCTTTCCGTCAACGGAAATCTTATCATGTTTCGGATCTACTTTGTCGCCTATATGAGCTACAACACCGTTTACTTTTACTTTTCCTGCGGCAATGATTTCCTCACTCTTTCTTCTGCTTGCAATGCCGCATTCCGCCATATATTTTTGCAATCTGATTTTCTCGTCAGCCATATGTCAAAACTCCCTTCTGTCAGCCGGCTGCCTCCACACTCTTTGCGGTAATAATAGGAACACTGAGCAATTCTTTGCCCGTGGATTCGTCAATGTAAACAGCCTCACCGACTATCCTACCGCTTTTTATCGGGGCATATTCAAATTTGTTTATATACACTTTTCTGACAACATCCGGATTATACATCTCTGTGGTCGTTATCTTTGGCTCATAAGCGAGCCTCAGTTCAACACTTTTTTGTTTTCCGCCCACTACAGGCATCTCATAATCAAATCCGTTATCAACAGTCTTTCTAGCCGCAACCGAAAACCCGTATTCAAACATCTTGATATGGTCATTCCAGTCATCGGGAGCTTTCAATGTAACAGCGACCAGGGTAACCCCGTCTTTTTGCGCTGCACTCACCAGACATCTTCCGCTCTTTTTTGTAAAACCGGTCTTTATACCAACACAGTTTTCGTATTTTGAAAGGAGCTTGTTATGGTTTGAAAGTGTACGAAGATACGGTGGATTACCATAGTCAATACGAACCTTCTCAGAAGAGCATATATCTAAAAATTCACGATTTTTAACAGCATAGGAACCCAACAAGGCCATATCTTTGGCAGTTGAATAATGGCCTTTTGCGTCGAGTCCGGACGGAGTAACAAAGCTTGAGTTTGTCATTCCGATTTTCTGCGCATATTCATTCATTAAGCTTGAAAATTCGGGAATTCCCCCCGACATCACATAAGCAACGGAATTAGCGGCATCATTTCCCGACGACAAAAGCATACCGCACACAAGTTCGTATACGGAGACCTTATCCCCCGGCAACAAGCCCATTGAAGTCCCCTCCACGGTTACCATTTCCTTCGTAACGGCAACCTCTTTGTAAAGGTCTGCATTTTCAAGGGCTATGATGGAAGTCATAATTTTTGTCGTGCTTGCCATAGGCAATTTTTCATCAGGATTTTTACTGAAGATAATAGTATTTGACTCCGCTTCCATCAATACTGCCGATTCTGCCGATAAATCCATTGCAAAAGCATTAAATGTAAGGAGCGGTAGCAAAAAAATTACTGCCGCTGCCACCGATATAAATCTTTTTAAACTTAACAAAGCAACCACCTGCCATATTAATACATATGCAGGCGGTTGCGTTAAATTGCCTAATCCAACCTAAATAGAAACCTAAATAAGTTAAAATCAGTTCTTTTTCATAAGTCCTGTTACCTTGTCGAACATCTCAGGTACAAGGTTAACCATTCTCTCTGCAGCATTGTCATATGCTGTGATATGCTTGAGAGTTACCTGGCCGTTCTGGATGAGAAGGAAAGCTACCGGTGTAATTGTTACACCTGCTCCGCCTGCTCCACCGAAAAGCTCCTTAGAGCCCTTTGTAGGAAAGTCGGTGCCGCCGCTGGCAAAACCGTATGTAACCTTAGATACAGGAATAATTGTAAGACCTGATTCTGTGTACACAGGATCACCGATAATTGTGCTGACATCGATCATTTCTTTTACTTTCTCAATTGTTGTACCGAGCATTCCTGCTGCTGATGTTTCTTTCATTTTAAGCACCTCAGTTTATTTAATCTTAGTTTATTTATTAATCTTAATCATTACTCTATTAAAAGCTTATGATTAAAGCTTATGCTTGTGCATTTGCCTTAGCTTTAGCTTTCTTTGTCTTTCTGTAATCGTTAAAGAAAACAATTACGCCCTTCATCATCCTCGGCACCATGCCTACAAACGGTGTGACAAGCATCAATGGTCTGAAAGCCATAAGGAAATAAATCTCACCGCTGTCTTTGTTTGCAAGGTAATCCGGCGTCATGTCAAGTGATATATCACGTACAGTCATATGGCCGGTCATCTTTCCGAGTGACGGGTAGGCTACGGCAGCTATGCTTCCGTACTTAATAGCAGTTTTAGCTGCATCGTCACCACTAATCGTAAGTCCCACGTTTAAATGTTTGATTATTATCTTTCTCAAAACTTTTCCGAGAGCACCGCTTACGGACTTACCCATGCAAGATATCAACGCAACAATGGAATCAAAAGAGAAACCGGACATGAAAGCCTTTATTTTATCAACGGCACCCGGTATATCCATAGCCTGTATTGAAAGCTTGATATCCTCCAATTTTGAGACCTCTTCCTCCTTGACGACTTCGGGGAAAGGTCTACCCTCTTTTTCAGCAAAGGCTGCAGCCTCATAATCAGCTTCAGCTTGAGGTAACTCAACTTCAAGTCTTGCTTCTTCAGCTGCTATGCGTTTTTCCTCTTCCTCAAAGAAAACTGCATCGTTCAAATCCTTTTCGGCAGATTTTTTCTCTTTGGACTCCTCTGCCTTCTTAGAAGCAACGTCCTTTGCTTTATCCACCAGATTTGAAGCCTTCGGACCGAAGATTCTCTTTACGGTTCCGAACAGTTTTGCCCTTTTGGCCTTACTCTTTTCGGAGAACATTTCAGGATAAATTTTAAGCGGTATTAATCCGTACTTCAGCCAGAATCTTTTGCTGTCCTCCGTATATTCGAATCCGACCTGAATCTTAATAGACAAAGCGATCAGAACAAATAATACAACTAAAAGGACAATAGCAATAACTATGGCCATAAGCAAAAACATTATCTTAAGAAATGCCAATAATCAACACCTCCTCCTATTCAGTTTTGAATAATTCACTCCACTTGATTTTCTTCCTGGAATTCCGGTTTATCCATATGTATATCGCCGGTATCAGCGGAACCTTCCGTGTTATCCGGATCATCATCTGTGCCCGGAAGTGCAGGAAGCTCATCAAGCGATTCTATACAAAAGCAACGTAAAAACGTCGGCGTTGTACCGTAAACTAAAGGTCTACCGGGCAAATCCAGCCTGCCCTTTTCTTCAATAAGACCTTTCTGTGTAAGGGAAGCTATAACTCCGGAGCAGTCAACTCCTCTGACCTGTTCAACGAACGACTTTGTAACAGGTTGGTTATAAGCCACCACAGCCAATACTTCAAAAGCGGCCTGAGACAAAGGAACATTTCTACGCATCTCAAGTACTTTTCTCACATTTTCAGAGAATTCGGAGCGAGTACACATCTGGTATTTGTCTCCGAGTTTCAATATACAAAGACCGCTTTTGCGCTCATCATATTCAGCCTTGAGATTTTCGAGAACATTTTCTGCCAGTTCAGGTTCTATTTCAAGAGCCTGAGCTATTCTTCTCACGGGGACGGGATCTCCGGCCGCAAAAAGTATGGCTTCGACAGAAGCTTGCAATGTATTTGCGTTCAAGTTCTCTACTCCCCTTTAAGACTTTATCTCTGATTAGCTTTATCCCTGGTCAATTTAAGGTTCATATCATCTCCGTCACCGACGGTAATCAATCGCTTTGCCTTGACCAGCTCCAGAACAGCAAGGAAGGTGGCGACCATATCGGATTTTGAATCCGACGCTTCAACCAAAGATTTGAAGTGCAAATCCCCGCCTTTAAGAGCACGTCGCAAAATGAATACAATCTTTGATGATACGGACACTATCTTTCTCGTAACAATATCCGAAAAAGATTCCGCAGGCGGAGGTAACTTTCTCCTGCCCTTTCCCAATGCGCTTATATATGCGCTGAAAAGTTCATCGGGTTCATGCAAAAGCATGTATGTTTCGTCCTTATCCAGGACTTGCGGTTTTTTAGTTAATATATCGAAACCGGAAGCCTCATCTTTAAGCTTTTCGGCCATGATCTGACAATCCCTGTATTCGAGAAGTTCGCCTTGGAGTTCTTGTTTCAGTTTGTCGGCTTCCTCGTGCTTTGGAAGAAGAGAAACCGTCTTTATGTAGACAAGGCGTGCAGCCATCTCTAAGAACTCGCTTGCTATCTCCATATCTGTGTCCTGCATACTTCTTACATATGAAGTGTACTGATCCACAAGCTCAATTATGGGTATATCCATTATATCAAGCTTGTGCTTACTTATGAGAGACAAAAGCAAATCCATGGGGCCTTCAAAGACCTCTAATTTATATGAAATCTTATCCATTCCGGCCACCTTATATAAACCTGAACGGCAGGCCGGTTATGAAGTACAGGAAAGTCAAAAGAAAATTTGAAATCCATGACACCGGCGCTGTAAGAATACCGGCAAATAAAAGAACGATAACTACCAATGAAATGATATGCTGATTCGCAAGAATCTTATACTCTGTCTCCGGCGGCAAAAATGCGGAGAGAATGGTAAATCCATCGAACATAGGTATAGGCAAGAGGTTTAATACCGCCAAATATACACTTATCTGTGCAGTCACCGAGAAGAAAATGCTTATAGCATCCCCGATAACGAGTCCGTTAAGTGCCGGAAATATATTGAATATGAGAACCTGGAGAATAATCAAAACCCAAGCCACAAGTATATTTGATACAGGGCCTGCCGCAGCAACAATGGCCAGATCTCTCTTTGGATTCTTTAAATTCCTCGGATTAATCTGGGCAGGACGACCCCAACCGAAGCCTATGAGCACAAGCATAACAGTTCCGACAAGATCAAGGTGAGCTAAAGGATTCAAGGTGAGCTGCCCACTCAATTTAACGGAATTGTCTCCGAGTTTATATGCAGCATAAGCATGCGCATACTCATGAACCGGAATAGAAACAAAAACCAGAAAAACAGCGGCTATGATGGTTACTGCTATTCTTAAAAAACTTCCGCTGAAAAGGGCTGACAGCAGCATATCATTCACCTCTGCTTAAA
>CAZIHW010000026.1:0-24701 GCA_964539045.1 uncultured Eubacteriales bacterium | reverse complement strand
CGGCATTTTTGATATCTCTGCCTGTGACAAGAATCTGAGCCACCGTATGGCCGTATTCCAAAAACATCTTGTCGTAAGTATACATGAGCTCACATTGCCCAACTGCTGCTGCGGCCTGCTTTGTAGGCATATCCTCCGGCTTTTCACGCAGAGACAGTTTTCCGATACCCATCCCTATAGCTCCGGAGGATACGAAAATTATTTCATTTCCCGCATTTTTAAGGTCACTGATAACCTTACACAGCTTTTCTACATGTCTTATGTTCAGATTGCCTGTTTTATGGGTAAGTGTTGATGTTCCCACCTTAATAACAATTCTCATCTTAACGCTCCGTTCTTCCTCCGAAATTTCTGAAAACGCCTTGCAATTTAATACTTGCAAATTAGTATAGGTTTACATATAATTAGTTAGTTTATAATTATTGTAGTCTATTATAATGTTATTTAAATTTAGCATATAGTATCATAACATTATCAAAATTTCAATGATTCAATAATACTTGACAAAGCATTGACGGTTTGTTATGATTTTATCGTGTTAGCAGGGTAAAGCGTTAAAGGATAAGCCGCTTTGCCGATTTTAAATAAAGGAGACAGCCGAAATGATTAATGACAACATATTGAAAAGTGAAGAACGGGTTGTACTTAAACTCAGGGATATGTACAGAGCCCACGGCTACTCCTGCTTTAAGATGAACAAGTTTGAGGAATACGACCTATATAGCCAGAACAAAGACTTTTTAGTCTCTGACAGCGTAATTACTTTCAACGACACTAACGGAAAACTCATGGCATTAAAACCTGACGTTACACTTTCTATAGTGAAGAATTATAAGGGTGACGGAAAAGGTGTTCAAAGGGTCTACTATAACGAAAATGTATATCGAATCTCCGATAAGACGCATACATACAAGGAAATAATGCAAACCGGTCTGGAGTGCCTCGGCAATGTAACGGACTACAATCTGTTTGAAGTTGTATGCCTTGCGGTACAAAGCCTTATGTGCATATCGGACAGATCCATACTGAACATATCACATCTCGGCATTCTCTCATCCCTACTGAGTAAAACAGAAACAGGAGACAAAAAAGGCGCTCTTATAAAATGCATCAGTGAGAAGAACCCTCACGGGGTAACAGAGATCTGTCAGGAGATCGGCGTGGATGAAAATACACTCAAATTGCTCCTGTTTATGACCGAAGCATACGGCTGCCCCGAAGATGTCTGCGAAAAGCTCAGAAGTATGACCGACGATAAAGATATATTGAGCGCACTAGGTGTACTTGAAACAACCTCAAAAATGGTTAAAAAACTTACCGGCGCCACAGTAAAGATAGATCTTTCCATTATCAATGACACGAGATACTACAACGGTCTGGTTTTTCAGGGCTTTGTTGAAGGTATACCGTCAACGGTACTCAGCGGCGGCCAATATGACAAGCTGATGACGAAACTCGGAAAAACAGGAAGAGCGATAGGATTCGCCGTATATCTTGATTTGTTGGAAAGAATGAAAGCCAATCAACCATATGATGTTGACGTACTCTTGATTTACAAAGATACAGATGATATAAGCGAAGTTTACTTAAGGGCTCTCGAACTCCGTAAAAACGAAAAGAGTGTTTCCGTACAAACGGAAATACCCGACAAACTGCTCTACAAGGAACTCGAGTATTTTAAAGGAGAAAAGTAAGCATGGAAGATATTCTTAAGGTAGCTCTGCCTAAGGGCAGACTCGGAGAAAAAGTTTACGGGATGTTTGAACGTGCCGGTTTTTCCTGCCCCGAAGTACTTGACGACACACGAAAGCTTATTTTCAAAAATGATGAGAGCAATGTATGCTTCTTTTGGGTAAAGCCGTCAGACGTCGCTATATATGTTGAAAGGGGCGCCGCCGATATAGGTGTTGCCGGAAAAGACATACTCCTTGAATACAAGCCGGATGTATTTGAACTCCTTGACCTGAGAGTCGGCAAATGCCGAATGGCAGTGGCCGGCAAAAAGGGATTCCACGACAATACGGAAAATACATTGCGCGTTGCCACAAAATTCACCAACATAGCATCCGAGTACTACAGAAAGCTCGGTCGCGACATAGATATAATCAAGCTGAACGGTTCCATAGAACTGGCCCCCATTCTCAACTTATCCGATGTTATAGTCGATATTGTTGAGACAGGTACAACTCTTCTGGAAAACGACCTTGAACCGCTGGAGACAATAGTTCCGATAAGTGCGAGGTTAATCTCAAACCGTTCTTCTTTCCAATTCAAAAACCAATCCATAGAGAAGCTTGTTAAAAGCCTCAAAAAACAAGTGGAGGCAGATTTATGATTAAAATTTACGATTACGAACAGGTAGACAACAAAGATATATTTTCCAGAATGGCTCCGAAGAATGATGTATCGGACATCGTATCAAATATCATAGCAGATGTCAGAACATCGGGTGATTCCGCCCTTTTTAACTATACTGAGAAGTTCGACGGCGCAAAGCTCGAAAGCCTCGAGGTAACCCCAGAAGAATTTGAAGAGGCCATGGAAAATGTTGAGCCGGAGTTTTTGAAAATACTTGAAACTGCCGCCGACAACATACGTTGCTTCCATGAAAAGCAAAAAAGAACAAGCTATATCGTGGAGAGAGACGGAGGTATACTCCTCGGTCAGAGAATAATTCCTATCGAGAAGGCCGGCCTTTACGTACCCGGCGGTACGGCAGCATATCCATCCACGGTTCTTATGGACAGCATACCGGCCAAAATCGCCGGTTGTGAGGAGATAGTTATGGTCACCCCTCCCGGAAAGGACGGAAAAATAGCACCGGCAATTCTCGCTGCGGCTCATATAGCGGGAGTAACAAGAGTTTTCAAGGTGGGCGGTGCGCAGGCCATAGCAGCTTTAGCCTACGGAACTCAAACAATACCTAAGGTTGATAAAATCGTGGGGCCCGGAAATGCTTTTGTCGCAGAAGCAAAAAAGCAAGTCTTTGGCCTTGTATCTATAGATATGATAGCGGGACCGAGTGAAATTCTTGTTGTTGCGGATAAAGATTCCTCACCGGTCAACGTGGCGGCAGACTTACTTTCACAGGCAGAACATGACAAACTTGCCAGCGCTGTATTGGTAACTGATTCCATGGAACTCGCCAAAGCAGTCCGGGAGGAATTGGAGCGCCAAATTCCCGAACTCGAAAGGGAGGAAATAGCCAGAGCTTCTATAGATACGAACGGAAAGATTATCGTAGCAAAAAATCTTGATGCAGTAATCGAAATTGCAAACGAGCTTGCACCGGAACACCTTGAGCTCTGTGTGGACAATCCGTTTGTATATCTTGAGAAGATTAAGAATGCAGGATCTGTTTTTATGGGTAGATACTGCCCCGAAGCTCTCGGAGACTACTACGCAGGACCTAACCATACATTGCCTACAAGCGGTACAGCCAGATTTTCAAGCCCGCTTTCAGTTGACGACTTTATAAAGAAGTCCCAATTCATCTACTATCCGGAAGAAGCCTTCAAAGCGGTGGCAAAGGATGTTGATTTCTTTGCCCGAAAAGAAGGTCTCACCGCACACGGAAAGAGCGCTACTGTTCGTCTTGAGGAGGACTTAAAATGAGCAGTTTTATGAGTAAAAAACGTGAGTCGCTTGTCGCATATACTCCGGGTGAACAACCGAAAAACAGGAAGTATATAAAGCTCAACACAAACGAGTCGCCTTTTCCCCCGTCGGAAAATGTCTCACGTGCAATAAATGAAGCCGGAAAAAGCCTACAGTTATACTCAGACCCGCAATGCACGGAGCTTAATAAGGTCACAGCTGAGTATCTCGGTGTAAAGCCGGAACAGATTCTTATGACCAACGGTTCGGATGAAGCTTTAGGTTTTATTTTTGCTGCATTCGGCGACGAGGATAATCCTTTCGTATTTCCGGATATCACATACGGTTTCTATCCGGTATTTGCTCAATTTTACAATGTTCCTTACAGGGAAATCCCGCTCAAGGATGATTTCTCCGTATCGGTTGATGACTATATAGGTGTAGATGCCAACATAGTGATAGCAAATCCGAACGCCCCTACAGGTTTATCTCTTCCCCTTGAAGCTGTGGAGCGAATCACTGCATCAAATCCCAATCATGTTGTCGTTATAGATGAAGCTTATGTGGACTTCGGAGGTCAGAGTGCCGTTACTCTCATAAACAAATACAAAAATCTTCTTGTGACAAGAACGTTTTCAAAGTCCTATTCCCTTGCTGGTGCCAGACTGGGATTTGCAGTAGGATGCGAAGAGCTTATAGATGACTTGAACACTATAAAGTATTCGACTAACCCCTACAACGTAAACAGTATGACGATGGCAGCCGGAACAGCAGCTATCAAAGACGCTGAATACTATTCAGATAACTGTCTTAAGATAATTGAAAACAGAGAGTATACCAAACAAGAACTTGAAAAACTGGGATTTGAAGTTATAGATTCAAAAGCCAACTTTCTCTTTGCAAAACATCCCGAACTGGACGGTAAGGAACTATACCTGAAGCTCAAAGACAGGGGTGTCCTCATCCGCCACTTTGACAAGGACAGAATAAAAGATTATAACCGTATAACGATCGGCACTAAGGATCAGATGGATAAATTGCTCGAAGAGATAGAAGATATAATGACCTGAAAAAGCAAGAAAGAAGGAATTAAGAATGAGAACAAGTAACATCCAGAGAAAAACGAATGAAACGGACATAAACCTTTACCTCAACATTGACGGAACAGGTGCTTGCACCATAGACACCGGCTGTGCTTTTCTCGATCACATGCTTACCCTCTTTGCCGTGCACAGCGGTTTCGATCTTGAAGTCTCTTGTAAGGGTGATACATACGTAGATTATCACCACACGGTAGAAGACATCGGTATATGTTTAGGACTTGCTTTCGCGGAGGCTATGGGTGATAAAAAAGGTATAGTAAGATATGGAGATAAGCTTCTTCCTATGGATGAGGCTCTCATCCTTTCGGCTGTAGATATCTCGGGAAGAGGAATGCTGTGCTACGCACTTGACATACCGACTGAAAAGGTCGGTAACCTGGACACAGAGCTTATAAAAGAATTTTTCCTTGCCTTTGTACGTGAGGCAAGAATAACGCTCCACATAAGACAGATTGCCGGAGAAAATTCTCATCACATAATCGAAGGTGCATTCAAGTCAGTTGCACGCAGCCTTTCCGCAGCATTGAGAATAGATGACGGCAATGCCGAAAAAGTTCCATCCTCAAAAGGAGTTTTATAATGCTTACCATTGTTGATTACGGAGTTGGCAATTTATTTTCCCTGAAAAGCTCTCTTACTTTTATAGGAAAAGAAGCTATAGTCAGCGGCGACCCCGATACAATAGCGAATTCAGACAAGCTTATTCTCCCGGGAGTAGGCGCTTTCGGGGATGCAGCTGCGAAACTCAAAGAAAACGGATTGGACAAATTAATTCTCGAAAAGGCCGCTGGGGGTACCCCTATTATGGGTATATGTCTGGGCATGCAGCTTTTATTTGATAACAGCCTGGAATACGGAAATCACAAAGGTCTCGGGATTATATCAGGTACTGTCCGCCCTATAGAAGAGGTCATACCCTCCGATTTGAAAATCCCCCATATCGGCTGGAACTCCCTGATCCTGAGCAAGAAAAAGCACCCGATTTTCAAATACATAAATGACGGGGATTGTGTTTACTTTGTTCACTCATATTACGGTGCAAATTGCGATGAATCTCTTATCGCATCTACCGAGTACGGGGCAAACCTTACAGCCGCAGTGGCAAACAAAAATGTCTGTGGTTGCCAGTTTCACCCTGAGAAAAGCGGGAACGTGGGCTTAAACATACTCCGTGCTTTTTGTGAGTGGGACGGAAAAACCGATGTCGTTGAAGGGATTGAGTGATTGTATGAATATATTTCCTGCTATTGATTTATACGAAAGAAGTGCAGTTCGCCTTTACAAAGGTGACTACGCACAGATGACCGTATACAATCCCAATCCGGTTGAGGTGGTAAAAGACTTTACATCGCAGGGGGCGACGCACCTGCACCTGGTAGACCTTGAAGGAGCGAAAACCGGACTGACTCCCAACATAGATACCGTAAAAATGATTGTAGATAAATCTGACCTGTTCACTGAAATAGGCGGTGGTATACGTAGCATGGAAACAATAGAAAAGTATCTTTCCATAGGCGTTAACCGCGTTATACTCGGAACTGCCGCTGTGACTGATGACGATTTTCTTAAGAGAGCAATTGATAAGTACGGAGAAAAAATATCTGTCGGGATAGATATAAAGGACGGATTTGTCGCCATAAAAGGTTGGACCGAAAAATCGAATTATTCATACTATGATTTCTGTAAGAAGATGACGGATATTGGTGTGGATAATATAATTTGTACAGATATATCAAAGGATGGTGCAATGCAGGGCACAAACCGTAAACTTTATAGGGAACTCTCAGAAAAATTCCCGATAAAAATCACTGCCTCAGGCGGAGTTTCCTCCATTGATGATGTACGCAAACTCAGTGAAATGTCACTCTATGGCGCTATCATCGGAAAGGCCTACTATACAGGTGAGATAGATCTGAAGGAAGCTATCGAGGTGGCAAAATGATTACAAAGAGAATTATACCCTGCCTTGATGTGAGAGACGGCCGGGTTGTAAAAGGTGTAAATTTTGAGGGGCTCGCAGATGTATCCTCCCCTGTGGAGCTCGCGCGTTATTACAGCGAGGGCGGGGCGGATGAACTTGTATTTTACGATATAACTGCATCTGCGGAAGGTCGCAAGCTCTTCACAGACATACTTTGCGAGGTCGCAAGCACGATATTCATCCCCCTCACAGTCGGAGGCGGTATAAATACTGTAGAGGACTTTGACCGCGTTCTCAAATGCGGAGCCGACAAGGTCAGCGTAAACTCCGGAGCTATAAAAAATCCCGACCTGATAAGAGAGGCAGCAGAACGCTACGGAAACCAATGCGTTGTTCTTTCCGTTGACATAAAACGTGTAGACGGGCAGTTCCGTGTGTTTGCTAAAGGCGGCAGAGAAGATACCGGTATGGAAGCCATCTCATGGATAAAAAAATGTGTTGATATGGGAGCCGGAGAGGTAGTAGTAAACTCCATAGATACAGACGGTGTAAAAAAGGGATTCGATATAGAGATGCTTGATGCCGTTTGTGAGGCGGTAGGTGTTCCCGTCATAGCTTCCGGCGGTGCCGGAACAGTAGAAGATTTCATAGAACTTTTCAAATCTCTTCCGAAGGTAGATGCCGGTCTTGCTGCATCTGTATTTCACTTCGGCGAGATAGATATAAATCAGTTGAAATCGGAACTCAGAAAAAATGATATAACAGTGAGGTTGTAAGATGAATATAGATAAGTTAAAGTTTGATGAGAGGGGTTTAATACCGGCCATAGTTGTCGATGCAAAGACAAAGAAAGTGCTCACCCTTGCTTATATGAACAAAGAAAGTCTGGCTATATCCATGGAGAAGGGACTCACCTGTTTTTGGAGCCGCTCCAGAGAAGAACTTTGGCTCAAGGGCGAGACAAGCGGAAACTATCAACACATAGTTTCAATCACAGCAGACTGTGACAATGATGCATTGGTTGTGATGGTGGAAAAAGACGGACCGGCTTGCCACACGGGAACAGACTCCTGCTTCACGGATGAGATCTGGCACAGTGAAGAACTTAATGAGTTCTCCCTCGAGTCCCTTATGGAACTCATAAGAGGCAGAAAGACGGACAAGAAAGAGGGCTCATATACCACTTATCTTTTTGAAAAAGGCATAGACAAGATACTCAAAAAAGTCGGTGAAGAATCAACCGAGGTTATCATTGCCGGCAAAGCTGACGACAAAAAAGAAACCATATACGAGATAGCGGATCTTGCATATCACGTAATGGTACTTATGATAGAGATGGGTATCTCTCTTGATGATATCCATGATGAACTTGCAAGCAGACATGTCATAGACAAAAAGATAAAGCAAGAAAAAATGACAGACTAAATTGAGGGTGCGAACTCGCGCCCTCGAGCTAAACTGAATCATCAAATAAAAAGCTACCAAAATCTTTTTGGTAGCTTTTTTGAATTATTTGGAATGTCTACACTTTGGAATTGTCTGCAATGTGGATCGTTTACAATTTAGGATTGTTTACAACATTTATCGGCCTTCCCTTTTCATAGGCCACGAGATTCTTAACTACCTGGGCTACGAGTCTCTTTCTGGTCTCATAAGGCGCCCACGCCACATGCGGAGTGATGATCAGATTCGGAATCCCTATGAGTGGGCAATCCTTTGACATGGGCTCCTTTTCAAGCACGTCGAGGGCTGCCCCTGAGAGACTCCCACTCTTCAACGCCTTCGCCAAATCATCCTCATCGACAATCGGGCCCCTTGCAGTATTTATAAAATACGCACCTTTTCTCATTGAATTAAAGGTCTTCTCATTGAAGAGTTTTTCAGAATCGGCATTAAGCGGGCAATGTACAGATACTATGTCCGAATGCTTGAGAAGATTGTCAAGAGTAACATATGAAACAAAATTGTCAGTCCTATCCAGGAAGTCGCTCAGAACTGTTTTGTCTGCTTCTCCTCTGGAGTTCTTTGAGGCCTCTATAGCCCTTTCATACGACCTTGTATAGACAAGAATATTCATACCGAAAGCATCCGCTATCTTTGCCACTGCCCTTCCAATCTTTCCGTAACCGACAAGGCCTATTGTTTTGCCGTAAAGCTCATCTGTATCAAATTCAAAAGGGGCAAAGGTCTTCGCATTAATCCAGCCGGAGTCATTTACGAAATCATTGTACATACAAACCTTAGAATAGTGGTTCAGTATATATGCAAAAACCTGCTGTGCAACTGCATTTGTCGAATAAGCAGGTACATTTGTAACAGTTATACCATGTTCATTACAGTACTCAAGATCTATGTTGTTAAAGCCCGTAGCACACTCGCCTATGTATTTTAATTTCTTAGCTTTTGACAGAGTTTGGGCATTGAGCACACTCTTGTTTACCATAACTATATCGGCATCTTCAAGGACATCGGTAAGCTCAGCGGGTGTCAGATTCTCATAAACCACTACATTGCCCAAGTCCTCGAAGGCGGACAAATCAACATCGCCCTTGGTGAGCGTGTTTGCCTCCGGCATAACTATCTTCAAATCCGGAGCCTTTTTTTCCTTCTCCATGAGTTTCCTCCTAAATCTCAGCCTGACGGCGCCAACCTGACGGCACCAGCCTGACGGCGCTGATCAAACAAACGACTGTTCCACGACTATTACGGCGAAGCACCCTTCACACTTTTCCTGAACAGCCTCCGTTATAATAGTATTCAATTCATCGTTGGACTTTTCATATTTGGCAGGTACTACCACATCGAAAATCAAGTTTGTATGAGTATCTCCGGGTACCATGCGGAAATCATGTATAGAGAAAATGTCATCTATACCCTTGACTATCTCCACAACCTTTTCTTTCATTTTAAGAACTTCTTCATCGTCCGTACAAACCGGATCCATATGAATAACGGCCTGACAGCCCAGCTCTTTTTTCAGATTGTATTCCGCATTGTCCACCTCATCATGGAGCATATAGATATCCTCATTTCCCGGCACCTCTGCATGCAAGGAAACAAAAACGCGACCGGGACCGTAGTCATGCACTATGAGGTCATGTATGCCTACAATATGTTCATGGTCCATAACTATATCCTCTATTCTCTGAACAAATTCCGGATCGGGCGCAGTTCCGAGAAGAGGCGACATTGTATCCTTCGCAGAATTTATACCGGTATACAGGATGAGCACGGCAACAAGCACGCCGGCATATGCATCTATATTTATTTCGGTAAAGTGATACAGGATCATTGAAAACAAAACAACAGCGGTAGATATGGTGTCAGAAAGACTGTCTGCCGCAACTGAACGCATAGCGGCGGAATCAATCTTCTTTCCTATACCGGAATTGTAAAAGGCCATATACAGCTTTATCAAAATAGCAGCTACCATTATAGCCCCTGCCAGGAGTCCTGTCTCCATGGGCTCGGGATTGAAAATCTTTAAAACAGATGACTTCAGAAGTTCAAATCCCATAAGGATTATCGCTATCGATACACCGAGACCCGATAGATATTCTACCCTTCCGTGACCGAAAGGATGATCAGGATCCGGTTTCTTACCCGAAAGCCTGAAGCCTATCAAGGTCATTATCGATGAACCCGCATCAGATAAATTGTTGAAGGCGTCAGCTGTTATAGATATGGAATTTGAAATAATTCCTGCAATGTATTTTCCCGCAAACATAAGAATATTCAGAAAAATACCTACAATACTGCAAATAGTGCCGTACGCTCTGCGTACGGCAGGATTTGAATAATCAGTATTATCTTTAATAAACAATTTAGCTAATAAAGAAACCATGTCTTTTGTTAAGCCTCACTTTAGTTAATTTAATTCTCCGGATATACCCATGAGTGAACCCGGATAAGATTCGGAAATTTTGGTCTTTTCGGCAGTTTTTATGTTGAATTTATCTGCATAAGGCAAAGCAAATTCAAGATCACCGTATACCGACTCCGGTACAGCGACAGCCACAAAACCTTCAGAGACAGCCACTTCCTTAAAAGCACTTATAAGTTCCATAGCTACGCCGTTTGCGTACATCTCATCACTTGATTCAAGCTTCGTAATTTTAAGAAGAATGTGTTCAAGTCCGCTCTTGTCAAGTATAACACCTTTACAGCACTCTGCTTTACCCATACACTTGTCTGAAATATAGGCCTCAAACACCTTATCTGTAAGGCTTTCTTCGTTCTTTGGATCAGGCCTTATCTCTATAAACGGCTTTTCCGGAGCTTCTTCCCCGTTTGCCTTGTTAGCCGCAGCGGCATCCTCCGGAGTTATACCTTCTTTTTCCTGCTCTATAAGAGCTTTCTCTATCTCGCTTTCTACATCAAAAGCCAAGCCTGCGACCTGCTGGTTATAGTCATTTACCCTTTTTTCCGTAAGGAAAAAATCTCCTATTGAAATCAGAATCGAGAAAACAACAAACTCAGCAAAGAAAAAGAATAATGACGGTGTATCCATGCTGCTTTCCGGAGAGAGCTTAAGATCCAACCCTGAAAGTGAATATATCGCCGTTACAGACGTTAAAAAAGCGCCGAAAATAACACCCTCTATAACAGCATTCTTGATTCTTGACTTCTTTGCATCCTCAGTTTGCAATACATTGATCGGCCTGCTGAAAATATTGATCGGTTTCTTTACGGTCTTCTTACCGTTGCCGTCAGACTTTTCATCTTTTTCGTCCTGTCTGTTAAATATACTCTTTACTATCTCGTCGGCATTAATTTCTTTTTCAGTTTCAGTTGCTTTTACATTTTCAGTTTCTTTTGCAATTTCAGTTTCTTTTGCAATTTCAGTTTCGAGTTCAGGTATCTTTTTTTCTTCCATTGCGGAAAACCTCCTTATTCAGAAACCCGTATGCCTTCCGTGGTTTTATCGAGCATGACCCTCGTTGACGGTATATAAGTCACGATTTCATAGTTTACATCAACACCGGTATCGACCTGGTATTTTATGAAAAATTCAGGTTCTCCCTTGGATGAGAACATGAAACCTTGAACTTCAAACTCAGTGAGTTCTTCCCCGCCCTTACAGCGAATTCTCTCAACGCCCCGCTTTAATGAATTCTCTGTCACCTCTGCGGCAGTCATAGCATCCTCCAAAGTAACAACGCTGTCGGTCTGGCGGTCATAGACATAAGAAACAACAGATGATCCGTTTATATCGGGACAAGCTTCATACTCAACTGCCGCCTGCAGATATCTCTCATGCTCATATATGTGAGTGTAGATTAACGGCCATTTGAGTTTATTTGCATCCGCTTCCTTATAAAATTCAACCAGCTTATTTATCTCATTATTAATCTCAGTGATGGCTGCACTTTCAGTCTGCGATGTAAATTGCGGAATCTGCACTTGGTTATTATTGTTGTTATCCTCTATCTGCATAGTGATAGCAGCAGTTTTTCCGGCTTCGCTCATCTCTCCGGATGCAGATATATCGGATTTATCATTATTCTTGTTTCCCTCTTGCCCTTCCTCGATTTTACTGCAAGCACCAAAGAGCAATGCAATACAAATAATTGAAATGCTTAAACAAAAAAGTCTTCTTTTCATAAAGCGTCCTCCCGGAATATTGCATATAGCTAATATAATTTTACTATATCTGACAACCTTTATCAACTTATTAAATTGACATCGCCTTATTTTTTTAATAATATAGTACTGAATTTCAGCGCCTTCCAAAGGCTAACACTGTTACGAGGTAAGTTTATGTTTGTTGATATAGTAAAAATCAGTATAAAGGCGGGAAAAGGCGGCAATGGTGCCGTTGCATTTCACCGGGAAAAATACGTGGCATCCGGCGGGCCTGACGGCGGAGACGGAGGCTGCGGCGGCAATATAATATTTCGTGTAAATACAAACCTTTCGACCCTTGCGGATTTCAGATTCAAAAGGAAATATGCAGCCCAAAACGGTGCAGACGGAAGAGGTTCGCATTGCAACGGCAAGAAGGGACAAGATCTCTACATCGATGTCCCGAAAGGCACAATCATACGTGAGATAGAGAGCGGCAAAATCATGGCGGACATGTCAGGAACAGAAGAGTTTGTTGCCGCGCGCGGAGGAAAAGGCGGTTGGGGCAATGTACATTTCGCCACCCCTACAAGACAGACTCCGCGATTTGCCAAGGATGGTATGCCGGGTGAAGAATGGGAAGTACAGCTTGAGCTCAAGCTCCTTGCAGATGTCGGTCTTTTAGGTTTTCCGAATGTCGGCAAATCCACCCTGATATCGGTTGTAAGCGAGGCAAAGCCCATCATCGGTAACTATCATTTCACCACAATAACACCCGTACTCGGTGTCGTAAATATGGGCGAGGGAAACTCATTTGTCATGGCGGATATTCCGGGGCTTATTGAAGGTGCTTCGGATGGCTTGGGACTCGGACATGAGTTCTTAAGGCACGTCGAGCGTTGCAGAATGCTAGTGCATATAGTCGATGTGTCCGGAAGTGAAGGCAGAGATCCGATAGAGGATTTCGATACTATAAATGCAGAGCTTGTAAAGTTTAATTCAGAGATGTCAAAACTCCCCCAGATAGTGGCGGGTAATAAGACAGACATGGCCGATGATGAACAAATTGACCGATTTAAAAAGTATGTTGAGAGCAAAGGTTATACCTACTTCAATATATGTGCCCCGATTTGCGAGGGAACAAAAGAACTGATAAATGCTGTTGCCGCAAAGCTTGCTACATTGCCTCCTATAAAAAGGTACGAGGCAGAAGAGATACCGCTGGAGTTCTTTGAAAAGAAGAAAAACAACGGCTATACAATCAAAGAGGAAGACGGAACGTTTATAATAGAAGCGGAATGGCTTGTTCCTATACTTTCAAAGATTGATTTTGACGACTACGAGTCATTGCAATACTTACAGCGCGTTCTAGTAAAGAGCGGTATTGAAGAAGACCTCAAATCCCGCGGAATAAAGGACGGAGACACCGTAAGTATTTACGACTTGGAATTCGATTATGTAAGTTGACGAAAGGGTGCTTTGATGGAAAACCCGAACAGTTTAAGTCCCCTGACCCTTGCTTTCATAGGAGACTGCGTATATGAGTTGTTTGTGAGGGAGGCGCTTGTAAAACAGGCCAACCGCCCTGCCGGAGAGCTTCATAAAATCAAAGTACAATTTGTAAGCGCCTCGGCACAGGCAAATGCATATCAATTGATAAAAGATGATCTGACCGAAAAAGAGCAGGACATTTTTAAGCGCGGAAGAAATGCACATACTACTCATACACCCAAGAACATGAGCAGTGCGGATTATCACACCGCCACCGGTTTTGAAGCTCTTTTCGGATACCTGTATCTATGCGGAGAATCCGACAGACTGAACGCTCTATTTCTTAAGATTTGGGAAGCAGGTGAAGGCGATGACGCAAAAGAAAAGGGCAAGATTAATTGAAGGTATTGTTGATACAATATTCTTCATTTTGGGTTCTTTTCTACACGCAATTGCAGTAAATACATTTACCGCGCCGAACAGAATTGCCCCCGGAGGATTCACGGGACTTTCAACCATGATAAACTATCTGACCGGGTTACCGATAGGCGCGACGGTGTTTGCCCTGAATATCCCTTTGTTCATCATATCTTATAAAGTGTTTGGTAAGAATTTCATAGTAAAAACCTTTGTCGCAACTCTCCTGATGTCCATAGGTATAGACTTAGCTGCACCATTCCTCCCTACTTATGAAAGCGACAGACTTCTGGCGACTCTTTTCGGAGGTATGCTTTCGGGCGTCGGACTTTCCGTTATACTGTACCGCGGAGCCACAACCGGTGGAACGGACATACTCGCAAAACTTCTGAGGATAAAATGGGCGCATATATCTATGGGCACAGTTATTCTGTTTGCAGACATAATCGTTGTTGCGCTTTCCGCTTTGGCATATAGAGATGTTGAAAGTGCTCTCTATGCTTTTGTCGCCATTTTCGTCAGTTCAAAAACCATAGATTACGTTCTCTACGGCAGGGGCTACGGAAAGATGTTGCTTATATTTACAGATAACCCGGATGTTATATCAAAGGCTATAACAAGTGAGCTCGGAAGGGGCGTTTCGATACTCGATGCCACCGGCGGATATACAGGCGATCAAAAGAGTATGTTGGTCTGTGCGGTGCGAACCAATGAGATTTCGAAAATATCCAAACTCATAAGGGAATATGATAAAAACCCTTTTATCATTGTAACCGAGGCCGGTGAGATATTCGGAGAGGGATTCAAACCGCTGAAATCAAGATGAGTAAAATCGCCGAAATTGCCTAATAATTTTCATAATTGAAATACCGGATAAAACAATAGACAAAAATAATAAAAGTTGTATAATATACAGGTATTTTATAGCGGAGGTTAGTTAAATGTCAGGACATTCAAAGTGGAGTACCATTAAGAGAAAGAAAGGCGCCAATGATGCGGCTATGGCCAAAATTTTCACGAAAATAGGCCGTGAAATAGCAGTTGCAGTAAAGGAAGGCGGCCCTGATCCTGCATCCAACTCAAAGCTCAAAAATGTTGTAGCAAAAGCTAAGGCAAACAACATTCCTAATGATAATATAGAAAGAGCTATTAAGAAGGCTGCCGGAGAAGGCTCAAATGCAAACTATGAAGAGAATGTATATGAGGGATACGGTCCGTCCGGTATAGCAGTTATGGTAGAAACACTTACCGATAACAAAAACCGTACAGCCGGTAATATCCGTCACTATTTCGATAAATACGGCGGAAACATGGGTCAATCCGGAAGCGTTTCGTTCATGTTCAACCGTTATGGTGTGATAGCTGTATCAAAAGAGGATGCAGATGAGGAAGCCCTCATGGACGCTGCTCTTGAAGCGGGCGCAGTAGACTTCATTTCAGATGATGAAAACGTTTTCGAGATTAGAACAGAGCCAAATGATTGCGGGACTGTAAGAGATGCACTTGAGGCCGCAGGATACAAATTTGAGCTTGCGGAGGTTCAATACATACCTACAACTTATACCAGACTTGAGGGTGAAGATGCCCTGAAGGGTATGGCTAAGATGCTCGAGATGTTCGAGGACGACGATGACGTACAGAATGTATGGCACAACTGGGAAAACGAAGAAGATGCAGAAGAATATCTTTGATGCACAATAAATCAGAAACAAAAAAGACATGTCGCAAGACATGTCTTTTTTAATGAAATGGTACGTAGTATTACACCTATTTATTAGGATACATTTATTTGTTAAGCTACATTTATGTGTGAAACTTCTCTTTTAGAAGTAGGAAACGACTTTATCTGAGCTCTCTTTTCATTCTTCTTTTCAGCAAATACAGATGCAGGAACCTCTATCTCTTTCACCTGTATATTGTCTTCAGTCTTCTTTATAACCTTTTTCTGTTCCCCGAGTATGTACTTTCTGAATGCAAATTTGAGAACGGGGAAAATCTCCTTCTCGAAAGCTACGAGTTTCTCCTCATTGTAAATACCGTAAGCTATAAGCAAAACCATACCTATCTCGAAAAATATCTTTAAAGCAAAAGTAAGTGTCATTTTTATAACCTCCTGCGTTTTTAACCGAACATTCGTTTCCCTCTGCACTTTCAATTATACACATGAAAAAACAAAAGTCAACAAAATGTTCGAACATTTTTATCATGTGTACGTTTTTTTGTACTTTGCCTCCGGTTTTATTGACAAAGCAGTCAATTTTCATTATTATTAGATACTAGATTTAAGTTCTTATTAATATAATATTCTGATTAATACAATATAAGTATATTAAGTAAGGAGTCAAAGTATGTCTTACGAAAACTTATGTATGAATTGCATGAAGGATATGGGCGAAAACAAACAATGCCCTTTCTGTAATTATAAAAAAGGATCTCCGCAAATGCCCCCGTTTCTTCCCACCAAAACCATTGTAGGCGGAAGATACCTGCTGGGCAATGTTATAGATGCTAACGGTGACGGCGCAACTTATATGGCCTTCGACATGGAACGCAAAACTACGGTTACCGTTCGCGAATTTTTACCGGATACAATCGTTACACGAACAGGTGTTACAAACAACATAACCGTAAAGCCCGGAAAAGAAAAGCTTTTCAACGCATGTAAGAATAATTTCCTCGACATGTGGAGAAAGCTGGCCCGCATGCGCGGCTTAACGGCACTTATTCTTGTTATTGATATAGTTGAGGAAAACAATACCGCCTACGCTGTAAGCGAGTATATGGAAGGATCTGTAACGCTCAGAGATTATCTCCTGGCGAACAAAGCGGGATACATGTCCTGGGAAGAAGCCAGAATGATGTTTATGCCCGTATTGTCTACCATATCCACCCTCCACTCCGCCGGCATCATACACAGGGGTATATCCCCCAACACACTCTATGTCGGACCTGATCACAAGATAAGAATCGGCGGATTTTGCATACCCGAATGCAGAAATGTAAACTCAGGTATAGCAACAGAGATATTTGCCGGTTATGCACCCGTTGAACAATATAACGTTCAGGCGCCCTCAGGACCATGGACGGATATATACGCTTTCGCTGCCGTACTCTATCGTGCTCTTATAGGCAGTACTCCGATAGAATCGACCGTACGTATGAACAGCGACCGTATGATGATTCCCGCTAAGTTTGCCGAACAGATTCCGGCTTATGTTATAAATGCTCTTATAAATGCCCTTCAGATTATGCCTGAGGACAGAACAAAGACAATAGAGCAGTTCCGACTTGAGTTATCTGCTTCCCCTACCGCCGCCATAGCATCAGAATACAATGCGGCAAATCCACCAAGAAGACCATCACCGCAAAGGGCACCTTCTCCCGCACGTATGAGAACCCCGCATCCGGCAAGGCCTTCTCAGGGAAAGCGACCCAATCCGGCTAAAGCCTCTTCGATACTCAAATCAAACGACGGAAAAAAGGCAGCCCTTATCTCAGGTGCTATCGCGGCAGGTATTGCCTTGCTCATCTTCGTCATCCTGTGCTGTACCGTGCTTAAGGATCATATAGGAATAGGAAACTCGGCCTCGGATGCAACAACCACTCCGGCTTCAACTGAAACCGTTCAGGTTCCTACATTCACAGGAAGAACCTATTCGAGCATCTCCTCTCAGAGAGCATATTTCAGTGAATTTGATATCTCTACGAAAGAAGAATATAACGAAGAGGTCAAGGACGGATATGTCTTCGCTCAGAGCGTCGAAGCAGGTTCTAAAGTTCCAAAGGGAACAAAGATAGAATTAACTGTTTCAAAGGGTATAGAGAAGATTACAATGATTAATGTAATCGGTGAAACCTATGAAGCGGCAAGTGCGAAGCTCACCGAAGCAGGCTTCAAATGTGAAAAAATAGAAAAACAGAACACCGGTGATAAGACATCCGGAACTGTTTACTCAACGAATTTAACCGAGGGCACCCAGTATGACAAAGGCACAACAGTCATAATCCAGACATGGGGCGAAGTTGAAACCACTGCCGCAGCAACCGAATAGACAAAATAAAACTCCTTTGGCTAACATAGTCAAAGGAGTTTTTTTCATTATCTTTATCTTCCTTCTGCCGGAATATATTCCTTGGGAGGGTTTATATTCATATATGCAGGTCGGATAATCTTTCCGCAATTTATTATTTCTTCAAGTCGATGAGCACTCCAACCGGCAATTCTGGCACAGGCAAACAACGGTGTGTAAAGCTCGGTCGGGAGTCCAAGCATCGAATATGCAAATCCACTGTAGAAGTCCACGTTGGCGCATATATTCTTATACATAGTCCTGTTTCTTGATATAACCGCAGGAGCCAGACGTTCCACACTCTCGTAAAGGGCAAACTCATCCGTAAGTCCCTTTTCACGTGAAAGAGCAGAAACAAATGTCTTAAACATACGGGCTCTCGGATCGGACTTTGTATATATAGCATGTCCTATACCATAAACAAGACCCGCTTTATCAAAGGCTTCCTTGTTAAGGATCTTATAGATGTAGGCAGAAACCTCTTCGTCATCTTTCCAATCCTTTACATTTGCCTTTATGTCCTCAAACATCTTAACAACTTTTATGTTGGCTCCGCCGTGCCTCGGACCTTTAAGTGAACCAAGTGCTGCGGCCATTACGGAATATGTGTCCGTTCCTGACGAAGTTACCACGTGGGTAGTGAATGTCGAGTTGTTACCGCCACCATGCTCAGCATGAAGTACAAGGGCCATATCAAGAACCTTTGCCTCAAGTCTGGTAAATTGACTGTCTGCTCTGAGCATATGAAGAATATTCTCCGCTGTAGAATAATCATCTCTCGGGGCATGTATGAAAAATGAATCCCCATCATGATAATATTTATAAGTCTGGTATCCGTAAACCGACAACTGCGGGAACAGGGAAATAAGTTCCAGACATTGCCTGAGTACATTATCTACAGAAGTATCATCATCATTATGATCATAAGAGTATAAAGTCAGTACGCTTCTGGCAAGAGTATTCATCATATCTCTGCTGGGAGCCTTCATAATTATATCCCTTACAAAGTGTGTCGGAAGATTTCTGTAGCCCGCAAGCAATTGTTTAAACTCATCAAACTGCTGATCTGTAGGAAGTTCTCCGAAAAGGAGGAGATAAACAACCTCTTCAAAGGCATAATTTGATTCCTTTGGAAATCCTGTTATCAGATCCTCTACATTGTATCCCCTGTATCTGAGGATACCGTCAACCTCACGTTCAACTCCGTTTTCGTCCTTTACTCGTCCGTAAACTTCTGAAATCTTAGTAAGACCGGTTAATACACCGCGTCCGTCTAAATCACGTAATCCCCTCTTTACATCATATTCTTTGTAAAGAGTTGTATCTATTGTACTGTTCTTTAATGTTAGTTTAGATAACTCGGTTATCTGTTCGGTTACAACCGAATAATTATCTGCTAAATACAAATTTTCGCCTTACCTTTCTCCAAAAACCAATGTGTCAGACTTCTAAAGCCTTAATCATACACTTTCCAAATTGCATACCATCTTCATAAGGTCGTATATCTCATTTCTGTACTTATCAGGTCTGTTAAAGAGACCTATAAACGATAAGTGATTCCTATTTTCAACAGGCATTTGGTACCATGTACCCGGATTGCATCTTTCAACACTCCTGAAAGCAGAAACAGGTTCACTCTCCGGAGCGAGTGATGAGTTTGTATTTACAAGTCCATCGTTTTCAGCTATAGCAGGTGTTACAATCGGAAATTCCGGAAGATAATTTTCAAATGTTGAGATCAATGCTGCAAACGGCATAGTTACACCTGCCGACGGCTTAGGAAGAGTAATCTTTCCCATAAGATTTGTTGTTACGCTTCCGGTAAATGACAGATAATATGTGTTTTCAGCAGTGTTGAGCTTCATGTTGAGTTTTCTCATTCCGTCGATACCCATATCAAAGAAAATATTGTCGTCGGATTTTGAAAGATATCTTGCTATATTGTCTTCATCGTATTTCACTTTTCCGATTTTTTTATTATCGGCTTCAGGTTTTGTATAATGTGCGCTGAGTTCATGCTGTGTGACTGTGAGACCATGCTTTTGATAATATGGGTCAACATAATCTTTATACAGGCTCAATTCTTCTAATGAAACGGCAGCTTTTACAAGAGCTCTTTGCGCACCGGGGAATTTGTCCTCAAGCGCCTGAGCAATGGATATGCCTTCATTTACACCCGCCAAGGTGACAAGGCAATGTACCAGATTTCTGTTTCCGCCCTTGAAAAGTCCTGAGACGTTCCCCTCGGAAGTCTTATCTAACTCATCTTTCGCACCGTAGTTTAAGAGTTCTATAAAGAGCCTGGCTACAGGGGCTCCGAAGCCATGAGCTATAAGAGTTATTTTTACGGGATTTCCGTCTTCGGAAATTTTTCCCCAATCCGGAACCATGGCTTTTTCGTATGTCTTTCCGTAACGTGCATGTCCGTACTTTTGGGAATGGGCTTCACCGTAGTCAACGGTTCCGCCCACTATTTGTGCATAAAGCTCACAGGCTCTGTCCCATACACCCGAAAGGAGCCCAAATGTAGGAGTGTGGCAATCCATACCGAAACTTTTTATAACCTTTGAAACGTTAGTTGCTGTCATTCCGAAATAAGGGAGAATTTTTCCTGCTACCGTTTCCTCTCCATACCCCAAAACTCCCGGAACCAGGATTACCGGATAACTGTTCTTTTGATCAAACATTTTAATTACCTCCTGAGCTTGCTACTTGTCGATTCCAAATCTCCTCACCGACGTCCGAAAAATACAAAATGTCCAGAAAAATCTATATATCCATATATACAAACATATGTAGAAACATACATAGAAACATATATAAAAATATAATCAGATATAAATGATACCATTAAAAAGGGTTCAGGTCAATTATTTAGCTAAACTTCCGAGGAATAAAATTATCGCATCAAAGAATGTAATCTTCGGAATTTCGACAGGCGACGTCAAATTCTGAGTTGCCACAAGTTCATTTGCCGCAAAAAACTCAACCTTCCCCAATACCTGGCCTTCGGAAACCGGCGCCTCAACATCCACAGCCAAAGTCACCTTCTGCTGAATATCATTCCTGGAAGACGACTTAACAAGCGTTGAAACCGAGTCCGGTATCAGAGGCGTGACGGAAGTTTCCACAGCCTTTTTCACATTTACAGGTACTATAAGTTTTTTATCGACCTCAAGATTAACAGTGGTATAATTCGCAAATCCCCAATTTAGGATGGCCTTCGCATCTGAAAATCTATCTTTACTTGTAGGAGAGCCCATAACCACGGCTATGAGATGGGTACCCTGTCTCTCTGCCGAGGCACTCAAACAGGAGCCGGCCTTTGATGTGGTACCTGTTTTCAGCCCAGTTGTACCCTCATAAACTCTCACCAGCCTGTTGGTATTGGTAAGTTCCGTAGCGCCATTCCTCAATGTATCCATCCATACGGTAGTATATTTTGTAATCCACTTATGCTTCAGGAGTTCTCTAGACATCAGCGCTATATCCTTTGAAGTCGTCAGATGTTTCTCTGCCGTGTCATCCAAACCCGTACAGTTTTCAAAATACGTATTAGTCATACCGAGCTCCGATGCCCTGTCATTCATCATGGCAACAAAGGCTGTTTCCGACCCCGCAACCAGTTCGGCGAGCGCAGTACATGCATCGTTTGCAGAGCCTATAGCAGTGGCCCGTAGCAGCTCGTCAACGGTCATGACCTCGCCCTCTTTCAGCCATATCTGAGAGCCTCCTTTTGAGCAGGCATCCGGACTTGCAACAACCTCGGTATCAAAGCTTATTTTACCTGTATCTATGGCCTCTGCCACCAATAAAAGTGACATGATTTTCGTTACCGAAGCCGGATACAACCTTTTATTCTCCTCCTTTGACGCAAGTATCTTTCCGGTCCTTGCATCCATGAGCACGGCCGATGGTGATGCTATCTCAACCGGAATATCTACCGCATTTACCGGAACAGATGCAAACATAGCAAAGCTGATTACTATTATTAACACTGAAATTGCCTTTATCAATGATTGTTTCATAGAAAAATCACCTCTCAAAATACTATGAAAACCACTAGGCAAGTTATTACAAATGCTGTATAATGACGGCATGAAAATTTATTTTTATACACTCGGATGTAAAGTTAACAGTTATGAAACCGAAGCGATGAAAGAGCTTTTTAAAAGTAACGGTGCCCTGATTGAGACACTGAAACCGGAAAATGCCGATGTCATCGTGGTAAACTCCTGTACTGTCACGTCGGAGAGTGACAGAAAGACGAGACAGGCTGTAAGGAGATTCAAGCGTATCAATCCGACAGCCTGCGTAGTTTTAACAGGCTGTATGCCGCAGGCCTATCCGGAAAAAGCAATGGATCTCATTCAGGCTGATATAGTTGCAGGAAATAAGGACCATTATGCACTGCTGAAAATGGTAAACGAATACATTGCAAAAAGGGACAGGGCTGTATACATACCGAAACACGAAAAAGGCGATAGCTTTGAGGATATGCCCATAGCGGATTTTGACGGCAGAACGCGCGCAGTCATAAAAATCCAGGACGGATGTGACAGATATTGTTCGTACTGCATAATACCCACGTCAAGAGGACGTTCGCGTTCAAGGCAGATTGACAATCTAAGCTCCGAGCTCGATAAGATAAAAGACGCCGGATTCAAAGAAGTAGTGTTGGTAGGGATAAACTTATGTTGCTATGGACTTGATATAGGAAAAACTTTTACCGATGCTATAGAACTGGCCTGTCAAAAGGGATTCGAAAGGGTTCGAATAGGCTCATTGGAATTCGATAACATATCAGATGAGGCCATAAATCGTATGTCAAAGCTCGATAATTTCTGTCCGCAGTTTCATATAAGTCTTCAAAGTGGTTGCGACTCCACCCTTAAGCGGATGAACAGGCACTATACGACCGCCGAATATAAAGCCTTGTGTGAAAAGCTCAGAAGTAAATTTGACGACGCCACGATAACTACGGATCTTATGGTCGGTTTCGCTGAAGAAACAGAGGAAGATTTTGAGGCCTCGCTCAAATTCGTCCGTGAGATAGGATTTGAAAAAGTACATGTATTCCCCTATTCCGTACGTATCGGAACGAAAGCCGCCGGTATGAGGCAGGTTGAGCCCGAGGTAAAAAATGAGAGAACCCACAGAGCCCTGAAACTATCCGAGCAGCTCAGAGAGAATTTTCTCAGAATGCAAATCGGAAAAATCGTAGAAGTTTTGGTTGAAACATATGATGAAAAGACAGGCTTGTTTTCGGGTTATACAAAGAACTATACACCGGTTTCATTCCCCTGTAGGGTGGACGATAATCCGGATGAAAATAAAATGAACAACGAAATTCTTTCCGTAAAAATCACTGATGTGGACATGGAGAGAGATTGTTGTATCGGAGTGCTTACGGACTGATGGAGCAAATAATAAAACCCACCTGACCCTGATAAAGGGCAAGTGGGTTTTTATTTGTAAATACGTTGTTTTACAGCATTTTACAGCATAACCATCTCATCTGATAAGTCGGTTCCGCAAGGCAAAATCCTCGGAGTTGACAAGTTGTAAAGGTCTGTTGCTTTACACTCTGTGTTGAATATGCGTTTTCCATACTCATCAAGAGATGAAATTTGGGATGTTTTCATTATAACAGGTAGGGTTGCGCTGTCTTTAGCGGCTCTGAGTATCTCACGACCCCGATCGTTAAATCCCAGCACTCTTATATAGGGTACATCTTTATGAACATCATCCGAATTAAGGCCTAAATAAAGTGATGTCACTATCCTTCTTATCCTGGAATGTGTGTACCTTTTAGTCTTCACTATATCATAAAGTTCTTCAAGTGATACCGCACTTTGAATAGCATTGTATATCCTGTTTTCTAAGCCTTCCGATATGTCGGGTGCTTTTTTTATTTCTTCCGGGGTAAGCATTCTGAGCCTAGACAGCACTGCCCTCTCACAGTCATCCATACACGCAGGAGCCCTGCCGATTGCTTTCAGTTTTTCAAACTCATGGGCCGTGCTTGACGGCATAAACTTTTCATAACTGTTGTCGGAACGCTCCATCAAAATCCTGAGTGCACTTGCACTGGAGAATTCTCCGTTTTCCTTGAGCGAATCGTGCTTTGCGCCCATACGCATAACAGGGTACACATCCATACCGGAATCCGTGTTTTTCAAAGCCTTCAAGTATTCAACAGCCAATATGTTGTTAGGTAGTGTGAGAACGTCTGCAACTTCATCGCCGTATTTGTTCCTTACGGCAGTTTCCCTGGCTGTCGCATATGTCATTCCGCCCTCAAGTTCTTTCTTTATAAGTTCGTGAACTTCTATGTCGCATACCGCGGCTGCCGCTTTTTTCAAAAGCTCGGTGTCTGCGGTTTCGCACCCGAAGGCCAAAGTATCAACACAACCGAGGCCGTTCAGCACGGATACGCCGCCGCGTGCAAACAGCTCGGCAGTAGATACAGCCCACGGAACAGGCAGTTCTACCACCAGATCCACGCCTCCGGCTATAGCCGAAGCTGCACGCGCC
>CAZIHW010000025.1:0-4983 GCA_964539045.1 uncultured Eubacteriales bacterium | reverse complement strand
ATCATTTTCGTTTATGTCAGGGTTCATAAATGCTTCACGAGCATCCTGCGCACCCTTCATGAGCAAATCTATGTCTATGCCCGCAACCGCGATCGGCAAAAGACCTACTGCGGTAAGAACCGAATACCGTCCCCCTACATCGTCGGGTACAACAAACGTCTCATATCCCTCTGCATCGGCGAGAGCCTTCAGGGTTCCGCGTTCCTTGTCGGTAGTTACGAAAATGCGTTCTGCCGCACCCTCTTTACCGTACTTTTCGATGAGGAGATTCCTGAACACTCTGAAAGAAATAGCCGGTTCGGTCGTAGTTCCCGACTTTGAAATGACATTGACAGCGAAATCCTTACCGTCAATAATCTTCAGGACTTCATTCAGGGCCGAAGAACTTATACTGTTTCCCGAGAAAATTATCTGCGGTGTGTCCTTACATAGCAAATTATAGTTCTGTGATTTTACAAATTCGATAGCCGCCCTGGCACCGAGATAGGAACCGCCGATACCGATAACTATCAAAACTTCAGCAGTTCTTTTTATTTTGTCTGCCGCAACTTTTATGCGTGCAAATTCCTCTTTGTCATAATCCACCGGAAGATTTAACCATCCGATAAAATCATTACCGAGTCCGGTTCCCGTATGAAGCAATTCATGAGCCTTATCAACTTCAGGCTGCATCGCCGAAATCTCTTCATCGGAAACAAAACCCTCAAGATATTTGCTGTTCAGTTTAAGAGGCAATTAAAAGACTCCTTTTCAGTTATTCCTTATTGAATATTTTAAACTATGTGTACGATATTTTCAAGTCACGCCCGCTGAAATTTGTGAAGATTTAATGTTTTTTCACATTTAAATTAAAACAATTGAAAAAAGACATCAAAACCAATATAATATTTGCAATACTCAATCTAATCTTAAGGAGCTAAACTAAATGAGCGAAGTAAAGATACCCGAGATATTCGGCAGCATGGTTTTCGGTAACGAGGCCATGAAGGATCGTTTACCTAAAGAGACATACACAGCACTTAGGAAATCTATCGACGACAATCAACCGCTCTCTTTCGAGGTGGCACAGGAAGTAGCCGCAGCAATGAAAGACTGGGCCGTTGAAAAAGGAGCCACACACTTTACTCATTGGTTTCAACCTATGACCGGTATCACGGCAGAGAAGCATGACGGATTCATAAAGCCGGTCGGCGACGGAAAAATTATAATGGACTTTTCCGGAAAAGAGCTCATACGTTCAGAGCCCGACGCATCCTCCTTCCCTTCAGGGGGACTGCGTGCCACATTTGAGGCCAGAGGATATACAGCCTGGGATCCTACATCCTATGCTTTTATAAAAGAGAAAACACTTTGCATACCATCTATTTTCTGTTCCTACGGCGGACAGGTTCTGGATAAGAAAACACCGCTTCTCCGTTCTATACAGGCCTTGAACAAGCAGGCCATGCGAGTAATCAATCTGCTCGGAAATCCGACCGGAGCTACACACGTAAATATATCTGTAGGCGGTGAGCAGGAGTACTTCCTCGTTGACAGGGATTTGTACAACAAGAGAGAAGATCTTGTCCTTACGGGAAGAACGCTCTTCGGTGCGAAACCTCCGAAAGGCCAGGAGATGGAAGATCACTATTTCGGTACTATAAAGCCGAGAGTGAAAGCTTTCATGGAGGACCTGAACATAGAGCTTTGGAAGCTCGGTATCTATGCAAAGACAGAACACAACGAGGTTGCGCCGGCACAGCATGAGCTCGCACCTATTTTCTCTGATGCAAATACAAGCACAGATCAAAACCAGCTCACTATGGAGATCATGAAAACAGTAGCGCTGAGGCACAATCTCTCATGCCTTATTCATGAAAAGCCCTTTGCAGGCGTAAACGGTTCGGGTAAACACAACAACTGGTCCATCACAACCAATACAGGAGTAAATCTGTTTAATCCCGGAAAATCACCGGCTGAGAATATTCAATTTCTACTATTCCTCTCTGCTGTTATAAAGGGTGTTGACGAATATCAGGACCTGATTCGTGTTTCGGCATCAAGCCCCGGAAACGACCACCGTCTCGGAGGGGATGAAGCGCCTCCTGCCATTGTCTCCGTATATCTTGGAGATGAACTTGGCGCGGTTGTTGAGGCCATAGAACAGGACTCGAATTTTGAGCCTTTAGAAAAGTCTGTCATGAAGTCCGGAGTAAAGGTTATTCCGAGATTTGACAAAGACACATCAGACAGGAATCGTACTTCCCCGTTTGCTTTCACAGGCAACAAGTTTGAGTTCCGCATGCTCGGCTCCAGCGCTTCTTTAAGCACACCGAATGTGGTGCTCAACACAATGATGGCCGAAGAGCTTTCCCAATTTGCGGATTATCTTGAAAAGGCCGATGATATCGAAATGGCAGCAAATGTGCTCGTATCCGATACCCTCAAGAATCACGGCCGTATCATATTCAACGGAAATAACTATTCAGAGGAATGGGTCAAAGAGGCGGAACGCCGTGGGCTCATGAATCTCAAGACTTGTGCAGATGCCGTTCCGGCATATCTTGCAGATAAGAACATAGAGCTCTTCACGAAGCACAAAATTTACACACGTGAGGAACTTGAATCAAGGTACGAGATCTCACTGGAAAATTATTGTAAGACAAATCATATTGAGGCTCTTACAATGGTAGATATGATAAAGAAGGATATTTATCCTGCAGTTTGCAAATACATTAAGCTTATTTCAGATTCAATGATTTCAAAGCAAGCTGCATTGCCGGGCATTAATGTAACTCCGGAAAAGGAATTGCTTAAGGTTCTTTCTGAAAATTCAGGAAAGCTCTACAAAGCATGCAAGCTTCTTGAATCAAACCTCGCCTCTGCTGAGGACAAGCATGATATAACTGAGCAGGCATTGTATTACAGAGATATAATTTCTGCCGATATGGAGGAAACCAGGAAGTACGCAGACACTTTGGAAAGTCTCACTGCCAGGGAATTCTGGCCCTTCCCTACATACTCAGATTTGCTTAACAGCGTTGTAAGTTGATCCAGCCTGACAGACTGGCCTGACAGCGCCATTTAATCGGTATGAAGTCAGTTCGAAACCATCCTGACTTTAAATAAAACTATGGAGATGAGTAAAATGAACTCAAAAAACTTGTACATCGTACAAGCCGGAGTCATAGCTGCCTTATACTACGTCCTCACGTTGGTATCATCCGCTATGGGTCTGGCATTCGGACCTATTCAACTTAGAATATCAGAAGTATTATGTATACTTCCTGTATTCACACCGGCTGCTGTCCCCGGACTTGCTATAGGCTGCGTTTTGGCAAACCTGGCGAGCCCTTACGGAATTGTGGATATCATTTTCGGAACAGTAGCTACATTGCTCGCGGCATTGTGCACGAGATATCTGAGGCATATCAAGATTAAGGATTTGCCCGTTTTATCCGCTTTAATGCCGGTTATATTCAATGCGCTGATTATAGGTTTGGAGATAGCGATTCTCGACGCACAGGGCAATGCACGTTTCATGGCATTCCTGACGAACGCACTGCAAATAGGAATCGGAGAATTAGCATCGGCATTTGCACTCGGCCTGGTATTCTACAGGATAGTATTAAAAACAAATTTGCAAAAGTTGATAAAAGCATAATTCCTGGGAATAAATAAGAACGGCACCTTATCTTAAGGTGCCGTTTTATTTAAACCTTTCAAGGTCTTACAGTCCTATATAAGCCCTTTTGGTATGTTACTAAATTCTTAGTTATCTAATAGAATTTAGTCGGTGATTGTTATGATAGACTATTCTACTATAGGCATGAATATAAAGTCTTTAAGGATTGAGCACGGGTTTACACAGGAAACTTTTTCCGAAAAGACAGAGACCACTCCCGACTATATAAGCAAAATCGAAAATGGTACAAAGCATCCTTCGCTTAAAATGCTGTATACAATAGCGGAGGCATTAGATGTAGACGTAAGCAGAATAATCACCGGTACTGATCCGTCAAGGGACAATTACGGAATTCCCCAATTGTTTGAGATAGTAAACAAGTTCGAACCCGAAACAAAGATAATGATGCTGAAAGTAGCAGAGTCATTTCACGATATAGACACCGCTCTTAAGGAAGCGAAGAAGAAAATCAACTGACAATGATAATAAGCAAAAAGCCGCCGTACAACTTTTATTGTACGGCGATTTTTTTGCAATTTCACATTATAAATTATCTAATTATAATTATCCATTACATTATTCTCCCGAACTGTTTTTCAAGTTCCGCTCTTGTCATCTCTATCATTACAGGTCTTCCGTGAGGACAGTATCTGATCTCAGGACTCGAAAGCAGCTTTTCAACGAACTTTTCAAGCTCATAGGCAGTGGTCTTGTCCCCACCCTTTATTGCCGCCCTGCAAGCGGTGTTGTGATATATCCAGTCAAGCTTTTCGGGAGTCGGGTCATGGGATTCTAAAAGGTACCCGGCCATCTCCTCCACAAGAGCTTTTACATCGCCGTCTGCAAGCATCACCGGACACTCTCTGACAATGACACAACCCGGTCCAAAGTCATCTATCTCCCATCCGGTTTCGGAAAGCACATCCCCGGCATTCAAAATCGCATTGTACTCTTCTTTACTGAGCATAACCGTAATAGGTGTTAAAAGCATTTGCGATTTAATGCTCTCCGCCTCGGATTTCAACTTTTCAAACAGCATACGTTCATGTGCCGCATGCTTGTCTATCAACAGAATTTTTCCTTCCGTCTCTACAAATATGTAGGTGGAGAACGCCTCCCCTATAACTTTAAAGTCCGGGCTTACAAGCGGAGTTTCAGATTCTGATTTTATCGGTTCAGGTACCGATTCCGTAGCTTTGTCTACAGCTTTGGGTTCATTTCGCAGCCCAGTCCCCTGACCTACCTGCTCTTGCGGCATCCTCTTGTATTCAATCGGAGGTCTTGATGATCTCTGTTCAGGTTCAGCCTTCGGCATTTCT
>CAZIHW010000024.1:0-5609 GCA_964539045.1 uncultured Eubacteriales bacterium | reverse complement strand
CTGATAATCACGAACATCAGCGTTGACTACAGGAGTGAGAACCACTCCGAATGAAGTCATTAGGTAATTGCCAAACAGTACAATAGCAATATACACAATCATTTTAGCAGGTTCAGCCTGAACTACAGGATAGAGCAACGCCAAAAATGCGGCATTTACGGCATTCGTAACGATTAAAACTTTTTTCTTACCCCATTTTTTAATTGCAAACGGAACAGCCAGCATTCCCCAAAGATTGGCGTTTGCCACAATCATACTTATGAGCGTGTATGTGCCAGCACTGATTCCTTCACTATTATGATATTGATAGCACCATTGGAGCATATTTCCGTAGGTTCCTTCAAGAAAGCCTACCCAGCCCGCAAGAGAAATCACCCAAAACAGTTTGTTCTTTGATACGGCACGCAGCGCATCAAAAAATTTTATTTGAACAACATGGGTACGAGCCTGAACAATTCTCTCCTGAGTATTCGCATAGATATAAACCGAACAGATAACGCCGATAATCGCAAATGGAGGAAACAATATACGATACAGCTTCATATCATACAAGTCATTATTCGTCGTAACCTTTGCCACCAAGGGGATAAGTGCAGTCGCAATGGACGGTGCAATTGAGGAAACCACCGATTTGATCGTTAATACATCAGCACGTTCCTGCGTATCAGGTGAAAGCACCATTACGAGATTATCGAAAGAATCAAAGAAAAACATATAAAAGAATTGGAAACCGATATTAAAAAGAAGCACGATTGCTGCTTTAATAACCTGATTTGAAATCTTTTCATACGGCACCATAACCATACCAACAACCAAAGCACAGGTTGGAAGCGCCATAGTCAGCATATACGGTCTGTACTTTCCCTTTTTGCTCCGGGCATTGTCGATTATATTCGCCCTAAATGCCGTTGCAGGAAAAGAAATAATGATAGAGATAACATAGATAATATACACCAGCTTTGGCGAAATTCCTATAGCGTTGCCGATTATTACATTATTAGTGCCAATCATTAACTGCAAAACGCTGTAAATCAAAAAACGCATACCTATTCCGCCGAAGGAATATGCAAATATCTCTTTAAACGGTATATACCGACCGGGCATAGGGCGTTTCCAATAGACTTTAGCATCGGAAACAATCTTTTTCAACTGACTAAAATTCACAATATCTCCCCCACTTATCAATAACAAAGTTCAATTTTATATTGCTAAACTACATTATAAAACTAATCTTTAATAAATTCAAGAACTTATAGATAAAATGCCAAAATCGGAAACCTACACAGCGTTATAGGTATTGAATTATTTGTAAAATTATGATATTATTTACAATAAATCAAGTTTAAGATTTATTATGGAGTGATTACAATGCTTCTGAATGAAAAAGCAACTATTTATGGAATAGAAATTAAAAATAGAGTAGTGCTTCACCCTATGGAAGGCTGTGACGGCAATGCAGACGGTAGTGTCGGAGAACTCACACGACGCCGTTATCTTCGGTTTGCTGAAAGCGGAGCAGGAATTATATGGTTTGAAGCGACAGCAATTTCCTCGGAATGCCGCGCAAATCCGCACCAGCTCTATATTAACGAAGAAAATAAAGACAGTTTCAAAGAACTTATTGCAGAAATAAAGCAGCGTGCATTGGATACTGTTGGTTTTGCTCCGATAATTATTATGCAGGCAACCAACAGCGGCAGATGGAGTAAGCCGAATGGCTATCCCGAACCGCTTATTGCATACCACAATGCACTCTGGGAAAAGGGAAAAGAAGATTTACCGTACACGATTGTAAGCGACGAATATTGTGACGGTATTGTTGAAAAATATGCTGCTGCGGCGCATCTTGCTTCTTATGCCGGTTTTGACGGAATTGATGTAAAATGCTGTCACGGCTATCTTATGAATGAACTGCTCAGTGCTTTTGCCAGACCCGGCAAGTATGGAGGCAGCTTTGAAAACAGAACACGGCTTTATTTTGACTGTATTAATGCTGTTATTAACAATAAAAGTGATAACCTTTTTGTAACTACACGTCTCAATGCTTGTGACTGTTTTGATTATCCTTATGGGTTTGGTGTCAATAAAAACAATGACATAGATTTAACTGAAACAAAGAGGATTATAGCTCGTCTTGAAAAAATGGGTGTTGAGCTTATCAATCTGACACTCGGCAATCCTTACCTTATACCGCATATCAACAGGCCATGTTTGAATTCACCCGAACCCGGTGAAGTTGGTGAACAAAGAATATATCGTGTTACGAAGGAACTTCAAAAAGCATTTCCTAATATTAAGTTTGTTATGTCCGGTCTTTCCTATCTTGGGAAAGAGAGCATAAATTATGCGGAAAAGGCACTTGAAGATTCGGTGGCTCATTTTGCGGGATTTGGCAGAATGTCATTTTGTTATCCATCGTTTTATTCGGATTATCTTAAATATGGTGAACTTGACAAGGCAAAATGTTGTCTTGCATGCGGTAAATGTACGGAATTGATGCGTCACGGAGGCGTTGCGGGCTGTCC
This sequence comes from uncultured Eubacteriales bacterium, assembly GCA_964539045.1. Taxonomy (GTDB): domain Bacteria; phylum Bacillota; class Clostridia; order Oscillospirales; family Acutalibacteraceae; genus UBA1227. Next base: position 3,084 of record CAZIHW010000024.1, on the reverse strand, counting down.
TGTAAGGGATAGTGAAGTTTATATGCCTCTTTACAGGAAGTATGTTCTTAACGAAGTATGTTCTTAACAAGGAGTGATAATATATGTTTGCTGTTGTTACGGGAGGAAGCAGAGGAATAGGTCTTGCTGTCGTGAAAAGACTTGTTTCCTGCGGTTATAATTGTCTTGTTGCCGCGAGAAGTGAAACTGAAGAATTAAAATTGCTTTCTTGTATAGGAAATGTAGATTTTCTTGCTTGTGATATTTCAGATAAATGCTCAAGAGAAGCATTAAAAAAAAGGCTTGAGCAGGAAGAAAAAGTTGATTTACTCGTTAACTGCGCAGGTGTTGCGCCAAAAATACGCCGAGATATGCTTGAAATAAGCGAAGAAGATTTCGATTATGTTCTTGATATAAATCAGAAAGGTACTTTTTTTGTTTCACAACTGGTGGCTAACATCATGAGAAATCAAAATAGCGGACATATAGTATTCATCAGTTCTCTTTCATCTTATACTGCATCTGTAGAGCGTGCGGAATACTGTATATCTAAGGCGTCTATTTCAATGTACACAAAGCTTTTTGCTTCAAGGCTTGCTGAGTACGGAATAGGCGTATTTGAGATTTCACCGGGTATAATTGAAACGGACATGACAAAAACTGTCAAAGAAAAATATGAAGCATTGATCGAAGACGGTCTTACACCTGTAAAAAGAATGGGACGACCTGATGATGTTGCCGCAGCCGTTGAAGCAGTTGCAAGCGGAAAACTTGACTTCTGTACGGGTACGGTAATAAATGCCGACGGAGGCTTTAGCGTGAGAAGATTATGAGCAGATGTTTTGATGTAATTGTTGTCGGAAGCGGAGCTGCCGGTTTCAGCACCGCAGATTGGTTATACAGCTTCGGTATTGAAAATATATGTATCGTTACCGAAGGTATAAACAGCGGAACCTCCAGAAATACGGGCAGTGACAAGCAAACCTACTATAAACTTGATATGTGCAGTGATACAGGTGACAGCGTGTCTAAAATGGCAAATGATATGTGTGCCGGCGGTTCAATGAACGGAAGCGATGCCTTTATTGAGGCTGTCAACAGCGCAAGATGCTTTATGCGTCTTGTTGAACTTGGTGTTCCTTTTCCTGTAGACAGCTACGGCAGATTTGTGGGTTACAGAACTGACCATGATAATACTTGCCGTGCTACATCTGCAGGTCCGCTTACATCAAAATATATGACAGAAAATCTTCAAGGTAAAGTTGAAAAAAACGGTACTCTTATTCTTGACGGGTATCAAGTAATTAAATTGATTATACATAATAACAAATGTTCCGGCGTAATCTGCCTTACAAAAAATGGCTTTGAGGTTATTTATGCAAAAGCAGTAATACTTTGTACAGGCGCTCCGGCAGCAATGTACAGCTACTCGGTTTATCCTGAAAGTCAAAGCGGCGCAACGGGACTGGCAATTGAAGCGGGAGCGGAGCTTTCAAATTTTCAGGAATGGCAATATGGGATTGCTTCTGTGAAATTTCGTTGGAATCTGTCGGGAAGTTATCAGCAAGTAATACCACGATATTATTCTATATCTGAAGACGGAAAAGAAAATGAGTTTCTGGTTCAGAATGGCAAGTACAATGAAGTTTATTCAAAGGTTTTTCTTAAAGGTTATCAATGGCCTTTTGATTCAGCAAAAATCAAAGGCTCATCCGAGATAGACATTTTAGTATTTAAAGAACTTGAAAAGGGAAACAGAGTCTTTATTGACTATACAAAAAATCCGATAGGGTTTAGTTTTGAAGCTCTTTCAGACGAAGCAAAGGATTATCTTCGCTTAGCTGAAAGCATCGCGGATACTCCGATCGAAAGGCTTTTGAAGCTTAATCCAAAAGCTGTTCAGTTATACAAAGGCAATGGAATTGACTTAACACTCGAACCGCTTGAAATCAGAATTGCGGCGCAACACAATAACGGCGGAATAAAAACCGATATCAATTCCGAAACCACAGTTAAAAATCTTTTTGCGGCAGGTGAAGCTGCCGGCAAGTTTGGTGTCTACCGTCCGGGAGGCTGTGCTTTAAATGATACTCAAGTGAGCGGACTTCGAGCGGCGGAGTATCTTTCAAAAAATATCGGGCAAATGGAGCTTACCAAACCAAATATTGATATTCCAAAGTTACCTTTGGTTTCTGCCTCTCCGACACTTAACTTTTACAAAGAAGCTCTTTCTGAAAAAATGTCTGTATGTGCCGGAATACTAAGAGATTACGATAAGCTTGTAAATCTTTCAAGTGAACTTTCAGAAATAATCCGCAATTTCTATGATTTGGTTACTATAGATAACATTTCCCATGCAGGGGAATTTTTCAAACTGCGTATGTCTGTTATAAGTATGCTTTCTCTTTGTTATACAGAGATTGACTCAATTGAAAAAATCGGTTCACGAGGCGGTTGTATCTGCTTCAAGAACGGAAAACAAGTTGCAGAAAAAAAAGAATACAGGAAATACATTACGGTAACCGACAAAAACAGTGTGAAATATGAACCCGTAGACGATATTCCAAACGAAAAACCGGTGTTTGAGAATTTACTAAAAAAGATATAAATAACTATTATATCAGCAAAACAGGTGTAAAGCCAAAGATTATTACAAATCCGAGCCGAAAGCTTATTGCAGCTGTCGTGAAACATAGCAATAAACTAAAAGAAACAGTATTACAATAAATGCAATCAGAATATTTTCAACGGAGGACATGCTATGAATTCAGGCTTCACAAGTACATCATTACGCAAATATTCAATAGAAGAAGTTGTAAAAGCAGCAGTAAAAAGCGGTGCTTCCGTAATTGAATGGGGTTCAGACTATCATATCAAAAATCCGAATGATGCAAAAAAAGCAAGGGCTTTATGTGATGAATTCGGCATTAAAACAAGTGCATACGGTTCATATTATCGCATTGGGTCAGATAATTTCGATGAATGGGAACGCCTTTGCGAGAATGCAACAATACTGGACGCAAAATGTATCAGAACCTGGCTTGGAAAAAAAGGAAGCAAGATGACTTCTGAAAAAGAGTATTCAGAGCTGATCAATCAAACTAT
>CAZIHW010000023.1:0-3379 GCA_964539045.1 uncultured Eubacteriales bacterium | reverse complement strand
ACTGAGTTCAGGATCTATAAGGCTGGTAAGGCCCTTGATATTCTCTTTTTTACATATGTCTATTATTACATCTATGTAAGACGGATTATTTACTGCCGGAACGATATAATATCCGTCAGCCTCATAGAGTGCAGGTGCCGTTTCACTCATATCGGTAGCAATAACCCTACCGTAACATCCATCAAGTTTTGATAGCGCATCTTTAAAATATTCTACTATCTTATTTCGTGTTCCGACGCTGAGCAGCAAAAAATTAATTTCCATAAAACAACTCCATTACAGCCGTCAGGCTAAGTCATTGATATCATCAAAGAATAGCGGCGTTCCACCGGTATGTAAAAACAATATGTTCTTATCCTTTATTTTATGTTTTTCCAGATACTTTTCCATACCGCAGAAAGCTTTTCCGGTATAGGTAGAGTCCATTGGTATACCGTGAAGCTTTAAAATACGGGTTATGGTATCCTTCGTATCCTTATCACTTGAAGCGTAACCGCCTGAAATAAAATCATCCACGAAAACGGTCGCCTTGTCAATAGATTCTTCGCTGATTTTTAAATCTTCTTTTTCAGCAAGGAACTCCTTTATGCTTGATAAAACCATATCCCTTCCGTACGGGTTTTTCCTTGCTATACTTATACCTACAATGTTTACCTCGTCCTTATATATTAACTTTCCGCATACGAGACCGGCATGTGTAGTACCTGTTCCCGATGCAAAAAATATATAGTCAAACTTCATATTTTTTTCAGCTTCGTATTTGAGTATCTCCTCAAAACAGCTTACATAAGCACCGGTTCCTATATTGCCATGGCCACCGCCCGGTATAAAATAAGGTCTGCGTCCGGCTGTTCTCAAAGATGCAAGTTTATTCTCTATAGTATCATGTACGTCATCAATATTTACAAACGTAGTTTCCGCCCCTAAGATCTCAATCATCCTGCTGTTATATGTGGGTTTTGAAGCCTCTACAGGGCCTATTATAAAGCAATCGAGCCCCCTCATCGCGCACATGCTTGACACGATGCGGCAATGATTTGATGAACTGCTTCCATAGGTTACAACACAGTCATAGTTTCCTGAGTCTATATCCTTAAAAAACTCAACAGCCTTTCTGGCCTTGTTCCCGCCGAAGCATACGGGAATAAGGTCTTCTCTCTTTATAAAAATTCGGTTTTCGCCATCCGCGATCTTGTAAGTCGGAGTATCAAACATTCGATTTGTATCCTTCCCTTGTTATGACATAACTGTATCTGTCAACAGCTTTTCCTCTGTTTACCGCAGAATTCTTTATAAGACCCGTTCTTACAAAGCCGCACTTTTCAAAAAGTCCCTGGGCAGACACATTTTCCACTTCAGTGTAACATTTAATCCTGCTCAGTTTCAATTGATTAAAAGCGTAATCAAACAGCTGCAGCGTTGCGTGGCTTGCAACTCCCTTGTCCTTAGCATATTGCTCTCCGACAGTTATATAGTACTCGGCTTCCCCGTTCCGTATATCAAGAAGACCGATTATCCCAACGGGTTTACCGGACAGCTCGATAACCGCATCATATCTATCCGTTCTGTCCCGGTTATTTTCAAACCACTCCATAGTTTTATCTTCCCTCAGCGGGAGCTCGTAATGAAGATACTTGTTATTTTGTTCATCGTTAATCCATCTTACTTTATTCGGTACATCGGACTTTTCAAATCTCCTGATAGTTGTCGCACGGGCAACATCCAGTCTTCCGGCAGGTATCTGTCTTCCAACCAGGATATCGGAACGCTTAATCACCTTAGCGATGGTTGAAACTATGATTTTAAGATCCATAGAAAGACTTATGTTATCAACGTAATAGTTGTCCAACTTAAAACGTTCTTTCCAGCTAATTGCATTTCGTCCGTTTATTTGAGCTAAGCCCGTCAAACCCGGTCTTACATCATGCCTCTTTTTTTCCTCTTCCGTATAGTAAGGCAGATACTCTACAAGGAGAGGTCTCGGCCCGACAATACTCATGTCGCCTTTAAATATGTTTATAAGTTCCGGAAGTTCGTCTATACTGGTACTCCTTAAAAACATTCCGTAAGCATTAACTCGCTCATCATCAGGCGAAACACTTCCGTTCACATCCTTCTTATAGGTCATGGTACGGAACTTTATCAGTTTGAATATCTTCTCGTCCTTACCCGGGCGTTCCTGCACAAAGAAAGGATTTCCGCCCATCCCTAAAACACCCAGACCGGTAAATACGACAAGAATCGGTGACAATGCAATAAGAGCAAGACCGGATATGATAATATCCAAAAATCTTTTTACATATCTTCTGTACATTTTCTTCTCCCATTTTTCAAAAACATCTTTATATATTGGGCAAGATCATTTTTATAGAAAGCCAGAATAACAGCCACTATAGCAACATACATCAAAACAACAACAAAATCAAAGGTTTTGAATGTGTTATATGCCGCAAAAGCAATCATCAATGCGGTCAAAAAATATACCTTTTTCAGATTATATCTTATCGGAAGACATCTGTTGGCGAGCAATGTACGCATACTGAAGAAAATTATATAAGACAAGCCGGTCGATATAGCGGCACCCTTTCCGCCGAGTTCCGGTACCAAAAGGTAGTTCCCGATAACATTTGCCACACACGAAAACAGAGAAACCAATACATTTAATTTGCTTTCTTTTTTGAGGATTATACCGCTGCTCGTCACCTCGGAAATAGTATACATAATCGGGTGAAATGTCAAGAACGGGAGTATATATGCCGCCGCCCGGTACTTCTCTCCGAGGAAGAGAGCAAAGACATCCTTACCGAATATCAAAGTCGCACCCACCAGGAACATGACTGCGGCTATCTTATCAAACCACCTTGAATAAAAATCCAGATCATCCGGACTTTTTTCATAGTGCTCCACGGAGAGCGGCGCCCACATGGTATTGAAAGTGGATTGTATTATCGCAAAAACTGCAGTGATAGAGACAGCGCTTGCATATATACCTACCTCCGAATAGGTATAAAAGTGTTTTATGGCTATTTTGTCAGCAGCCTCGAAAATCAGAACTATGGCTGTTGATATAATGAATGGATAGGCATATCTAAACAACTCTCCGGTGTTTATATCCGGGGTCTTTTTGAGAAACCTAACCGACCAGAATGACCTTTTCGCGAGCATTCCGACCACCACGGTTATAAACAAGGCCGCCGTAGTTGAACCCACCAGTATAACTGCATAGTTTGACTTGAACATATAGATAAGTGCAACCGCAAAAGCTACATAAAGAGCCTTATTTAGGACATTCAGCAAGGAATAAAGTTTCGAGTCAAACTCAACTCTCAAAAGCAAAAGTGAGAATCTGCTGAATATTTGCAGCAATGTATATATGCAC
>CAZIHW010000022.1:0-7929 GCA_964539045.1 uncultured Eubacteriales bacterium | reverse complement strand
TGTTCAGAAGCGTATTCATATAGGCCCAATATTCCGGACCCTTCTCTACATCATTTGCTGCTTCCGGGGTTGTGCTGCTTACATCAAGTACAGTTGTAGCGGGAGCATCTCCCATCACGATATCAGGCTGTACATAATCGTACTGTACAGGCTCTGCCACCGGCATCGGCTGAGGTGCAGGTACCGGCTCTGCTGCAGGCATCGGCTGAGGTGCAGGTACCGGCTCTGCTGCAGGCATTGGCTGCGGTGCAGGTGCAGGTTCTGCTGCCGGCACACCCATGGAAGAAAACATGCCTTGCATTTGTGCAAGGAAATCAACAGAGGGGGCCGGATTCACCGGTGCCTCAGGTGCTGGTGCTGGTTCTGCTGCCGGAATCGGCTGCGATGCGGGTACGGGTTCTGCCACCGGCTGTGTATACTGAGGATTTGCAACAGGACCTTCACTTACATAATCGGTTGTCGCAACATTGTGAAATGTTTGAGCACTTTCAGGAGCCATATCCTGTACAGGAGTTGAGTTTGAGAAAATATCCCTATCCTCCTGGCTGGACACAACTGCGGCCGCCTCAACATCTGCTATATTGTAATTAGGTGTTGTTGACGTAAATATTGACTTCTCTTCAGGTGCTGCAGCCACTGAAGCTTCTGCAACTGCAGAAGGGTCAAAGTTAGGTGTTGTTGAAGTGAATATGTTCTCCGGCATATTTTCTTCGTTTGTATCCTCCATTAATCCACCGAAATTGTGGCTTGAATCAGGAGCTTCATCAGGAGAAAATCCGTATTCTTCAAACATGGATTTTTGAAGAATAACCTCCGGTTCCTGCTGAGTCGGAACAACTACAGGGGCAGGTTGTTGCGGCTGATAGTACGGTTGCTGTGGTTGATAGTAAGGCTGTTGCGGCTGTCCGTACATTGGTTGTCCGTACACAGGCTGTGACTGCTGTGGAACCTGCGGTGGATAGTATGGCTGCTGCGGTTGTCCGTACATTGGCTGCGCCTGCTGGGGAACCTGCGGCGGATAGTATGGCTGCTGTGGTTGTCCGTACATAGGCTGGGCCTGTTGAGGAACCTGTTGTGGATAGTATGGCTGCTGTGGTTGTCCATACATAGGCTGTTGAGCCTGATTTTGATTCTGTGGTGTCTGTCCGTAATAATTATTATAGTTTTGATCTGACAATTGAATTCCTCCTTACCCATTGTCGGTAGATTGCAATTTATCTTGATTTACAGAATATGAGTTTACATATTTAGTTACAAAGTTTGCCCCTACATCGTCTCTGCTTCTAGGTTGTTTAGTACTTTTGAAAAGTACTACCATACTCACAGTAAGTATAATCATACAAATTACCACAAAGCCTTTGCGGATTATCTCGAAAACACTGTCTGTTTGAGTCGGAATAAATATAGAGGCTATACGAGGCAACGGCTTTACATATGAATCATCCGATTTGGTACCGTCATCATAGTCTTCGTCAAGGGCGCCTTGTACGATATCAGAGTATTCATCGGTAATTCCGCCGTCTTCATATGATATGTAATTCTGCGGCCTTTCCCTTTCCTCTTTATTAACCGGAGCCTCAGGAACCTCGCCCGTCACATCTGCGCTGGTTTCAAAGTTGAAAACATATATGTTTTCGTGTTCTGTAGGTTCTAATTTTATTTTTCCGGACTTTTTACTTTGTGTCTTCTTTGTTTCTTTTTCCTTATCATCGGTAATTTTTTCAACCGGTTTGTCGGGACTTTTATCCTCATCACCTGATATCTTTGTCTTCGATATTGAATCAAGCTCTTTCAGCTGGTTTTCAATATCAACCAAGATGTCTTCAAAAGGTTTATCCTCTTCTTTTTGAAGATCCATATATCCCTTTTTTGACTTCTTCGAAGGCTTTTCATCAAGCGTATCTTTTTTGGTGTCACTTTCGGCTGTTTTCTTAGGCCTGCCGCGCTTAGGCTTTTCAGACTCAGGAGGTTTTTCCTCAGCGTCTTTTGTATCTGCCTTAGCATCCGCCTTACTCGACTTCTTGGATGACTTCTTATCCGAAGTTTTCTTGGCGGTATCGGTTTCTTCTTTTGCCGACTTCTTTGTTTTGCTTTGCTTAGGCTTCTCCGTCTCAGGTGGTTTTTCCTTAGCTTCTTTCGTATCCGATTTAGCCTCCGCCTTATTCGACTTCTTGGATGACTTTTTATCCGAAGTTTTTTTGGCAGTATCGGATTCTTCTTTTGCCGACTTCTTTGTTTTGCTTTGCTTAGGCTTTTCAGACTCAGGAGACTTTTCCTCAGCATCTTTTGTATCTGCCTTAGCATCCGCCTTACTCGACTTCTTGGATGACTTCTTATCCGAAGTTTTCTTGGCGGTATCGGTTTCTTCTTTTACCGACTTCTTTGTTTTGCTTTGCTTAGGCTTCTCCGACTCGGGGGATTTTTCCTCCGCCGTAGAAGCGGTCTCGCTTTTGGTCGTTTTCTTCGGCCTGCCGCGTTTCGGCTTTTCGGTTTCCTCTGAGGGAGCATCTTTGACAGCAAAACCTTCGAGAGCAGTCTGGCCATCTAATATCTCTTCTTTTTTATCCTTGCCGGAATTCTTCTTTGCTGCCATTTACTCACTCACCTTTCTCTCAGATTTTTGTAGATATATTTTCAACATGTTTAATGCATTAAGCGTAGTTATTTTCCTGTTGTAGTCTCTTGCATTTTCCGTATCGGTCATCAATGCCGCTGTCATGGTCACATCGTCAGAGGACAGCGCTATGTAAATCTCGCCCTCCGGATGATCTCCATCGGGTCCCGGCCCTGCGACACCTGTGATGCCTATCCCTATGTCCGCTCCGGACAGCCTCCGTACCCCTCGAGCCATCTGTATAGCTACATCCTCACATACAGCTGTCTTTTCTTCAAGTGTACTTTCAGGAACCCCGAGAAGCTCCGTCTTTATCCTGTTTGAATATGACACAACGCCGCATTCGATAAATCCGGATGATCCGGGTATATCGGTCAACACCTTTGAAAGAAGTCCCCCCGTACATGACTCAGCGGGTGATATGGTTTTTCCTGTTTTCTTCAATAAATTACCCACTTCAAACTTGAGCTCTTCAATATACTCATCAGGATTGTCAGGCTGCAATATAAGGTTTTCAGGAATCACTTTCAACTGCAAAATCAATACCTCTTTATATCCTTACGGAAGAATCTATCTCTATAAGTCTCATACCTTCAATAGCACGTTTTATAAGGGCCTCTGTATCCAACGCCTCTTCCGCGGCTTCAACTTCTGAAAGTACAGGTTTAAGCCTCGGATGCTTCGGGGTAAATACAGTGCAACAATCCTCGTACGGCTGTATGGAGATGTCAAACGTATCTATTTTTCTCGATATGGTAACTATCTCATCCTTGTCCATTCCTATCAGAGGTCTGAACACCGGAATATCAGCAACACTGTCAGTGCACATTATAGCAGGCAGGGTCTGGCTGGCAACCTGGCCAAGACTCTCTCCGGTTATCACGGCTCCGCACCCTTGATTTACTGCCACCTTCTGAGTAATTCGCATCATCATACGCCTCATTATAATGGTGAACAACTCTTCCGGGCAATCGTCCTTTATATGCTCCTGTATCTCCGTAAAAGGAACTATAAACAAATTTATCTTACCGCTGTACTCAGAAACCTTTTCCAGCAATTCACATACCTTTTGCTCTGCCCTGGCACTTGTATACGGTGGTGAAGCAAAGTGAACTGCATCGAGCACAAGGCCCCTCTTCGCCATTGTCCAGGCAGCAACCGGACTGTCAATACCACCGGAAATCATAACAGCAGCCCTTCCGGCAGTTCCCACCGGCATACCGCCGGCACCTTTCAACTGGTTTCCCCTTATGAAAGCATACTTATCACGAACCTCGACCGTCACGATAAGATCCGGGTTATGTACATCCACACGAATGTGCGGATGCTTTGATAGAAGAAATCCTCCCAGCTCCCTGCAAATTTCCGGTGACTTAAACGGAAAATGCTTATCAGAGCGTTTTGCCTCCACCTTGAAGGTTCTTATCTCTTCCAAAGTTTCGTACAAGTACTCCTCTGCCGTCTCCTTGATTTTATCCATATCCTTGTCAGTCGCAGCCGCTCTGGAAAAACCTGCTATACCAAACACCTTGGAAATGATGTCTGTGGCAGCTTCCATATCCGGATAATCAGAAGTGGGCTCTATCATAATTGTTGATTGAGATCTCGTGACCTCAAAATTCATTATATTTCTTAATCGTCTTTTTATATTCTTAACGAGAGCATCTTCAAAGGTATTTCTGTTCAGACCTTTCAAGGCCAGCTCTCCGTTTTTTATCAATATGATTTCCTTCATCTGGGTTAGATTACCTCTTTCTGAGTTCCTTATCGGCATCCTTTAAAGCTTCTGCCAGGTATATGACTTCCTCTCTTGTATTGAAACGTGAGAAACTTATTCTTATAGCCGAATCTATTATGTCATTTGATAGTTTCATACTTGTCAGAACTTTGCTTCTGTGTCCCTTTGAACAAGCGGACCCGGTCGAAACATATATACCTCTGTCTGAGAGAAAGTTCCGCAAAACCTCAGATGGCACACCAACCAAAGACAGGTTTACTATATACGGCAACGCATTTACAGATGAATTAACCGATACATTGTCCATACCGGCAAGCGAAGTGAGCAACAGAGTTTTTAAAGACTTTATATACTCAAAATTTTCATTAATTCTGCTTTGATTGCCTATTCCCGCAACAGCGGCGGCAAATCCTGCTATGCCTGGCATACCCTGTGTTCCCGAGCGGATGTTGTCCTCCTGACCGCCCCCTAAAACATACGGAACAATTCGTGTGCCCTTTTTCATATAAAGTGCACCGGCACCCTTGGGTCCGTGCACCTTATGGGAACTTACTGTTATAAAATCAGCTCCGAGAGTTCTTGGATTAATCGGCATTTTTCCGAACGCCTGTACAGCGTCGCAATGTACCAACGCCGGGGAATATGCTCGTCTTATAGCCTTGGAAGCCACGCTTACAGGTTGTATACTTCCAACCTCATTATTCACAAGCATCATACTTACAAGAATTGTATTTTTATTTATCGCACGGAATAAATCGGCCTCTTCCGTTTCTCCGTATTTGTTAACAGGCAATCTCACTATCTCGAAACCTTGTGATTCCAACCTGGACATACACTCTGAAACACTCGGATGCTCTATCGAAGTGGTAACAATTCTATTTCCTCTTCTTTTCAATGCCATAGCGGCCCCGAAAATAGCGATATTGTTGCTCTCCGTTCCCCCGGAAGTAAAATATATCTCGTTTGTTTGACAGGAAAGCGCATTTGCAAGCGTTTGCCTTGAACGATCAAGAATAGCTTTTGCTCCGTCGCCCTTTACGTGCAAGGAGGAAGGATTGCCGTAATTATTTGTCAATGTATCCACCATTGCCGCTACCGCTTCTTCGGTAGGTTTCGTCGTGGCACTGTTGTCAAAATAGCACTCCAAAATCGGTCCCTCCGTTTGGTCTTATAAAATTGGGCGTAATTCTTGTTATACACTATACTATTATATATCAAAGAACATTGACACGCAATGTTTTATTCCCTTTATTATGTATATTTTTGTCCATTTTCCAAAAACTAAAACATAGCTTTTGATAGGTGGGTTAAAAATGATAAAAACGAAATTTAAAAGAAAAACAATCCGACTTATAACGTATACAATTGCACTGATTATCTGCCTCGGTGCGGCAACCGTGTCTTTCGGACTCAAGTCCCAAAAATATGAATATTCGCTCAGAGCAAGTCAACAAAACGCCGTGGTACAACTTGCCGAATACGTAGACAATATCGGCACCGAACTCCACAAATGTGTTTACTCAAAAACCCCTCCTATGATTACGGAAGTCTCATCAAATCTGACAAGAGACTGTTCTTGTGCAAAGGCGGCATTGTCACAAATAGCAGCCCCGGACGCGTTTTTGGAAAACACTTATAAATTCTTATCTCAAGTCGGAGACTATGCTAACAGTATAAATTCACATGTTCAAAACGGAAGCGAAATAACAGATAAAGAGAGAGAGCAATTAGATAAGCTGCTCAACTATGCAACAGCCTTGACCAACAACATATCCACTCTCGTTGATGAATATGCATCGGGAGAAAAAATAAACATATCCACAGAGACCATAAACACGTCCCTTATGGATATTGAACAATCGTTTTCAGACTATCCATCGCTGATTTATGATGGGCCCTTCTCCGACCACATGGGAAAAGAGGACGCGGAAATGTTATCAGGGCTCGATGAAATAACCGAGGGTGAAGCCAGAAAAAAGGTATCGGATCTGTTGGGCATAGAAGAGGATAAATTGCTCCTTGGCACTGATGAAACAGGAACATTCAGTTGCTACAACTATTCAACAAACAGTACCGGAGTCAGTATAACCAAAAAAGGCGGATTTATATGCACGCTTCTCTCCACAAACAGGGCGGGCGAGGCTAAGTTGTCCGTTGAAGAGGTTATCGGGAAGGGCAAAGAATTTCTTGAGTCTGCCGGTTTCAAGAATATGAAGGATACCTATTACTCTACCGACGACGGTATTTGCACAATAAATTTTGCGCACTCTATAGGAAATACAATTTGCTACACCGATCTGGTAAAAGTAGGAGTCTCTCTGGATAACGGAAGAATCCTCACCCTTGATTCCAGAGGGTATATCATGAATCATAAGGAGCGAACATTGCCGCAGCAATATATAACAGAGGAAGAAGCCCGCAACAGTCTTGCTCCGAATCTGACTGTTAAAAATGTAAAGCTCGCATTAATCCCATCCGAAAGTGATAAGGAATACTTCTGTTACGAGTTTTTATGCACCGGCACAAGAGGTGAAGATATTCTCGTTTATGTTGATGCATTGACAGGGGTCGAGAGAGATATATTGCTGCTTCTTTATTCAGACGGTGGTACACTGACCAAATGATAAACAGCGTGTTTATGCATATTTTTATCCCGTGTTGAGAATAATAAAGTAACCGAAGTTGCAATTTGCATATCGGTATAAAAAGGAGTGTATTATTTTGAAAAAAAGAATTGTAGCTTGTCTTTTGGCAATAACCTGTCTTTTTTCCCTTTCCGCATGTAATTCCGACACTACCGGCAAGAATGATGATAACCCATCGCACCAAGAAAATGCGAGTGGCGGAATAGTAGACGATGCAGGCGATGTAGTTGAAGATGCCGGAGAGGCAGTTGACGACGCAGGCGATGATGTTTCCAAAAAAGCAAGCGATGCCATGGAAGATATCAAAGAGGATATGTCCACAAGCAACACAACGGAAACCGTAACAGAATAATGTGTATTCGCCAATAAAAAAATCCGAAGTCAAAAGACTTCGGATTTTTGGCTTAGCCGTCCGGCTTAACGTCAGCCTATTAAAAGAACAACGATTCACCGGTAACACCTGTGAATGCAAGCGATAAGATCGCTATGTACATAAACAACGCAGGTGTGCCCTTAAAGCTCTCCGGTATTGATTGATTTGATTCGATCTTTACCATGCCCAGGTGAATCAGCTTAGTTGCAAGAATGAATGCTATGCCTGCTCCTATTCCCTGTGCGAAGGATTCATATACCGTATAAGCAGCCCTTTGATTCATAAACGGAACCGCAAACACTATAGTATTGAACGCAGCCACTGCAGTCTGTCTTATGAATTTGCTCTTCATATTCTCTGACCAATCAGACGATGCAAGAAGACCTTTAATAATAACAATCGTGATCATATAAATGGCCGTAAGCACAGCCGTGTAAACAAACAAATTCACAGCGACAGATGCAACCCTGAGAGCGGGAATAAACAACAGAATACGGCACACCAGTGAAGTCAGTGTAGAAAAATAAACTATAGTTATTGAAAACAGAAGTAACTGCTT
>CAZIHW010000021.1:0-3773 GCA_964539045.1 uncultured Eubacteriales bacterium | reverse complement strand
CTGGAACTCCCGGATCATTCTTGCGTGGTTGTCGTTGAAAATGATGATGTCTTAGAAGTTAAGAAGAAACTTCAGGGTAAGTTCTGTGTCATGGGAGGAATGCCTCTTGCAATGCTGAGGGATTGCACTACCAGAGAGTGTATAGACCATGCTAAGAGAATTATAGATGAGTGTGCTCCTGACGGAAACTTCATTTTCTGTAATGACAAGGTACTTCTGGCACCATCTGATGCACAGGCTAAAAACCTGAAGGCAGTTAATGAGTTTGTCCATGTATACGGACAATATTGATAGGAGGCTTTACTAATGGAAAATAACGAATATGTATATAAGAACAACCCGAAAACTTTTACTGAGGTTATGATAGGATGGGTACGAGGAATTCTTGAAACAGTATTGCCTTTCCTTAAAATCGGTCCTTTCCCGAAGCTTTTGGATAAACTGTTTGCTTCAAGATTTGCAAGATCTTTCCTAGGTTCTTATGCAATGATCGGTATGATGTAATGATTGTCATAACATAATGGCAGGTATATAACGTAACGACCGATATTATGTGATGACAAAAAGATACGGTGCAACACCTATTTTCAGGTGCTGCACCGTTATTGTTTTGCACGTTATTGCGGCGTCAAAAATTCGGGAATTCCTTTGCAAACCATATATCGTCTACACAGAACTCTTTTCCGTTTAAATAATCAAGATTTTCCGCATCTGACTTGAAATCAAATTTTATCTTGTAGGAGTACAAAAATTGTCTCTTATAAAGTACACCGGAATCCTGTTTGTTCAGTGCATTTGAACCATATTTGCCGTCTCCGAGAAGAGGACAGCCTATACTGGCAAAATGTGCTCGAATCTGATGTGTACGGCCGGTCAGGAGTTCCACTTCAACTAAGGATAGGTTCTTTTGTGAATCATTTTTTATAACCTGATACCTTGTGCGTATCTCCTTCGCCCCGGGTTGCGGCGTTTTATATACGAATACCTTGTTCTTTTTCTCATTCTTCAGAAGATATCCTTCTAAAATACCGCTATCGGGTTCAGGACAGCCGCAAACAACACAAAGATAGTACTTATGAAGTTCGCGAAGCTTTACTATTCTGTTCATGATACGCAATGTATCTGCATTCTTGGCCGCCATAACCAAGCCGCCGGTATTTCTGTCAATTCTGTTTATGAGCGCCGGTGTGAAAGAAGACTCATCCTCAGGATCCCACTCACCCTTCTCATAGATATAACGCTTTACTCGCGATATAAGAGTATCGACATATTCATGATCATCTGGATGTGACAAAAGCCCGACTTTTTTATTGAGAATGAGTATGTTTTCATCCTCGTAAATTATATCAAGGGATTTTGGGGCATGAAGAAAATCGTAATGAGGTTCCGGTTTTTCAAAAAACTCATCATTTACGTAAAGGTCAATTACATCGCCGACATTGAGTCTGGTCGATATCTCTGCACGTTTACGATTCACCTTAATCCGCTTGGTTCTTATGTATTTGTACATAAGTGATTTCGGCAAATTAGGCATAGTTTTCGTGAGGAATTTATCCAGCCGTTGATTGGCAGAGTTTTCGGAAATAGTTAGCGTCTTCATTTAATCTGTCCCGTCATTTTCCTCTTCTTCAAGAACGGTAACCTTTATCTCAACTACACGTCTCGAATCGGTTTTTGTAACTTCTACATGAAGATTTTCATAATCAAATGTGTCACCGACCTCCGGAATCTTTCCAAGCTGTTCCAGAATCCAGCCGCTGACTGTGTTTGACTCGGTTTCAAAATCCACCGACAAAAATTCAAACATATCCTCTATATCGGTGTTGCATATGACGCGATATTCATTCTTCCCTATCTTTTCAAACAGTTGAATTTCTTCATCATGCTCGTCATATATCTCACCTACGAGTTCCTCGAGAATATCCTCCATAGTTATAATACCGTCAGTACCTCCGAATTCATCAGTAACAACAGCAATATGTATGTGTTTTTTTTGGAGTTCCGCAAGTATCTTTGATATCTTGGTAACCGGTGCTACATACATAACCGGATTAAGTATATCTTTTACGGATTTTTCACCCGAGAGAACATAAGTATAGAAGTCACGTTGGTGTATAAACCCAATGATATCGTCTATATCCTCCTCGTAGACAGGAAGACGTGAATACTCATTTTTCTCGAATACTTCCTTTATCTCATCAGTTGTGTCCGAAACTGAAACCGCGATAACATCAACACGAGGTGTCAATATATCTCCGGCATCCTGGTCATTAAACTCAATAACACTCTTTATAAGCTCGGAATCGCTGGCATCTATACCACCATCCTGCTCTGCCTCTTCAACCATGGTAAGAAATTCGCCTTCTGTGATGGTATCTTCATTATCAAGCTTAAAGACATTTTTCAATAATTTCTTCCAAAGTCCGAATAATCCTACTATAGGAGAAAGAACAGCCATTACAAACTTCAGGGACGAAACAGTTGCCATTGTATACTTCTCCGGCGCCTCCTTAGCCAATGCTTTTGGAGTAATCTCTCCGAATATCAATACAACAATCGTTGTAAATACAGTAGAGACAGTGGCGCCGATATCCCCGTAAATACGAATAAACAAAACCGTTGCAATTGAAGTTCCTGCTATGTTAACAATGTTGTTTCCAACCAGCACTGCCGAAATCATGGCATCATAGTTTTCAACAATTTTAAGTACCTTCGCAGCTTTTTTATTTCCTTCGTTTGCCAGATTCTTAAGCCTTATCTCGTTTACCGTAGAAAAGGCGGTCTCGGAAGCCGAAAAATAACCTGATAAGATCAAGCAAACAGCGAATGCGATTATTAAGCCTGTACTACCGGGTCCCATAGGGAAAAAATCACCTCAATAAATTTAATAACTAGTCTGACGGCACGAACTTGAACTTGTGTCGTCAGACTAGTATTGTATCATACAAATATGTAAAAATATAGAGTTTTATTGTAGAGTTTATTTTTTAGGAGCAGAACCGAATATAACATTTCCGAAGTATTCGCTTGTCTTTTCCTTGCCTATCATTTTCACGAACTGATCTGTCGAAGGTCCTCCGTTTGAAAGAAGTCCTTCAACATAGGCATGAGATTTTGCTCTTTTTGCCTCTTTATCTTCCAATTCAGGCATTTCCGATGCCATCTTGAAATACTTTTCAAGATATTCGCCGTAAAGCTCATCAACGGCCTCAGCTATGGCTTTTTTCTTATCCTTTTTGGATACTGAGGATTCGAGCTTTATATCATCATACCAATGCTCCCCTCTGTCATCATCGGGAAGATTTGCATACTTTTCTTTTATGCTGAGGAAGTCTTTCAGATCAACTTCCATGAACTTCTTATTGTCGAGCATAACATCATACATCTCAATGATCAATGTATAGTTACCCATAGCGTCAACAATGTCATATGAGAAGAGAGGAAGATCTCTGTCTATGGGAGTTATACAAGTCATATCCATCTTCATAAGACCTAACATTGCCTTTGCTTTTTGAATAGCTAAATTGCCCACGCCTTCTATGTAATACTGCTTAACGTTGGCATTGATCATACCGCCTTTTACATTTGCATATTCACCGGGGTCAAGCTCCGTTACATTGAAATATTTTTTAGCAATCTCTACTACGTCTGTCATTATTATCACCTCAATTTATTTTACTTTCAAATATCCGCTCTTATGTAAAGTTAAAGCACCTACATAAAACAGCACTTGGCCTATAGTGTTTGAGAGCTGTTCTACCCAGTTTACCCAA
>CAZIHW010000020.1:0-2650 GCA_964539045.1 uncultured Eubacteriales bacterium | reverse complement strand
GCACCGTACACCGAGGGACTCGGACTTGAAAACGCCGGTGTAGAGATGGGTGAGCGCGGACGCGTTGCTGTCGATGATCACATGAGAACAAATGTCGATAACATCTATGCCATAGGCGATATTGTTCCGTCAGCACAGCTTGCACATGTGGCCGGAAAAGAAGGATATGTAGCAGTAGACAACATATTCGGCGAGGACAAAGTTATGTCCTATCATGCAGTACCGGGTTGCGTATTTACAAATCCGGAACTTGCCTCATGCGGAACACTCGAAAAAGATCTTATTGCCCAGGGTAAAGAGGTTGATAAGGACTATCGTGTGGGAACATTTGATTTCAAGGCACTCGGTAAAGCCCAGGCATCCGGTCATATAGCCGGATTTGTAAAGGTCATTGCCGATATGGATGACGTTATAATCGGAGCCGAAATTGTCGGAGCCAGAGCATCTGATATGCTTCAGGTTCTGACTACAGCTGTTCAGTGCAGGCTAACGGTTGAACAAGTGGCATCATCTATATTCCCACACCCGACAATGTGTGAGGCTATTATGGATGCCCTTCATGACGTTCATAAAATGAGTATTAATAAACTCTAATTCAGAGGAGGATATGTAAATGAATCCAGCAGAACTTAAGTACACTGAAAATCACGTATGGGTAGAGGCCGATGGTGATACCGCAAAGATAGGTATTACCGACTACGCCCAGGGACAGCTCGGAGATATTCTTTTCGTTGATCTCCCGGAAGAAGGAGATACACTTGAAAAGGGCGAAGTTTTCACTGAGGTTGAATCTTCGAAAACAGCTTCCGAACTCCCTGCACCTGTTTCCGGTGAAGTTATCGCCGTAAACACAGATCTTGATGACGAACCTGAGGCTATCAACGATGATGCATTCGCAGCATGGATAGTTGAGGTTAAGCTCAGTGACGTTTCCGAGCTCGACAGTCTGATGGACGCAACAGCATACGCAGGTATCTGTGAATAAAACTACAAAAATCCGCTTGGCAGTGCCTTCTGCCAAGCGGTAGATTACGGAGTAAAAAGATGAAGTCATCAACAGGAGAAAAAAATACAGATAAAAAGGTCGGAGCCAAAGAGCTTAGCGGCCCTAAATATATCTTTTCCCAGAGCAATTCATTTGATCCATATTTCAACCTCGCACTTGAGAAGTACTTGTTTGACAATGTGCATGATGATGAAGTTATCTTTTTCCTTTGGCAAAACGAAAAAACCGTAGTCTGCGGAAGAAATCAGAACATATATAAAGAATGTAATGTAACGGAAGTAAATCAGCTCGGCGGGAAAATAGCCCGGCGTCTCTCCGGAGGCGGCACCGTCTTTCATGATATGGGCAATCTGAATTTTACATTCATAGCAAAAGATCCGCTTTTTGATATTGAAAAACAACTCAGTGTCATTGTCAAAGCCTGTGAGAAGTTCGGCCTTAATGCAGAGCTTACCGGCAGAAACGATATCACGATAGACAAAAAGAAATTCTCCGGAAATGCATTTTACTCCTTTAAGGGCTCGAAATTCCATCACGGAACTATAATGGTTGATGTAAACGAAAGTCTGCTTTCGAATACCCTCAATGTAAACCGTGAGAAGTTGGAGTCAAACGGTGTGGATTCTGTCAAATCCAGGGTTACAAATTTAGCTTCGCTCAATAATGATATAACCGTGGAAAAAATGAAGACGGCCTTAATTGATTCGTTCAAAGAAGTATATAATGTATCTGCATTCGTAGAGTCTCTCTCCCTGGGCGGTCAATCTGTGCTCAGCGGAACAGGTAAAGGCGGTTGGACTTCGGCAAGTTCCATGTTATCACTGCTTAAAGGCGTATCGGAAAACCAGAAGCTCTTTAACAGCGACGAGTGGATTTACGGTCCGAAATTCAAATTTACAAATACTATTTCTAAAAAGTTTGATTGGGGCTTTATAGAGATGGGATTCGAAGTAAAAGGCGACAGAATTGCAAATGCTAAAGTTTACTCCGATTCTCTCTTCCCGAGATTAATGCTTGACTTAGAGCGCGCACTCCCGGGAATCAAGTATTCCTGCGATGACATATCATCGGTAATAGATAAAATCGAACAGTCATACAGCGAAGGAACCTCAGCTGAAATCTCATCGATTTGTTCAGATATAAAAAACTTAATAAAGGCATCCATTTAGGGAGCCGAATAAAAGGTGGATAGTTATGAAAAAAACCATCAACACATTTATCCTGGCCATTCTGGCCGGATTCTGCATAGGGCTCGGCGGCAATGTATTTCTGGCCCTTATACCAATAAATAAGATAGTGGGAGCTATTCTTTTCACTGTAGGTCTCTTCACAATATGTACTCACGGACTCAACCTATTTACCGGAAAAGCCTGTTACATATTCGATAATGATTTATCATATATACCTACTCTTATCATTATCTGGCTCGGCAATCTATTAGGTACGTGGCTTATGAGTTTCATAGTTTCGCTCACAAGACTCGGAGCGCCGTTTAAAGAGGCAGCTGCCGCATTGTGCGAAACAAAAAACGCAGACTCATATCTGAGCCTCTTTGCTCTCGGCATTATTTGCAATGCACTTATCTATATAGCAGTAGACGGATTTAAAAACAATCCTCATGAGGTCGGAAAATACCTCGCCCTC
>CAZIHW010000019.1:0-2367 GCA_964539045.1 uncultured Eubacteriales bacterium | reverse complement strand
CAGCCATATCAGCCATTGAGCAATACCTCCATCAATTCTGTAACCCTTTTATAAACACGCAGTTTTTTTGCATAGACAGAAAGGTTTTTTAGATTTTTATTTTTATCATTAGCATAGGCATTAAGTGCCTTGTTAAATATTTCGTTATCAAGTCGTGAACGGTATTTAAAACAATCACAAATCGTACGCTCACGATCATATACAGAAAGATTAACTCCGTCAAAATTATCGTATGTTTTCCCCAACTCATACAGTTCGGGTTGCACATAATAAGGTTGCAGAGCGAGAACATCTACATCAAGCTTTGTCCTTGACATAGAACGAGGTACTGCTATAGACCATTTACGTGGGGTGAAGTCGCTATACCCATAATGAAAAAGAGCAGATTCAACGCAGACTATTCCTTTCGGAATGAGTGTGGCAAGCAGTTGTTCTTCAGAAGCTGTATGGTTTTCAGCAAGCTGATAATATCCGTGACGCAATCTGTCAAGGTAACCTGCATTGCACATATTTACAACATCGGCAGCTCGTATTCCGGCTGCAACAAAATCAGCAGATTTAGCAATGCCGCCTTTACTTTCTATAACTTGTTTTGCAAGTTTTCGGTTGTCCACTCATTCACCTGCTTTCAATAAAAAAATTTACGCACATAGGATTCATTTGTGTGTGTGAAATTATTATAACACTAACATTTGAATTTAACAATAAAAATTACACACAATATTATCAAATATGTGTGCAAAAAAAGCTCTCACTTATGTGAGAGCTTTAATCATAAGAGCTTTAATTTTAGATTCTCAGAGACTTATCCTCTCCGATTCCGCACATACCGTCGAGAACATACTTGTTTCCGTCCTCATCACACACATAACCGCGAAGTTCCCCGAAGGTAATGTGATAATTTTCATCTATAATTCCGAGATGCATCTCCATAGCGTGTCTGTCGCCTATATCAAAATACACGTCAACCATGCCGTGTTCATCGGTTATGTGCCAAAGATTATACTCCTCGTGCACAAAATTAACCGGTGTAAGTCTGGAACGTCCATTCTGGAACCACACAAGGTTTTCATTGTAGTCATCCTGATTTATAGACTGGTTCCTTGTAAGGTTAAATCCGAAAAACTCTTTTTTTCCGTTTACTATATTGGTTCCCATAGTTGTTGTCCAATCATAGTGAGAGTTATACGGATAGTATCCCTTGTGGTCGTCTATGATGGCGGTAGAGTCTGCCGAAGTTTTGTACTTCTTACCGTTAACTATGACATAACCCTTAGCCTTAAACAGGTCTTTTTGGCTGTATAAGGGTTTGTTCTTTCCAAAAGGAATCATTACGACACTTGGTTTTGATACCCTTTCAAGTTTTAAGTCATACTTTATCCTGCAACCCGGCTTTACAGTGCGTCCCTTCACTTTGGCCTTTCCGTTACCGAAATCATTAATTATCTTTACCCTATTGATAACACTGCTTGATTTTGAGGTGTTCCCATCCAAAAGAGTATCAGCTATAACTGCCTGGAAAGGAAGCATCATCTCCTGACAGGCTAAGCACTTCTTTTCAGACTTATCGTAAGCTATGGTAAGACTGGTTCCGAAAAATCCCATGTTGCAAACTGCGGTAAGAAGGATGATGTCATCCAGATTAACCTCCACAGCTTCCCAGCTTGTAAAACGGAATCTATTTGTGAAGTCAGGCAATATGCTTTGGCGATGTATATCCAGGAAATTCATACTCTTGAACTCACTGTCAAAAGTTCCGAATACGGCCTTGCCGTTTTCATCAATTACATCTGCCGGAGTCGGCACCGGATTTCTCTTTTCTGATAATACTCTTTTGAAGTCCAAATTGACACATCCTCTATACCAATATTCTTTGTTCTCGGTCGTTTGACTGACTCTTAGATTTTACAGACAAAAGGCAATGTTGTCAATCATATACCACTAAAGAATTATGCAAATTAAGCCCGAGCATCCCTCGTTTATAACACGCTCCAAGGTCTCTTGCAATTTAAGTCTTGCATCTGTCGGCATATGGTAAAGTTTACTCCGAAGGCCCTCGTTTACAAGTTCATGCAAACTCTTTCCGAAGATATCGGATTCCCATATCTTAGTCGGATTTTCCTCAAACTCCTTAAGAAGATAGTTAACAAGCTCCTCCGACTGACTTTCCGAGCCCACGAGCGGAGCTACTTCCGTAGTTATATTGGCCTTTATCATATGTATTGAAGGTGCTCCCGCAGAAAGCCTTACTCCGTACCTGCCGCCCTGTCTCATAATCTCTGGCTCTTCAAGAGTGAGTTCATCAAGCGTCGGCATAACAATTCCGTATCCGGTGGCTTCAACCTCGTCGAGCGCACCTTTCAGTCT
>CAZIHW010000018.1:0-18592 GCA_964539045.1 uncultured Eubacteriales bacterium | reverse complement strand
TCCGTAATGCAAGCCGCTTTTTGACATAACACGGGAAAGCGAGGCCCAGTGCTCAGCAGGAATCATCCTTTTGGCGACAGCATAATATCCGGTCATCCTGGCCTCGCTCATAAGGAGGTCATAATATGATTCCGAGAACTTACCTTCTGCCGCATTGTAACCTATCTTAAAGAGCTTTGCCTGCTCATCATACAAAAATGCTATATCAGTGTCAGCTATTATTTTTTCTATTCTCTCACGCACTGAAATCGCATGTTCATCCGTACCTTCATACTCTTTTAGACCCTCTTTCAACGCAGTAAGCATGCAGAGAAAATTGCCGCTGTCCACTGTGGAGACATACGCCGGTTTCAGTACATTGAGCGTCACGGTATCGTACCAGTTATAGAGGTTACCCTTGTACTTTTCGAGACGTTCAACAGTATTCAGGGTGTTCTCAATACGGGAATACATCTCAGTCGGATCTATAAAGCCAAAATCACATGCACTCAAGGTGCAGAGCATAAGAAATCCGATGTTAGTCGGAGAGGTGCGATGGGCAATCCTGAAAACCGGAGTTTCCTGAACATTGTCCGGCGGAAGAAAATTATCCGCTCTGCCTGCGAACTTTGCATAGTACTGCCATGTCGCATAGGCGTACTCATTCAACTTGTCCCGCTCTGTCCACCCCACCTCCTGGATATCTTTTTCCGGCAATGCAGTGACATAAGCAAACACCGGATTGAGCAAAAATATTATTCCGTAAATTTTTAAAAATCCCGGCAGGGTGCACAGTAAAGCTCCGACAAGTATACTTGGAAAGGATGCCTTCAGGTTTGTACTGAATCTTCTGTCACTATTCTTCTCAGCGCCTGCTGCCGTAACCCATTCGAGCATATTTCTATGCGATATAAAGCGCCTGAAAATCGCCTTCTTTTCTGCCTTGAGATTGGTATATGCTGACTGTACCACAGTAAAAATCTCTATAGGTCTGCACAGGGAAAGGAACACGATAATCGCAGTCACTCCGCTTATCAGCAACTGAAACTGCGGATTGCTACGGGCTACGAAGCCGCCGACAATCAAAGTCAGAACCTGGAGCTTCGGCGTAAGGGCTCTGCGTATATTATCAAACAGCTTATATTTTGATAGTCTTGAAAGCTTTATTCCGTTCTTAAGGTCTGAGAATATATAGACAATGTTCTGGAAATCTCCTCTGACCCAACGATCCTGCCTTTTGAAAAATGATATTTGTGAAGATGGAAAGCTCTCAGCCACACAAGTGTCCGATACCAGTTTGGTTTGGAGAACCTCTCCCTCGAGAATATCGTGGCTGAGCACCGTCTCATCCGGGAAAGCTCCATCCAGCAATCTATGCATAAGGCGCACATTTATGAGACCCTTACCTGAGAATATCGATTTGCCGAACAAATCCTGATACCTCTCACTGCAAAGACCGTTATAAGAACTGATTCCTCCGCATCCTGAAAACAGCGTAGAAAACAGTGTGTGTGAGTTACCCGGTAGCTTGTTTTCGGCGACCGGAACAAATATCCCGTACCTCTTAGCATTCACCGGATGAACGGCACAGGAGACGAGATTCTCAATTGTGTTCATAGGCAGATCGGTATCACTGTCAAGAACCATAAAGAAATCTGTATTCTCCATACCATCTGTATCTCCGCAAATGAGAGAAAACTCGTGTATATCCGCCTCAGTTAAACAATTAGCCAGCGCCTCTATAGCCCCTCTTTTTCTTTCGTTGCCTGAAAACTGTTTCTGCGTTTTTGAATATGTCCTGTGCCTTACAGCCCCTACAAAACCCCCGTCGTTTTCCTCATTAAGTTTTCTTATACTGTTTCTGAACTCTTCTATACGTTCCCTGTCATCCGGGGTATTGGGTTCGTTGGCGGACTTTAAATCCGCAAGCACACAAATCTTCGTATGCTCAGTACTTTCAAACGAGCATCGTATATCCTTAAGATGTTCCTCAAAAGCCAGACGCTCTTTTCCCGAGGGCATCAATGTAGATATAACTATGAGCACATTGGCGTCCTTTACCAATGCATTATCCTTCTCTATCCTAAGTACGGGATCCGGCGCAACATTGTTCATAGCTACCCTTGTGAAGAATTTTTGTGCAATAGACCTATACGGTAAAAAAGCAACCCCCGCGAACAAAGCGGACCCGGTAAAGATATAGGTCATAAGACATCCGAACAGGCTTAAAATCAATTCAAGGACAATAAAGAATTTACCCCGAAATGTATTATACATTTCAAGGTTCAGATATTCCCCTATATGCCTGTTCTCTTCTCTTGCAATATCAAGCTTCTGCTGCGCGTATTCACTTTCAGCCATACCCTCGTTTCTCGACAGTATGGCTATGCGGCGTCTGTATACTGCCTTTGTCTCCGGTGTCATCTCCGGATAGACGCCGCCCGGGTCCGCTGCAAGTATGGCCTCCAGGGGACAAATAATCTCCGACAGTTTGTATATGTCAATAGTGGAGGCATTCTTCAGAGCCCTTGTGGCAAATCCGATTCTTTTCCGGTTTTCCTCACTGTCGTCGGACAGTGAATCATATATCATCCCGAGTAAAACCTTGCGGTATAAAACCGGTAAAGCATCAATCTCAAATACCGAAAGTTGATCTTCCTTCAACCGGCTTATAAAGGTTTTCGAAAGCATCTCATTATACGAGTCGATAAGATCCGAGCATATATTCTCTACCCTCTTACCCCTATCGTTCAAAGTATACCTGTTAATCCTCTTTAAGGCCTCGGCAGTCCACCTGCCTTCTCGCTCATAAAGATAGTAGTTATCACACAGCCACTCATAAACCCCGGTTGCAGGGCTTTGATCCCTTTGGCATCTCTTATACTTCCTTTTAATATCACGCAATTTGCTTGATAAACCGGCCATATTGCGGCACCTCCGGACGGATATTATAAATAAAGATTCTAGCCGTCAGGCTAATCAGATTTATTGTGTCCTTTAAATTGACAGTTATCCATTCGTTTGCTATCATCTTCAGCAGAGGTGCATTAATTATGAAATTTACAGATATAGGTCATAACGAAGTAAAGGTTTATGCCATAGTTAAAAAATGTGAGATACGAAGCTCCTCAAAAGGCGGCAGATATCTCGACATCGTCCTATCGGATGCGGACGGTGAGATAAACGCAAAGTATTGGAAGTTTGATGATTATCCCATACCCATACCCGATGTCGGATCGATAGTTTCGGCAGTCGGCTCTCTCAGTGAGTACAACAATGTGCCGCAATTCAGACTGACTGACATAAAGCATGCAAATGAGGATGAATATGAAATAGAGGACGTCGTCCGTTCAGCGGAATACAGGTCCGAATCCATGTATTCTGAGATTTGCAATATGATAAATACATTTGAAGATGAGGATTTGAAAAAGCTCTGCTTAAAGATGTATGAGGACAGCCGCCAGAAGTTACTCTATTATCCTGCGGCGGTAAAACTTCATCACGCTATGCGCGGCGGCTTGCTTTACCATACTCTTTCTATTATGAGAGTTGCTGAACGCATTTGTGACGTATATCCCCTGATAGACAAAGATTTGCTGTTAGCGGGTGCCGCACTGCACGATATAGGAAAAACCATAGAGATGAATTCAAGTGACCTCGGAATTGCCTCGGACTACACTGTGGACGGTAACCTCATAGGCCACCTGGTAAGGGGCGCTATGATGGTAAGAAAAGCCGGAACTGATTTAAAGATATCAAACGACAAGATAAGACTTCTTGAACACATGCTTCTCTCCCACCACGGCAAACCCGAATTCGGCTGCGCCGTAAGGCCGTCATTTACTGAGGCTGCCGTTTTGTCCATGCTGGATGAACTCGACGCAAAAATCTATGAATTTGCAGACATAACAAGCCAGATCCAACCCGGAACATTCAGCGGAAGGCAGTGGGCCCTCGACGATGTAAAGGTTTACAATCACGGACGTACACCTATAAAGCCAAAAGCAAATCTTATAAGTGAGGAAAAGTAATGGGAGAAGACAACGCCTACATTGAATTCGGTTCAGATGATTCCTGGACAGAAATAAAAATCAAGCTCAAATCAGACGACCTTGACGCCGCAGGAGACATAGCATCAATGACCGTTCCCTATGGTTTCTATATAGAGGATTATCGTACACTGGAAGAAGAAACTATGGAAATAGCACATATAGACTTAATTGATGAAGAGCTTCTTGCCAAAGACAAAGGAGTCGGATATATACATATATATTTAGAGCCGGACATGAATCCGTCAGAGGCGGTAAGCTTTTTAACAGAGGGGTTTTCCGATTCAGGTATAGACTACGAAATAGAAATTCTCGTATGCGAAAAAGAGGATTGGCAAAACAAGTGGAAAAACTTTATAAAGCCCATGGAAATAGGAAACCGCCTCATGATAATACCGTCGCTTGATGAAACGTGCGAGGCTACCGACCGAAAGATTTTGAAGCTTGAACCCGGCCTTGCATTCGGGACAGGGACACACGACACAACAAGACTCTGCCTTGAAACCCTCGACAAGTATATAAAAGGCGGAGAGTCTGTTTTAGACCTTGGCTGCGGCAGCGGTATCTTAGCTCTTTCATCCCTGCTTCTCGGTGCTGACAGGGCGGAGGGAGTTGACATAAGCGAAATCGCAGCTAAAACTGCTGTAGGAAACGGAATTGCAAACGGATTTGCCGAACCCAAATACAAAATACATTGCGGCGACATGACTGAAAAGATCACAGGTAAATTCGATATAGTAGTTGCCAACATAGTTGCGGACATAATAATACTGTTCTGCGAGAATGCCCGTCACTTCATGAAGGATGGCGGATACTTCATAGTCAGCGGTATTATTGATTCCAGAGAAGATGATGTTGTCGAAACCTTTGTGAAGTACGGCTTCAACATTAAGGAACGCAAAGAGAGCAAGGGTTGGCTATGCTTTGTACTGGAATAGGATAGCCCGGTGGCGCAAAAACAGGATAGCTTGCCGGCGCAAATCAGAATATTTAGGAATAATATAAGAATAAAACAAATATAAAATACGATAATAATATAAAAGAAAGAGTATCTGACACAATATGTTTCGGATACTCTTTCTTTGTAAAGTTTTCTTTAAATTGTCAAATTTATTTTACAACAACTTGACTTAAAGTGACTTTTTCTTTTTACACGTGCTACCTATAATGGCATCGTAGACCCAAACAAATAATCAAATTCAAATCAAAAGGAGTCTTAATTTATGAAAAAGTTAATAAGCATTTTACTCGCATGTGCTATTATTGCTACCTTCTTTACGGGTTGCACTAAAGCAAATGACAATGAGGCAGAAAACACCGGAAACAAGAATTCCGGAAAGCTCACCGGAAGCGTTTCAACAGATGGTTCCACTTCTATGGAAAAAGTAATCGGTGCTTTAGGTGAGGCCTTCACAAACGAAAATTCCGGCGTTACATTCACTTACAACCCAACCGGTTCAGGCTCAGGTATAACAGCAGTTACAGAAGGTCGCTGTGACATCGGACTTTCAAGCCGCAGCCTCAAGGATGAGGAAAAAGCCAAAGGTCTTACAGAAAAGGTTCTTGCTTATGACGGAATTGCAATCGTAGTAAATCCTGAAAACCAGGTAAAGGATCTCGATGTAGAAACAATTGCAAAGATCTACAAAGGTGAGATCACCAACTGGAAAGAGGTCGGAGGAGCCGACGGAGAAATAGTTGTTATAGGACGTGAGGCAGGAAGCGGAACACGTGATGGATTTGAGTCAATCACCGAAACAGAAGACGCTTGTAAATATCGTCAGGAGCTCACCTCAACAGGAGACGTTATAACAACAGTTGCAGGAAACCCGAACGCTATAGGTTATGCATCTCTTGCATCCGTAGAGGACAGTGTAAAAGCATTATCAATAAACGGTGTAGCTCCAAGCGAGGCCACAATCAAAGACGGATCATATGTGATTCAGCGTCCATTCGTTCTTGTACTCAAGGAAGACTCAAAGCTTTCCGAAGCAGCTCAGGCATTCTATGACTTCATAACATCAAAGGATGCAGATGAGATTATATCCGGAGCAGGAGTAGTATCAGCAAACTAACGCAGTGACACAAGCGGTTGATTTCACTTTGAAACAACCGCTTTAAGTCATGAAAGGCGGATAAATAATGAAAAACAAGCAAAACATCATAGAGTCCTTAATACACAAAATTTTTCTTATGCTTGGTCTCATAACGGTAGCCTGCGTCTTGCTCATAACTGTCTATCTCATAATTTCCGGTATCCCCGCAATCAAAGAGATCGGTCTGATTGACTTCCTCTTCGGAAAGAAGTGGGAATCTACAGCAGCAACACCGTCATACGGCATATTACCGTTTATCCTCACAAGCGTTTACGGAACAGCCGGCGCCATCATATTGGGCGTACCCATAGGTTTTATAACAGCCGTATATCTTTCAAAGATGGCTCCTAAAAAATTAAGACGTGTAGTAGAGGCCGCTGTCAGCCTTTTAGCCGGGGTGCCGTCCGTTGTCTACGGTTTAGTCGGAATGTTAGTTCTCGTCCCATCCATAAGAGTAATTTTTGATATACCGGACGGAGCCAGTCTCCTTGCCGCCATAATTGTATTAGCAATTATGATTCTCCCATCCATAATAAAAGTTTCAATAACGGCACTTGAAGCCGTACCTCCGGAATACGAAGATGCTTCACTCGCTTTGGGTGCAACTCCTATAGAAACATATTTTAAGGTCTCGGTACCTGCTGCAAAGAGCGGAATCTCCGCAGCTGTAGTGCTCGGAGTAGGAAGGGCCATAGGAGAAGCGATGGCGGTTATGATGGTTTCGGGTAATGTGCCCAACATGCCTTCAATATTTCAAAGTGTGCGATTCCTGACTACGGCGGTAGCATCCGAAATGGCCTACTCTTCCGGACTTCAAAGACAGGCATTGTTCTCAATTGCCCTTGTACTATTCCTTTTTATAATGATGATAAATGCATTGCTCAACTTTTTCCTGAAGCATGACAAGGAGAAATGATATGAAATCAGATTTTTCAACAAAACGAAAAGCCAAAATCATAATTCTGAAAATTATCATAGCGATATCCGTTTTTATAACTTGTGCGCTGGCCGCTTTTCTTATCGCCTATGTTTTGTATAAAGGCTTACCGAACATAACCTGGGAACTTCTATCAACAAAGCCAAGTTATCTCTCCGACAGAATAGGCATTCTCCCCGACATACTCAACACACTGTATATAATAATTGCCACCCTTTTCTTTACACTTCCTCTCGGTGTCGGTGCTGCAATTTATCTGAATGAATATGCAACCAACAAGAAAATCGTATCAGTAATTGAATATGCCGCTGAAACTCTCTCGGGAATACCTTCAATCATATACGGTCTTGTCGGCATGCTCTTCTTTTGCCAATTTCTCAACATGCAAACATCAATCCTCGCGGGAGCCCTCACTCTTGTAATCATGAACTTGCCGACGATCATGCGTACGACGCAGGAAGGACTGAAGA
The DNA here is from genome assembly GCA_964539045.1 of uncultured Eubacteriales bacterium. GTDB lineage: Bacteria > Bacillota > Clostridia > Oscillospirales > Acutalibacteraceae > UBA1227. The sequence goes on along the minus strand of CAZIHW010000018.1, from coordinate 11,061 downwards.
CAGTTCCTCAAAGTTACAGAGAAGGTGCATTCGGACTGGGAGCCGGTAAATGGAGAGTTATCAGAACGGTTGTACTACCCAGCTGCGTAGATTCGATAATTACAGGTTGTATCTTATCAATCGGAAGAATACTCGGAGAATCGGCCGCACTGCTGTTCACGGCAGGATTTGCACATGCAATAAACGGAATAACCGAAGGCTTTACAAGTGCAGGTGCGACTCTCAGCGTTGCGCTCTATGTGTACGCAAAGGAGCAAGGTGAATTCGAAGTGGCCTTTGCCATTGCAGCAATCCTTATGATTCTTACGATAATTATCAATATCTCTGCAGAATTTACCGGAAATTACTTAAAGAAGAGGAGAGACTAATGAATAACAGTATAATCTCAGTAGAAGATCTTTGCCTTTACTACGGGAAAAACCAAGCTTTAAAAGATATAAATATAGAGATAGCTAAAAACAATATCACCGCGCTGATCGGACCGTCCGGATGCGGAAAATCTACATTCCTCAAAACTATAAACAGGATGAACGATTTAATTCCGGATGTCAAAATTACCGGAAAAATATGCTATAATGGCAATGATATATATGCACCTGATATAGACATAAACAACCTCCGGAAGGAAATCGGAATGGTATTCCAGAAACCGAATCCGTTCCCTATGAGCATATATGACAATATCGCATACGGTCCCAGAATTCATGGTATAAAGAATAAAGCAAAGCTTGACGATATCGTTGAACGTTCACTTCGCAATGCCGCCATATGGGAAGAAACCAAGGATAGGTTAAAAAAATCTGCACTGGGTCTATCCGGCGGTCAGCAACAACGACTTTGCATTGCCAGAGCACTTGCAGTAGAACCTACAATACTGCTCATGGATGAACCTACCAGTGCTTTGGATCCCATTTCAACATCAAAAATAGAAGAACTTGTATTGCAACTCAAGGAAAAATACACAATAATAATAGTAACTCACAATATGCAACAAGCAGTACGTATATCCGACAGCACAGCCTTCTTCCTCTTGGGCAATCTAATAGAGTACGGAGATACCGAAAAGATGTTTGAGCAACCAAAAGATAAGCGGACAGAGGATTATATTACGGGGAGGTTCGGATAATGAGAAAGCATTTCGACGAGCAGCTCGCGCTGCTTAACAAAGAACTAACACAAATGGGCGCAATGTGCGAGGAGATTATAGCCCTTGCCGCAAAATCGCTTACAAAAGAAGATGTCGGCATATCCGAGGAAATCCTCTCTCTTGACAGCGAAATTGATCGTATGGAAAGAAATATTGAAAATCTCTGCCTTAAGCTCTTGTTGCAACAGCAGCCGGTCGCAGGTGATTTAAGACAGATATCAGCTGCACATAAGATGATAACCGACATGGAACGTATAGGAGACCAGGCATCCGACATCTCGGAAATAGTAAGATATTTTGATTCAAAAAACAGTAAAGAACTTGAAAAAATATCAGAAATGGCAAAAGCTGCGATCAAGATGGTTACAGAGAGTATTGATGCTTTTGTAAATCACGATATAGAACTTGCCAAAGCTTCAATTCGACATGATGACATAGTCGATGAGTACTTTGATAAAATAAGGGAATCATTGGCGGATATGATTTCCAAGCATCCCGAAAATGCGAAGGAAGCTCTTGATCTGCTTATGGTAGCTAAATATTTTGAGCGTATCGGAGATCATGCGGTAAACATAGCTGAATGGGTACTGTTTTCCATAACCGGAGAACATAAAGGAGACAAAAAATGATTTGGTGTGTTGAAGATGATGCCAGCATCAGAGATATAGAAACCTATACATTGCAATCTACCGGATTTGAATCACGGGGATTTTCAGAAGGAGAAAGTTTCTTTAAGGCCCTGGAGGAAGAGAGGCCGGACCTCGTCATTCTTGATGTCATGCTGCCCGGAGCTTATGACGGTATAACGATACTAAAGAAGCTGAAAAGCAATCACAACACAGCTTCAATTCCTGTAATAATGGCTACTGCCAAAGGTATGGAATATGACAAAATTCAAAGTCTGGATCTCGGCGCAGATGACTATCTGGTAAAGCCCTTCGGCATGATGGAGATGGTTGCCAGGGTAAAAGCCGTACTGAGAAGATGTGCACCGGCTTCATCGCAGAATACCATATGTGCCAACGGCATAACGATGGATCTTGATAAAAGAACGGTATGTGTGGGTAACGACCGTATCGAACTCACATATAAAGAATTCGAGATACTGAGACTCTTTATGTCAAGCATAGGCGTTGTATTTACCAGAGACAGACTTTTCAACGAGGTCTGGGGCGAGGATTATCTGAGCGACACCCGCACCATAGATATGCACATTCGTACCCTCCGCCAAAAGCTCGGAGAATGTGGAAAGTCAATAACAACCGTTCGCAATGTAGGATATAGAATGGAGAATGAGAATATATGACGAAAAAGATTTTCAAATCCATATTTACAGTTACACTGGTTATACTCATAGCATGCTTTGCAATAATAACGGGCGTGCTCTATGAGCATTTCACAGATTTGCAGACAGAACAGCTCCGGAATGAATTAAGCCTTATATCACGCGCCGTTGAACTAAACGGCACGGAATACCTAAAGGATTTAGATTCCGGTTGCAGAATTACACTGATAAAATCTGACGGTGAGGTTATCTATGATTCGGAGGTCGATGCCTCTACTATGGAAAATCACTCCGACAGAAAAGAGGTCAAAGAGGCTGTAGCCAATGGCTTCGGAGAAAGTAAAAGATACTCCTCTACCCTCACGGAAAAAACCTTATACTATGCGGAAAAGCTCACAAACGGAAACATAGTAAGAGTGTCGGTAAGTTCAGCAACAGTCTTAACTCTTCTACTCAGTATGTTGCAGCCCACACTTGTCCTGTTGGTTTTAGCTGTAGCACTTTGCGCTTACCTGGCAAACACTCTTTCCAAAAAAATTGTTGAGCCTATAAATACTCTGAATCTCGACAGACCGCTCGAGGAAAACGATGCCTATGATGAGATTGCGCCGATTCTCACACATATAGAACAGCAGCGCAGACAAATCAGAAACCAAAGAGAAGAACTTGAGAAACGGGAAAGAGACTTTTACGCAGTTATCGAAAATATGAGAGAGGGTCTCGTTTTACTTGACAACAAAGGAACGGTTCTCAGCATAAACCCGGCAGCTTCAAGCTTCTTCTCCACAGATAAAAGCTGTATAGGAAAGGACTTCCTTACAATCGAGCGAAACCATGAGATAAACAACACAATATCCCATGCCCTTGAAACAGGACAAGCTGATATTCGAATAGAAAAACTCGGTAAAACATACCAAATAAATGTCGGAAGAATTCAGGAGAATGACGATATATGCGGGGTAGTTATCCTGATATTTGATGTAAGTGATAAAATAGCAGGCGAAAACATACGCAAGGAATTCACCGCCAATGTCTCTCATGAACTTAAAACGCCGCTTCAGGCTATAGTAGGAAGTGCCGAGCTTCTTGACAACGAATTAGTCAAAGAGTCAGACAAACACAGATTTATCGGTCATATAAAAAATGAGGGCGAAAGGCTCATCAATCTTATAGACGATATAATCAGACTGTCACAACTTGACGAAGGCGAAAACATAGTTTCCGAAGAAACAGACCTGTTCGAAATAGCAAAGGAAGAGATAGAGAATCTCAAGATAACCGCTGAAGAAAACGATATAAAGCTTAATCTGACAGGAAAAAGCACAAGTGTAAACGGTGTTCCGGGTCTCCTTAAGGAAATAGTATTCAATCTATGTGAGAATGCCATAAAGTACAATCGTCCCGGCGGAAGCGTGGATGTTTATGTAAGCAAAGAAGATTCTCACTCTGTACTAACAGTAAAAGACACCGGTATAGGTATACCGGAGGGAGAAAAGGACCGAATTTTCGAGCGTTTTTACAGGGTTGATAAAAGCCACTCAAAGGAAACCGGCGGTACCGGACTCGGGTTGTCTATAGTAAAACATGCCGTACAATATATGGGCGGAAGTATACAGGTTGAGAGCGAGCTCGGAAAAGGAACAACTATAAGTGTATTTTTCAAATAGATGAAAAAGGCTATTAGATAAAATGCAAACTGCCGGACAAAAGACAAACTGTTATATGAAATAAAAAACAGTCGCACCAAAAGTGCGACTGTTTTGCTGTTTATTTACAACTCAATGCTTATTTACAACTTAAACTCTGTCTGCTATCTCTTGTGTTACCTTAGAGATAAACTCATCAATCGACATCGTTTCTGTCTCTCCCGTATCACGGGATCTGACTGCAACTGTTTTAGCCTCAGACTCCTTAGGTCCGAGAACGAGCATATAAGGTACTCTGGCAACCTGTTGAGCTTCACGGATCTTATATCCTATCTTTTCATTCCTGTCGTCAAGTTCAACCCTTATACCCAAAGCCTTGATTTTCTCATAAACCTCTGTAGCATAGTCGATCGTCTTCTCAGAAACCGGAAGAACCTTTACCTGTGTAGGAGCAAGCCATACAGGGAATTTACCTGCGAAATGCTCTGTAAGTATGCCGATAAATCTCTCTATGGATCCGAATACAACACGGTGAATCATAATAGGTCTCTGCGGATGACCCTCAGAATCTATATATTCAAGGTTGAAGTTCAACGGCATCTGGAAATCGAGTTGGATTGTACCACACTGCCAGGTGCGTCCGAGACAATCCTCAAGGTGGAAATCAATCTTCGGACCGTAGAAAGCACCATCTCCCTCGTTTATGATGTAATCTAATCCGAGTTCATCAAGTGCACCCTTAAGGCCTTCGGTTGCTGCTTCCCAATCTTCATCCGATCCCATGGAGTTTTCAGGACGTGTAGACAGTTCTACAAAGTACTTGAAACCAAACTTTGAATATACTTCATCAATAAGACGGGCAACACCCTTAATCTCATCCCTTATCTGATCCTTAGTCATAAAGATATGGGCATCGTCCTGGTTGAAGCAACGAACACGGAACAAGCCGTGAAGGGCTCCCTTGAGTTCATGCCTGTGAACAAGGCCTATCTCGCCTGCTCTGATAGGAAGCTCCCTGTACGAGTGCGGCTGACTGCGATAGACCATAACTCCGCCCGGGCAGTTCATAGGTTTAATGCAATAGTCTTCCTCATCAATCTTTGTTGCGTACATGTTATCTTTGTAATGATCCCAATGTCCGCTTGTCTCCCATAATTTTCTGTTCATTATGAGTGGAGTTGAGATCTCAACATAGTCTTCGCGGTAGTGAATATCCCTCCAATATTCTATGAGGGCATTCTTTAAAGCCATACCCTTCGGAAGGAAGAACGGGAATCCGGGACCCTCTTCACAAATCATGAAGAGTTGCATCTCTTTGCCTATTTTTCTATGATCCCTGCGTTCTGCTTCTTCAAGAAGCTTAAGATAATCATCAAGCTCCTGCTGTGTTGCAAAAGCCGTACCGTTTATTCTGGTAAGCATCTTATTGTTCTTATCAGCCTTCCAATAAGCGCCGGATTGTCCGGTTATTTTGAAAGCCTTAAGACCCTTTGTATAGGTAAGGTGAGGACCCACGCACATATCAACATATTCGCCCTGTGAGTAAAAGCTTATTTTCGCATCCGGATCAAGGTCTCCGATGTGCTCAACTTTATATGATTCAGAGCGTTCCTCCATATGCTTGATAGCCTCTTCCCTCGGAAGAGTATAAGTCTTAATCGGAAGATTCTCTTTTACAATCTTCTTCATTTCTTTTTCTATAGCTTCAAGGTCCTCGTCGGTAAGTTTTGTATCTCCGAGGTCTACATCGTAGTAGAAACCCTTTTCAGTTGCAGGACCATACGCAAAATCGGCGTGAGGCCAAAGCCTTTTGATAGCCTGAGCCATAATATGGGCAGCTGTGTGTCTGATAACATGAAGCTCTTCTTCCTTCGGACACTCTGCTACTGTTCCGTCGTTGTAAATAACTTTCATTTTTTTGTCCCCTAGTTACTAAAGATACAAAAAATTTTACAACTTCTTACGAATGATTGCAAGGGCAAAAAATGAAACTGTGGCCATTATTGAGTAAATATTAATACTTTTTATATAGGGATCGTCTGTAGAGGGTGTATGAGGATTATCCTCCATCGTATCCAAATGTGGTTTCTCAGTCTTTATCTCGGTCATTTTATTTTGAATATTTTCACCCGAATTCACAGTGCATGTAAGTATTCCGTCTATGCTCTCCCCATATGTTACGGGATATATCTCATCATTCAGATCATACCCATCGGCCGTACTTATTTCCCTTATGTAAAAATCGTAGCCAAACGGCAAATCCACATCCATGGAGAACTCTCCGTTCTCATCACATTTGATAACATGTACAAGGCTGTCAGCAGGAACTTCTCCTATATCCTCCCCTGTATAGACACCGAATGTGACTTTTGAAAGCTGTTCCTTTGAGACCTGTGTCTTATTTCCCTGAGAATCAATAAAGGTTTTACCGAAATCCAACGCAAGCTTTATACGCTCATTTTCAAGAATAATATCAGCATCATCAAACAGATTAACTGTTGTATCTTCCTGCAGCAATTTATAGCCCTCCGGGGCCTCACTCTCCCGGATATAATATTGTCCCTCGAATAAGTCTTTGCTGAATACGGGGCCTTGTGAATCCGTTATCAAGGTGTCAACCTTTTCGTCCTTTGCATATCTCTTCGTGCCATCAGCGGTTATTATATCCTCGGCAGCAAATATGTCCACTTTACATCCGGACAGATATCCGTATTCATATATCGGTTTCAGTCCGTCATCACTTTTCTCGAAGCCCTTGAATATTTCTCCCTGCTTATATACGGATATTTTGTGAAAGACGCACTCGTCTTCAAATATTAAATTTACAGTCTCCTTGGGACTTTTAATCGTGAACTTTTCCGTAGTTTCGTTCAGTTTATATCCTTTTGGCGCAGTGATTTCCTTTACAACATATTCTCCGTATCCCAAGGCCTCGCTCACTGCCTTACCGTCTTCTCCCGTAGTCATGGTTGTCACGGGATCTGCGAATTCGGTATCCGAAACCGAATAAACTCCGAATTCAGCCCCCGGCAGAGGCTTTTTCGTTTCCGAGTCGATCTTATTTACAGAAACAAAACCTTTTATTGTCGTTATATCGGAATTGACCTCGAGAGAGCCGGTCTTTCTTATAGTAGACTGACCTACGACAGAAGCCTGACCTGATGCCGAATACAGCATTAACAGACTCTGTGGAACCGGAGATGCATCGCTCTTCGTGAGGCTTATTTTAGCTTTTTCAACATAAGCCGCAGATGTTATTTTCATCGTATTACCGCTTACACTTACTTTTATCGAGGGATTTTCGCTCTTAACTGAAAATCTGTCCAATACAGAGTTGGTATCAGTTATAACAGCTGTATAGGAGCCGGATTCCATATCATACGACAGACGTATTGGCTTACCTGCAAAAGAAGGCAGCTTTTCATAGGAATAAATCTTTTCTATAAGCTTATTGTAAGCCGTAACTGCGGCCTTATTCTTTCCGTCCGGGTAAGTCTTCAGCATATTTATCATTCTATCCGCTTCAATGGACTTACCCTTATAAGTAACCCCTTTACGTGTGTTGTCGGAAAGAGAGGGCCTGATTCCGGTTTGAAACTCCCATATGATGGCCTGCGTCGCCGCATAAGCATCAGCCGGAGATACGCCTAAATTGCTTGCCGGGAATCCGTAAACGGTAGCTAACTCGATACCTTTCCTTGCAGTTGCATTTATCTTCTCCCAATCCGAATTTCCGGAAACCCCCGTGACACTTCGCTCCAGATATGAGTTCACATCCACCCCGAATTCAACACAATAAGCCCAAAGTATATTTCCGGCATTATCTGTTCTGGGCGAACCGGAGGCGGTGTCGCTGAAAAACATCATGCGCAGGTACGTCCTATCCCCGTTGAGCCTTGTATATGCGTATGCGCCACCGGAGGTTTCAGAATATGACCTTGCGCCCTCTACACAGTAATTTTTAATATTCACATATCCTTTATCGCCACTTGTAACATTCGCGGCAAGAATATCCAACTTGCCGATAAATAATACGACAACAGCCATAAATATGCCCGTTGCCATATATATAAGTCTCTTATATCTCATAATACTACTTCCCTTTTAAATCTATAAAAAGCGGTTGTCTACTAATCAGGAGTGTCAGCGACCGTTTTTATTGTTTACAAAGTATGGGGATCTTAAATAAACTAAACTATACATCCGGACAACCGCTTTTTACACAACTATTCGGCAAACTCAGTCTTATATGCTGTTATCCTGAAGGCCGACCGATTGTTACCGTCCTTATCCTTATAACGCTCGTTATTAAACGTACCCTGTACCAAAACCCTAAGTCCCTTCTTATAGTAATTCTCGGCGAAATCAGCCAGCTTTTCCCAACATGTCACCTCATAAAATTCTCCGTTCTCCTTATCGGAATCATTGTTTACCAAGCAAAAATTAGCAACCTTAACTTCTCCTTCACCTACGATTTTTACATCGGGATCCGCGGCAAGGCGTCCCGTTATAACGATATTTTTCATAAAAATCCTCCTTATCATTTTCAAAAAGAGCTCTCATAAGATATATACGGAAAATTGCAAAAATGAGACATAAAGAGAATGAAAGGCAAAAAAATACTCCCCAAAGGACTTTAAATCCATTGGGGAGTTATTTTAAAATTTGCTAAACTCTGAGAATTCGTAAAATTCGAAGAATCTGAACCTTTAATTACATAAGTTCACAGATAGAGTTCGCGAATCCGACAGGATCCTCTATCGGCATGCCCTCGATGAGCAAAGCCTGGTTATAGAGAAGCTCTGTATAAGTCTTAACCTTATCTTTATCGCTTTGATAAAGCTTTGTTATGGTGTCAAAAATCTTGTGATCGGTATTTATCTCCAGAACCTTCTGAGCCTTTATTCTGTTGGTCATATCCGGCTGGTTTGAGAGTGCCTTTTCCATCTCCAGAGATATTCCGCCCTCAGTCGATATGCAAACGGGATGGGACTTAAGTCTGGAGGAGGCCTTTACCGCAGTTATCTTACCGTCGAGTGAATCCTTCATGAACTCAAACAAATCTTTGTTTTCCTCATCCTTTTTCTTTACATTTTCCTTGTCCTCTTCCGTCTCTATGCCGAGATCATCATCTGACACAGAGCGGAATTCTTTTTCGTCGAACACATGCATTGTCTTTATTGCAAACTCATCGACATCCTCTGTGAGATAGAGAATCTCATATCCCTTTTCGAGCACCCTTTCGGCCTGAGGCAATTTAGCTATTTGTTCTACGGACTCGCCACAAGCATAATAGATATACTTCTGCTCATCCTTCATTCTTGAGACATACTCTTCCAGGGTTGTATATTCGGATTCAAAAGAAGAATAGAAGAACAACAAATCCTTAAGAAGGTCTACATTCATTCCAAAGCCTGAATATATACCAAACTTTATTTGCATTCCGAATTGCTTCCAGAATTCTTTGTACTTATCCCTGTCATTTCTCTGCATGGCGAGAAGTTCACTTTTAATCTTCTTCTCGAGATGCTTTGCTATAACATTTACCTGCCTGTCCTGCTGAAGCATCTCTCTGGATATATTAAGCGAGAGATCCGCAGAGTCTACAAGGCCCCTTACAAAGCTGAAATAATCAGGGAGAAGGTCTTTGCAATTATCCATTATGAGAACGCCTGAGGCATAAAGCTTAAGACCCTTTTCAAAATCCTTACTGTAGTAGTTAAACGGTGCTTTTCCCGGTATGAACAGGAGTGCGTTATATGTTGCCGCACCTTCTGTTGAAGAGTGAATAACGCGGAGTGGATCAACGAAATCATAGAAGTTGTCCTTATAAAATTGGTTATACTCCTCAGGTTTTACCTCGTTTTTATTCTTTTTCCAGATTGGGGACATAGTATTCAATGTTTCCTCTGTAACAACATCCTCATACTCATCCTCTGTGCCCTCCTTAAGTTCATGACTTGTTGTCATCATCTTAATCGGATAGCGAATATAGTCAGAGTATCTCTTGACAAGGCTTCTTATCTCATACTCTGTAAGGAAGCGTGAATACTTCTCGTCCTCTGTATCGTCCTTCAATGTAATCTTTATAGTTGTGCCGTGACCGTCCCTCTGTGCCTCTGTTACCGTATAACCGTCAGCACCTGTGGAAGTCCACTTATAGGCCTCTTCGGATCCAAAGGCCTTACTTACAACTTCAACCTTTTTAGCAACCATAAAAGCTGAATAAAAGCCTACGCCAAACTGTCCTATGATATCAATATCCTCGGCTGCTTTTTCGTCGGAAACTTCTTCATTCTTGAATATTCCGGAACCCGACTTACAGATAGTACCGAGGTTTTGTTCAAGTTCATCCTTGGTCATACCTATTCCGTTATCGGTAATGGAGAGGACCTTATTTTCTTCATCGGTTTCGATGAAAATAAAGAAGTCACTTCTTGAAAGTCCGCCGATATTGTCGGCAAGGGTCTTATAGTAGAGCTTGTCCATTGCATCGGAAGCATTTGAGATAAGCTCTCGAAGGAAAATCTCCTTATTTGTGTAAATAGAGTTAATCATAAGGTCAAGAAGTCTTTTCGATTCTGCCTTAAACTGTTTTTTTGCCAAAATAAACACCTCTATAAGAAACAAAATAAAACGTGTTGTTAGCACTCTCCAAATACGAGTGCTAACAACACATATACTATATACCCTTTGATTTAAAAAATCAATGCTTTTCTCACAATTTTTTCCTCGTCAAAAGGAAGCTTATCCTCTCCGACAATTTGATACTTTTCATGACCCTTTCCGGCAATCAGAAGCAGCTCTCCGGGGGCAAGCGACTTTACGGCATATGTTATGGCTTCCTCTCTGTTTACAATAACCCTGTACGGTTTTCCGCAGGTGCAAAGCGATGGAAGGGCATCGGTTATAATCCTCATAGGGTCCTCTGTTCTCGGGTTATCACTGGTAAGGTAAACGAAGTCCGAATACTCTGCTGCAAC
>CAZIHW010000017.1:0-11612 GCA_964539045.1 uncultured Eubacteriales bacterium | reverse complement strand
TTTTTTAAAGCCGGCAGTTGATGTCTGCGGCTTTTTTATTTTTTCCGGATTTGCAGAGTTATGTAATTTTCAGGAGTTATCTAATTTTCGGGAGTTATGTATATGAAAGTGATCAAATTGAGATTGAAGAGTGAAAACGGCGAAGCCTTCTTTGACAGCTTTGATTTGGTTGAAGGAAAGGGTATATCATGTGACCCGAAAGCAAAGGGCGGAGACAGACAGCTCTCTCTCGGCGACGAAAAGGAATTGATTCTGTACAGAGAACAAAATGAAGGCCTTTGTGTAAAGAGATACATGCCCAATATATCTACTGAGGGTCTGGACTATAAAAGTCTTACCGTCGGTACAAGACTTCATATAGGAGAAAGTGTCATCGAGATCACCGAAATCGGCAAAAAATGTTTCCCTGAGTGCGATTTGGTCTGCAATCATAAGGTCTGTAATATGAAATACAACTGTGCATTTGCAAAGGTGATAATCCCGGCCACGATAAAGCCGGGTGATACCATAGCCTGACGGCGCGAATTTTAAAATTTGGTTTCAATTACTTTAGATGAGTCGGACGGTGAATATCTCCAATATTCTATGTGTGCCGCGTTATCAACGAAGTAAACAGGTTCTGACGGCGGATATTCCGCATTGAAATGATCAATTATAATTAGTTTTATTTTCATTTTTTCCGAATTAATACTTTTTATGTATACGCTTGTACATTGCCCTACCTCTATGCCGGAAACATATTCTGCAAGACCTGCCAGATTCGGCGCCAGTTCGACGAAAATTCCATATTTTTCAACAGATCTTACCACCCCGGGTACCGTTTCTCCCGGGGCGAATTTTTTGACATTTTCCTCCCATGTGCCGAGGAGTTCCTTATGCGTGAGTGTGATTTTGTCGTCCTCTATTGATTTTATGATACAGCGAATGCTCTGCCCCTGTGAAAATCTTGCGCTTGGATGCGGAATTCTGGATACGGATATACTGTCTATCGGCAGTAGTGCATTTATTCCTGCCCCTATGTCCGCAAAAACACCAAAGGGTTCCATATGTGTGATTTTTGCGTTTATAATATCGCCTATGCGCATATTTGCTATATATTCATCCAGACACATTTGTTGTACATCTTTTCTGCTCAGGAGAAGCTTTGTTCCGTTTTCTGTTTCTGTTATCCCTTTTATGATAAAGGCCACAGGTTTGTTTACCCGGGATATAAGGGCGATATCCCGGATTTTACCCGTATCTATTCCGACCGCACCTTCTAACCTGGGTATGATTCCGGAAAACTCCCCTACGTTTACATGAAGATTGTGATCTCTGTCACAGAGTGTACAAATACCCTCGATGATGGTTCCGTGTTCACAGCTTCTTTTAATTGCATTTAAAGTCGATACGGCCTGTTTGTTTTGCAACGTGTTTATCAATTGTCCCTCTGGTAAAAATTTTTCCATTAACATCACCTATTTCAACATTTAGTATATTAAAATAGATATGAAAAATTTAAGGAAATAATTACTCAAATAACTTTTGTTAAAACATTTACTCAATCTATATACTTGTGATAGAATAAACCCTGTAATGAGGTGTTTTTATGAAATCAAATATAAAGGATGCTCTTATCCTGTTGAAGAAAAAACAAGCCGTTCCGGAAAAGGAGCCATATGATCTTGATAAGGTTATCTGGAGCGGACAACCGGATAATAAGCACATCAGAACAAAGTATGATTTTCTCTTCATACCGCTTAGTTGGTTTCTTTTGATAATTGCGATATTTTGGCGTGTTGCGCTTAAGGATGCCCCGTTGATTCTCATGCTTTTATCGTATGTTCTGATGATCTTCGCGTTCTATTGCCTTTTTTTCAGAAATCATTTTAAGAAAAAGAAACGTGAGCGCTTCTCTTATGAGATGACGGATAATGATATTATTATTGCCTATACGAAAAAGAAAGATGTTGCGATAAGGCAGCTTGCATTGGAAAATATTTATTATGTAACATATTCTATGCGCAAGGATGGTAGCGGTACTATATATTTCAATTTTCCGAGAAGCTACAAGGAAGTGCTGAAACTTGTATTTGCGAACTCGGGACTCGGAAGATTTGATGAGAGCATAAATGCTTTTTTCGAACTGGATGATCTTGAGGGATATCTGAAGTTGCTGAAAACAAAGCTTCCGGAAAAGGTTGTTTATGATGAGATATAAAGAAAACAGGACTGTCTCGGATGATTTCTTCAATCATTTTGAGACAGTCCTTTTGTATTCGCGCCTTAAGGCTGTTACTATTGGTTTACATAAAGCTCTAATGTTTTTTGCATGACCTTATTTGCAACGGGTACGGCATTTCCTATACCTGTTCCGCCGCTGTTTTCAAGGACAACAACTATAGCCAGCGGCAAGTCCCTCCTTTGGGAGTAACCTACAAACCATGCATGCGGTTTTTTCCCGGCGACTTCTGCGGTTCCGGTTTTACCGCACATTTGCAAGTCGGGAAAACGTGAATCAGTGTAGTATTTTTCCACGTTTGAACGCAACATGTCATCAAGACGTTTTGCCGGTACAGATCCCATATAATCTAAGTTTGAGGTGCGCTTTCCTTTTATCAGAGTAGGCGTCGGGGCATATCCGTTACGATTGGCAATGGCCCCCATGATTGTTATCTCATGACAGGGATTAACCATTGTTGTATACTGTCCGATTCCCGCCCAGCCTCTGTCTACGTCATATGCATCTGTCAGGTCAAAGCGGCTGGTAGCGCAAATAAAATTGTCGACCTTCAGTGACCGGTTAAATCCGCATTCTTCTGCTGTTGATGTGAGTTTTTCATTTCCGAGTTCCACCGCTATTGTGGCAAAGGCAGTGTTGCATGAGCGGTTGAGAGCAGTTTCGAAATCCACCGTTCCGTGAACGCCGTTACACTGTACACGGCTGCCCGCCTTGTTTACCCAGGCCCCTTTACATGTAAATGTTCTGGTGCCGATATCGATAATATTGTCGATAGCTGAGCATGAAGTGATAACCTTGAATGTGGATCCGGGCGTATAAAGACCCGTGAAGAAACGGTTCATATATATACCCTCGTATTTCCCCGTTTTATCGGTTGCAATATCATCGGGTTTATCATATATATCATAGGTGGGCAACGATACGGCGCAGAGAATTTCACCGGTTTTATAGTTGTAGACACCTATAGTGCCCTTGTTTTTGCCGAGGGCATTCATTGCAGCGACGGAGAGCTTAGAGTCGATGGAGAGCTGGATATCATTTCCGGCTCCGTTTTTCTTCAGAGTATATACACCGTTTATCAGGCTGTATCCGGTAAGTTGGGATTTGAAGGCGTTCTGAACTCCTGTATATATAAAACCTCTCGTGTCACCTACAACGTGCAATGTAGATTTCCTGATGGATACATCGTCATTATATTTTCTCTCACCGTCAACCGTTTTGGCCAGCACAACACCATTACGGTCGGTAATAGTTCCTGCAGCGAGCAGTTCACCGTTTTTATACAGATGTCGGTTATAGTCCTTTACCACCCATTTTGTCGAGTTTATTTGCATGGTAAAGAAAAGTATGGTAAGGCCTATTAAGAAAAGAAGGACGAAAAGGTACAGCCAATATGATCTTTTAAATACTCTGTTCATTTCTTACCTCCTGCCCAAGTCCTGTTGTCCGCGGCTTTTAAGAAGGCTAAAAGAGCCCAGCAGGAAATTGTACTTGAACCGCCGCGACTTACGAAAGGAAGTGTAACTCCGGTAAGCGGGAGAAAATCCGTAACACCGAATATGTTAAGTGCGGCCTGGAAAAGGAAGAGAGCGCCCGCTGCACAGCAGGATATGGAGTAAAAGGCGCTTTGCGCTCCTTTTGCGCAACGAACACTGTGTATGAAGATAAATGCAAATGAAAGAGCAATCAAAAATGCAATGAGCATTCCCCACTCCTCGCATACAACACCGAATACTAAATCTTCGGTTGCAGCAAAGACATTTTTGAGTTCTCCGTTTCCTATTCCCACACCGAGCAGTCCTCCGCTTACGGCATATGTCAGTACTCTTGTTTGCTGATAGCCCTTACCTTCTGAGTATTCCCAGACATGCCTGTAAGCTTCAAATCGATTCATTACATAGTCAGAGCGGATCAATACAATCAGACCGGCCGCCATGGCAGCGCCTATACAAAGGAAGATTATCGTTCTTATGTCACCGGAGCGCATAAAGGCCAGGACTATGAATGTAAAGAAAAATATCAGCGCTGTTCCGAGGTCACGCATAAGGAACAGAAGACCTATACATGCGACCGCAAATATGACATAGGCAGTAAGATTTCGTGTGGATTGGAGTTTCTCCAGTGTTGCGGCGCCGACGAAAATGAAAGCGACCTTCACAAGTTCAGATGTTTGTATTGAGATACCGCCTATAATGATCCAGTTGTAAGCGCCGTTCTTTACTTTTGCAAAAATCAAGGTGGCTATCAAAAGCACTATTGCGATTACGGCAACAGGAGTTCTGAATTTTTCTGCACGGTCCACATTTGCAATAATAAAAAGGAGTATTACATAGGAGACAAATCCTATAACTACGGCAGCAAATTGCTTGGCAAGAAGCGAAGGGTTAGTACTTCCGACAACTACGAGTCCGATACCTGTGAGGAAGAATGCTATACTCTCCAGGGCCAAACTTGATTTTCTCAAGACGATAGTAGATATAATTGACCAGAGCCATTCAATAGCAGTGAATGCGATGAAAACAACAACAGCGGTTTTGTTCATCTCTTCAGTTGCATAAATGACTTGATAAAAAGTTATTACCTGGAAAATTGAAATAAGCAGCATTGTAGGAACCCATTTCGGTCCGTTCATGCCAGAGCCTCCCGTCTAATGATTGTCTACAAATTTAACAGTGAATCCGCATACCTCGATAATGTCATCATCTTTGAGCGGGGTACATTCCGTTATAGGTTCGCCGTTGAGCAATGTACCTGCGGTTGATTCGAGATCTTCGATTATCCACTCGCCCTTGCTTCTTGATATAAGTGCGTGCATACGCGAAACAGCGGGTGAATTTATTCTGATATGAGCCTCTTCACTTCTTCCTATGAGGATACTATCCATATCGTCTATATTCATTTCCTCACCGGTTATACAGTTGTGAAGCTTACATCCTTTTTTGATCTTTTGCGGGATTACGACCTCGCCCGTGTGGAACTTTTCATCTCCCAGGAAAAGAGGCGGAACACCCTTATCTTGAGTGTCAACAGCACCTTTGGGTACGTGTTCAAAAAACTTAAACGGTGCGTTTCCGAATATAACTGTATCACCGTCATGAATCTCTGTGCCCGTATCACCCGGTATAACACGTGTGTCGTTAACCATGGTTCCCGTGCGTGAGTTTGTGTCGAATACCAGCCATTTTCCGCCCCGTTTGGCTACAACAGCATGAAAACGCGACACTGTAGTATATGTGAGAACTATGTCGCATGCATTGCTTCGTCCTATGGCGGTTTCATAACTCGTCAATGGGATCTTGTCCCCATTTGCATTATTCACAAGGTATCCTATAGTGCCTGTTTTTTTATTGCCCCTTACAAGTGAAACCCCGCAGCCTACGATAACATAAAAAGCTATTATCGGCAAAATCCATCGACCGAATGATATGATGAAATCAGCTTGCAAAATCCCACCTCCGTAAAAACATAATACATTAAGAATTGTAAAAAATTGCATAAATAAAGTCAAGAAAACCGAAAAATTTTAAGAAGTTCTTAATCTGAACAAAAGAACGAATCGATCAAAAAAAGGCGCAAGATTGTTAAAATAGCGTCATTCTTTAAATGAACAACAACAGCATGGTCTCTAAATTTCCCCTAATTTCGAGAAATCTATTGTGAACGTGACCAAATACTGCTATAATGGAAACGCAAAATTCATGCACAATTACAGAATTTGAAAAGGAAAAAGGGGATAGTATTTTGAACAGATTAGACATTGCTGTAACAAGCAAGTCCCAAAAGGCTTCGGACTTGATGCACAATGAGATAATAAACAGATTATCCGCAGCACCTATAGGCGTTTGTAATGTGGATATGCTTTTATCTTTTGCTAAAGTTACACATTCACAATCCTGCGGAAAATGTGTTCCTTGCCGTGTCGGTGTCACCCAACTTGAAAAATTGTTGACGGATGTACTCGATGGTAAGGCAACCGAAAAAACATTGAAAGAGATCAGAGATCTTGCCACGACTGTTGCAGTATCTTCGGACTGTGCGATAGGTGTTTATGCAGGCAGCATGATTCTCAGGGGTCTCGACACGTTCAAAGAAGATTTTGAGTCTCATCTCAACAGTGGACACTGCCAGAACAAGTATGCTTCCGTACCGTGCATTGCACGTTGTCCCGCCGGAGTTGATATCCCGGGTTATGTCGCTCTCGTCTTAGAGGGAAGGACAGAGGATGCCATAAAACTTATCAGAAAAGATAATCCGTTCCCGACAGTATGTGGATACATATGTGAACATCCTTGTGAAAAGCAATGCCGCAGAAACATTGTTGATACTTCCGTGAACATCAGAGGTATCAAGAGATATGCTGCCGATAACAGTGATAATGTTCCGGTCCCCGCTCCCATGGACAACACGGGAAAAAAGGTTGCTATAATAGGCGGCGGTCCCAGCGGACTTACAGCTGCTTATTACCTGACGCTTATGGGTCATAAGGTTACTATATATGAGCAGAGAAAACAACTCGGCGGTATGCTCAGATATGGTATTCCGAGTTACCGACTCCCGAGGGAGAAACTTGATAATGACATAAAGGCCATTCTCTCAAACGGCGCCGAAGTACATACGGATGTAAGCATAGGAAAGGATATATCCTTTGATGAGCTCAGAAGCAACAACGATGCAGTATACATCTCAATCGGTGCCCACACATTTAAACCGATAGGTATACCGGGAGAAGATGCAAACGGTTTCATGTCTGCGGTAGATTTGCTCCGTAATATCGGTGACGGCATATATCCCGACTTTACCGGTAAAAAGGTCGTAGTTGTAGGTGGGGGTAACGTTGCTATGGACGTAACGAGAACCGCACTGAGACTTGGTGCAGATAGATCCACGATCGTATACAGGAGACGTCAGAATGATATGACAGCACTGCCTGAGGAAGTAGAGGGAGCTATAGCCGAGGGCTGCGAGCTTGTTACCCTTCAGGCACCGGTAAGGATAGAGACAGATGAAAACAACAATGTAACAGCTCTGATAACCCAGCCGCAAATGATAAGCACAATAGACGCTTCCGGCAGACCACGTCCGGTCCCCGCTGACAAGCCTGAGCAAAGAATCGAGGCTGACATAGTGGTAGGAGCTATAGGACAGGCTATAGAATTCAAACCGTTTGAGGCAGCCGGTCTTTCGGTTACCCGCGGAAAATTTGATGCGCTTACTTCCGGTGAAGTAAAAGGTTTTGAAGGTGTATTTGAAGGTGGCGACTGTGTATCGGGTCCGGCGACTGTTATCCGTGCTATTGAGGCCGGAAAGGTTGCTGCAGCAAACATAGATAACTATCTCGGATATAATCATAAGATCGGTTGTGATATAGAAATGCCTAAGCGCCGCTTCCTCGATCGTCTTCCGTGCGGAAGAGTAAACATGCAGGAGAGAGAGGCCAATATAAGAAAGCATGACTTTGACGAAGTTGAAATCGGAATGAGTAAGGAAGAGGTTATACAAGAGGCCGGCAGATGCTTACAGTGTGATTATTACGGACTCGGATGCTTCAAGGGGGGTAGCAAAGAATGGTAACTTTAACTATTAACGATAGGAAGATATCTGTTCCGAAGGGAACCACAATACTTGCTGCTGCCAAGGAAGCCGGCATAGAGATACCTACACTATGTTTCCTGAAAGACATAAACGAGATCGGTGCTTGTCGTATTTGCGTTGTAGAGGTAGAAGGGGTTGCCAAACTTGCGCCTGCCTGTGTTACAGAGGCAGAAGAGGGTATGGTTGTAAGAACAAACAGTCCGAAAGTGCGAAGGGCTCGTAAAAACAACTTAGAGCTCATACTTTCAGAGCATGATTGTCACTGTACTTCATGCTCCAGATCAGGTAATTGTGCTCTTCAGGAGTTGGCAAACAACCAGATAGCAAAAGAGGATGTATATACAAAGAATCTTGAAGTGAACGAATGGGATGAAACATTCCCGCTTATCCGGGACGCAGCCAAATGCATAAAGTGCATGCGCTGCATCCAGATCTGTGACAAGGTTCAATCCCTCGGAGTGTGGGACATCGTAAACAGCGGTGCCCGTACAACGGTTGATGTTGCCGGCGGAAAAACAATTCGTTCTGCAGATTGTTCGCTCTGCGGACAATGTATCACGCATTGCCCGGTCGGTGCATTGCACGAGAGAAGCGATACAGATAAGGTGTTTGAAGCAATTGCTGACGAAGACAAGGTCACTGTTGTTCAGATAGCTCCGGCTGTAAGAGGCGCGTGGGGTGAAACCCTCGGCCTTTCGAGAGAAGAGGCTACCATAGAAAAGATGACTGCTGCCATAAGGGCTATGGGTGTTGATTATGTATTTGACACCGACTTTGCAGCAGACCTTACAATTATGGAAGAGGGCAGTGAATTTATAGAGAGACTTACTCACAAAGACGAGTATAAGTTCCCTATGTTTACCTCTTGCTGCCCCGGCTGGATAAGATTTATAAAAACTCAATATCCGGACATGCTTCCGCAGCTTTCAACCGCAAAATCCCCTCATCAGATGTTCGGTGCGGTGATGAAGAGCTATTTTGCCAAGAAACTTGATATCGACCCGGCAAGGCTTTTTGTTATATCAATAATGCCTTGTGTAGCCAAAAAAGCAGAGTGTGATATCCCCGTTATGCAGGATGGAGCGGGCCACAAGGATGTAGATGTAGTTCTTACAACAAGAGAACTTGATAGAATGATAAAAGCCGAGAGTATCGATGTAATGAGCCTTGAGGACTCCGGTTTTGATCACCCGTTTGAAGTTGCAACGGGAGCCGGCGTCATTTTCGGTGCTACGGGCGGTGTTATGGAAGCGGCACTCAGGAGCGCGCATTTCCTTGTAACCGGCAAAAATGCAGATGAGGATGCTTTCAGCTGTGTAAGAGGTATGGATGGCTGGAAAGAGGCTGAGTTTGAGATAAACGGCATTAAGATAAGAACTGCCGTAGCTTCGGGACTCGGCAATGCGAGAAAACTCATAGAAGCAGTCCGCAACGGAAGGGCAGAATATGATTTCGTTGAGATAATGGCCTGCCCGGGCGGATGTTCAGGCGGCGGCGGACAGCCGATTGCATTCAATGAGGAACGTGCGGAGGAACGTGCAGCCAATCTTTACTATCTCGATAAGAATGCTCCTATACGCTTTTCACACGAGAATCCCGATGTACAAAAGCTCTATAAGGAATTCCTGGGAGAACCGCTTTCACACGTTTCCCATGAGCTCCTTCATACGGAGTACACTTCCTGGGATTTACACTAAACCGGTGTAAAAGGTGTAAATAGTAATAAATTTGTAAGAAAGAGACGACTGTTTTGTAACAGTCGTCTCTTATTATGGTGTATAATGAGTGTAGAAAGATATAGGAAGAGGTGAGTTTAAGTGGGTATTAAATTGCCCGGGCCTGTTGACAGATTCAGAAAATGGGTAGGGATTGAAGAGTATGCCGTCTGGCCGATGGTTTCCTGTCTTTTGACGAATTGCGCCGTATACTATATTTGCAGAATAATAGCGGCGGGAAAATATCATCATGATATTTCTATAGGACTGGATGGACAGATACCGTGTATTCCGTCTATGTTTTCATGGTTATACTGTGCAGCTTTCATATTCTGGGCGATATCCTACGTGAACTATGCAAACCTGGGGAAAAGGTATGCACAGAGAATTGCCTTTGCAGATTTTATAGGAAAATTTATCTGCGCCCTGTTTTTTGCTTTCTATCCTACCATAATGTCAGAGCCTCCGGTGGTTGTTACGGATTATTGGTCTTTTATGTTATTCTTGATGAAACTGATTGATGAGCCGAATAATTTGTTCCCATCGCTGCATGTTCTGGTGAGCTGGATTTCCTGGAGATATGTAGCCCGCATGTCAACCGTGTCGGACAGATATAAAAGTTTATCTTTTATGTGCGTATTAATTGTCTTTTTGGCGATACTGTTTACAAAACAGCATCTGATACTGGATATTTTCGGAGGAGTCATAGTAGCGGAAATAGGAATTTTTATCTCCGATAAGTTAGTTTTCAAAGATTCCGAAGGTATTGAAGCAAAAGATAACGGGAATAATGAAAAAATATTTGTATAATCCGGCGTTTGTTCACAATGTGTTCATATTTATACATTAGTATCTAACCATAACTAGATTTTTAAGAGGGGATAGTACTATGTTAACTTCCGGAGTAATTCTCATAATAGCACTCATCGCACTTATTCTCATGATGGTTTGCATGATGTTCGCTGCTATATCTATCTTAGTGATGTATACAGGCAGAAGTGCTACATATGACAGAGCCGCTAAAAAGATGGCAAGAGCTGCAAAGAAAAAAACAAAGTAAGTTATTAAAGATAAGCCCGCTTTATGACTGAAAGCGGGCTTTTATTTTTCGCATTATTTTGGAGGTAAGGCATGTATAACGACTTTTTTGCCTTGATTTCAAGGATGAAATACATCGACAGATGGGCTTTGATGAGGAATACGGAGAAGGAATCATTAAGTCAGCATTCTTTTGAGGTTTCTATAATAGCTCATGCACTTGCTGTCATAAGCAATACCCGATTGGGTACCGATTATGATGAGAAAAAGGTTGCCCTCATAGGCCTTTACCATGATGCGGCTGAAATTCTCACAGGAGATATGCCCACTCCCGTAAAGTATTACAGTCCTGATATTTTAAACGCGTTTAAGAATGTGGAAGAGGTTGCCAGTGAAAAGATTTTGAGCATGCTTCCGAATGATTTAAGGCCTAAGTATAAGGATCTGTTTTTTGCAGACGAGGCGGATGCACAGCTCTGGAGACTTAATAAGGCCGCAGACAAGCTAAGCGCTTTGATAAAGTGCATAGAGGAAAGGAAAGCGGGCAACAGGGAATTTGACAAGGCATATGAGGCGACGCTTGCCTCCATTCATGCAATGGAGTGTGAGCCCGCAGAAATTTTCCTTGAAGAATTCATCCCAAGCTTTGACCTTACATTAGATCAATTAAAGTGACAAACCAGTAAAGTGGCAAAGCAAAGTGGATTTAACGGGATAATCTGCCGAAAGGCTTGATTATATAAATATTTAAAAGGAGATTGCTTTTTGAAGAAAACAATCAAAACAACGGAGATTGTATTCTAACCGGGAGGTTAGTGCAAATACATTTCCGCACAAACCTCCCAGTATTGAAGTCAACAATCATCAGGAGGCAAAACAATGAATAAAAATGACTATACTATTCGTTTAGAAAGAAAAGAAGAACATAGAGAAGTTGAAAACCTTGTAAGAGAATCGTTTTGGAATGTATATCGTCCGGGATGCTTAGAGCATTATGTGCTCAATCAGCTCAGAAATGATAAAGACTTTGTTCCGGAGCTTGATTT
>CAZIHW010000016.1:0-17949 GCA_964539045.1 uncultured Eubacteriales bacterium | reverse complement strand
AAAGAGCGGTCTGTACCCTGCTATGGATATTGGATCGATTTGGCTTGAGCGTGCTTTAAAAGCGTAAAAATGTTGAATAATTGACATTGTAAAACGGTATAGTTAAACGGTATAGCTAAAAGCTATACCGTTTTTCTTTTTGCGCGAGGGCGCTTATTATAAGCCGGATATTTATCCATTTTGTCTGAGCGCCTCAATAGGCGGCATTTTAGCAGCCTTCCTGGCCGGATATATTCCGAAGAATATGCCGACAGCCGACGAAAATCCAACTGCAATTAAAATAGTGGATATATCAAAACTTACAGGGGCTCCCATGATAGATGATATGCCTGATGAAAGGATATAGCCTAAAACCATACCTATAAATCCACCAATAAGGCATATAATGACGGACTCTGTAAGGAACTGAACAAGTATAACATTTGTACGGGCCCCGAGAGCTTTTCTTATTCCTATCTCCCTCGTACGTTCCGTTACCGATACAAGCATTATATTCATAACACCTATTCCGCCTACAAGTAACGAAATAGCCCCGACAGAAGAAATAAATATCGTAAAAATATTTATTACCGTATCCAGCAAATCCACAAGTGTAGCCATATTTGTAGCCTTATATACAGAGTCATCCGTTATGTTATGCCTTGCATTGAGCATGCTTATAGCTATATCTCCTGCCCTATCCAGATCCTGAACATCATAGGTGGTAACCGAAACAGACGGATATACAGTTTCTCCATAGACCTCCATAAGAACGCTTGCGGGTATATAAACGGCTCCGAGCTTGTCAAAGTTAAAACCCATTCCGTAGGAACCCATCATCTCCTGCATATCATCCTCAGAGAACAATCCCGAATCATTTACTTTTACTACACCGATAACCTTAAGAGTTATAAGACGATCATTCAAAGTCAGATCAACTGTTTCCCCGACCGGATTTTCCATATGAAAAAACTTGTAAGCGCTGTTATCCGTCAAAAGGCAAACCTTAGCATTTGATTTGTATTCCTCTTCGGAAAAGAATCTGCCGTGTACCATTTCGAGCTTCATCATATTGGCATAATCCGAATTTGAAGCGGTTACAGATGCCATACCATCATGCAAAAATGTTGTTTGCAAGGGACCGAAATCACTAAAAAGAGGAGATACATACTGTATTAAATCAACAGAGCGTATCGTTTCCAGATCAGAATTTGTAAGGCCGTCTATACTGTACTTGGAATCTTCACCTCTTTGATTATTCATCCCTATGCTCAGGCTTTGACCGCCGGCTTCATTTATCTTATCAATGAGGAACTCCTTGCCACTATTACCTACTGTAACTATAGATATGACTGATGCAACACCGATAATGATGCCGAGCATTGTCAGAACAGAGCGCAATTTATTGCTCCGTATACTGGACAGAGCAATTCTTATATTTTCTCTGAGATTCATAGCCTGCACCGCCCTTATTGGGGAATATAAACCTTGGCTCCATCAGAAACCTTCGAGGAATTTACGATAACTGTATCGCCCTCATCAAGTCCGCTTAAAACCTCATACGATGTTTCTGATGATATGCCCGTCTCAATCTCCCGTTTGACTGCTGTCTGCGTTGTGCCATCATACAAATAGACGTACTTTTTACCCTCATCTATGACAAGTGACTCTACCGGTATTGTCAAGACCTTCTCATGACTTCCGGTTAAGATAGAGAGCTTGGCATCAAAGCCTATAACCAACTTATCATCCGGATTTTTAATAGTAGCCTCCGCCATAAGTTGAGATCCCGAGTTTGAAGACGTGGATGATGAACCCATCATAGATCCGATATCAAGTCCACCCTCCTGCGCTTTTGAATCTTTAAATGTTACCTCTGCCTCGTACTCATAGTCGGTGTATTTCACAATGGCGGGCATACCGACCTCCACTGTCTGAACATCATACTTTCCGAGAGAAAAGCTCACCTTATATCCATCATAATAATCCACAACCATACCAAGACCTTCCTTGGTACTGTCGCCGCTATCCATAAGTCCCGATAGCAAGCCTGACAGGTCAGCCCCATCTCCCATATTTGACGCAGATGACAGCATGCTCGCAAATGCGTCCTTAGAACTCTCATCCTCTACATAGGTATATTTTTCACCTGCAGTTATATAAACCTGAGCGACCTTACCGTCACTCTTTGCTATCCAGCCCTCATCAAGGGCCTTTTTTTGTGCGACCACCGAATCATAGTCTGCCTTCGCCGAATCCACCCTCTGTTCATAGAGCTTTATAACAGAATCGTATTGTCCCGTATTTATCATGGAACGTTCTCTCTCAAGTGCCTCTATTTGGGAATCAAAGGACTGCAGGGGATTTTGGGAAGAGGCGCGCTGTTCCATCATATTTTTAAGAGCGGCTATCTGTTCTTCACTCAAGGTACCCTCGAGGGCTGATAAATCAATCTCAGCCTGTGTGGTAGTTTCAGCCGATGTAGTTGTTTCTGCCTGCTTATCTCTCTCTGCCTTGAGTGCATCTATCTGTGCATTAAGATCCGAGAGCCTGGCCGAGGAGTCACTTTTGTCTGAAACCGCGTCGTTATAGGATTTTCTAGCATCGTTCAACGCAGACCTTTTGCTTGAAATCTCTGCATTCATGGATGATGTATCAAAGGTGGCAAGTAGATCACCTTTACAGACAACATCTCCCGTTTTTACTTTTACTTCTTTTACCAGAACACCGTCATACAGCAAATACTTTTCTTCCGAGCCGGAAACTAAAGTTCCCGTAGTGTCATAGTACTGATCTACGTTGCTCTTCTTCACCTTTGCTATTTCGACAGCAATCCCCTTATCGGATAGTTTAGAATATATCAACAACCCGGCTATAATCAAAATTATCAAAATCGGTATGAAAATTTTCAACCACTTTTTATTCTTTAAATTACGCTTTATTTTCTCCATAAAAACCTCCGATAAAGCTGATTAAATCTATTATAAAATACATATCGCGTCACATATTAATAAGTATAGCATATGAATAACTATAGCTTTGATTAAAAAGTATTCAGAAAGTGAAGATGATAACATGAGATCAAAAAAAATATATGTTTTTCCCGTAGCACTACTTCTATTTATTTTGTCAGGATGTGTCAGGACCGGCATTTTTGATTTACCTATGTTCATAGAGAAATTCAACGAAAACATAGGAGAAGATACAATGATACAGACAGAGGAATTACTTGTTCATGATAATACATATTATGCCTTTTTTCCATCCGATAATAACGGAGAATACATGGTCACAATATCAGAGGACGAAGACGGTGAGGTATACGAATGCGGTATATGTATAGTTGAAAGTATACCTGTCGATGTGAATTTCATAGAATCACTGTTTTCCGCAGAGCTCTACTCCCTGTACAATGTACCACGGGAAAAAGCCAGCAAAATATTTAAGTCCTTAAAATTAAATGAAGCCGCCACCTACTCTGAGACAGCGACATTAAAAAAGTCCACGTCAGATTTTATAGTTGAAGTCATTGTAAATAATGCCGGGACAGGAATTTATATCTATGAGGCCTCAAAATAAGCATCATACATTGTATCTATCGAAGCTTTACCAAAACTTAAATCCGTAAACTTCTTTTGGAACGAGTCAAAAGAGTCCTTCGGGACAGAAAATTTAAGACTCACAGTGTCGGCAAAGTCGGAGTCGATTATCTTTCCTCCGTATGAGGAAACTAAGGCTTGCAATCTATTGTACAAAGTATAATCAACAGTAGTATTGCATATCGAAAATAGCAACATCTTCGTTATGCCCCCGGCTTGCAGAGCAATAGAGGCCGCATGCGAATATGCACGTACCAAACCTCCGCCGCCCAAAAGCACTCCGCCGAAATATCTGGTAACTACTATCACGCAATCCGTTACGCCCTCTTTCAAAATCACATCAAGAACGGGCATACCGGCTGTACCCTGGGGTTCACCGTCATCGGAATATCTTCTGGTCTGGCCTTCCCTCAATACATATGCATAAACATTGTGCTTTGCATCCCAATGTTTAGACTTTATCTCATTTATATAGGCAATGGCTTCTTCACTTGTTGTCACCGGTTTAACATATCCGATAAATCTTGAATGCTTAACCTCAAACTCGTCACTTGACTCCTTCTTAACAGTTATGTATTCAGACAACTTTTAATCACCGCCATTTCATATAAGTCAACAATTATTATACTTGAAATGAATATACATTGTAAATAAAAAGATGACATTCTACAAATGTAGAACGTCATCTTCGATTTTAATTAAAACACTTTGAATTATTTCTGCTGAGCCTTTTCAAAACGCTTATTGAATCTGTCAACACGTCCGCCTGTATCAACAAGCTTCTGCTTACCTGTAAAGAATGGGTGACAGTTTGAGCAAATATCTACGCGGAGATTGTCCTTTGTAGATGCAGTCTCAATAGTAGCTCCGCATGCACACTTTACAGTTGTAGGTGCATAATTCGGATGAATACCCTCTTTCATTATTTTCACCTCGAGTCTAAGAAATAGGACATAACGTCGTCTTTATTACTAGAGCATTTTAACATAGTGATATATAAAATGCAACAAGAAATTTCAGCACTTACCAATCGGGTTTAGATCAGTTCCTGCTTGAGAAAATATCGTCGATAGCATCAAAATAGTTGTCGTCCATACCGAAGCCAACGCCGCTTGAAGATTTGTTTTCTTCTTCAAATCCGAAGTACTCTTCATCCTCAGAAGAATTACTTATTATGTCGATAATTTCCTCTTCTTCCTTTTTTTCCGGAGCACTTTCAATATCCTCTTCGAATCTCTTCTCTGAACGCTTAACTGCGCCATCGATACCGAAGCCTGTAGCTATAACGGTTACTATCATCTCATCCTGAAGTGTATCGTCAAATGCAACACCGAAGATAACATTTGCTTCCGGATGAGCAGCATCGGAAATAATCTTTGCAGCCTGCTCTACTTCTTCAAGTGAGATATCAGGTGAAGATGTAAAGTTGATAATAACACCGTGAGCACCGTCAATAGTTGTTTCAAGAAGCGGGCTGGAAATAGCTGCATTTGCTGCAACTTCAGCCTTATCCTTACCTGTAGCGCGGCCAACGCCCATATGTGCATGTCCGGCGTCACGCATAATAGCGGATACATCGGCAAAGTCAAGATTTATGAAACCTGCCGTCTTTATGAGTTCTGAAATACTCTTTACGCCCTGACGAAGTACATCGTCTGCTGCATCAAATGCATTTGCAAGAGTAATCTTTTCAGAAGAGAAGAATTTAAGACGTTCATTTGGGATAACAACAAGGCTGTCTACGTTCTTTGAAAGTTCCTTTATACCTTCCTCTGCCTGCTCCATGCGGTGTTTACCCTCAAAGCCGAAAGGTTTTGTAACTATACCGACTGTAAGTATACCCATCTCTTTTGCGAGACCGGCAATAATAGGAGCAGCACCGGTACCTGTACCACCGCCCATGCCGGCAGTGATAAATACCATATCTGTGCCCTTGAGAGCATCGGTGATTGTATCTCTGCTCTCCTCAGCAGCTCTCTGTCCGATCTCAGGACGAGCGCCGGCACCCTGGCCTTTTGTTACCTTTTCGCCTATCTGTATTTTATGTGTAGCCTGTGACTGTAAGAGTACATGCTTATCAGTGTTGATAGCTATGAACTCTACTCCTTTGATGTCAGACTTAATCATGCGGTTTACAGCATTTCCGCCGCCGCCTCCGACACCGATTACTTTAATCTGTACGACACTTTCAAAATCTGCTGCCATTTCAAAACCCATTTGTGGCACCCTCCTAATACTAGCTCATATAGTAATCCCTAAACAGAACTAACCTATTTTATCAAAGTTATACTATATAGTATCACGACAACAATTAAAATTCAATAATCAATTATTGTAAAGTTTTGTATATAAATTTGTTACTTTTTAATTACTTATCAAATACTTATCGTAATACGATACCACTATAAACCATTTTAATCATCAGAGGACTTTTTTTCGGAGGTTTTTTCTGTGCCCTGATTGTCAGGTTTTGTAATTTTCTCGGAGGTTTTTTCTGCATCTTGATCCTCAGGTTTCGTACTTTCTCCGGATACATTTCCTTCTGAAGTTTTCTCTGAAGTTCC
This sequence comes from uncultured Eubacteriales bacterium, assembly GCA_964539045.1. GTDB lineage: Bacteria > Bacillota > Clostridia > Oscillospirales > Acutalibacteraceae > UBA1227. The sequence goes on along the minus strand of CAZIHW010000016.1, from coordinate 11,807 downwards.
CTCTGAAGTGCCTCCTGAATCCGGCTTGTTATTGTCATCATCTGCAGGAGCCTTCGTAGCGTCCTCCGCTGCAGGTGAGAAATATGCCTGCTTGTCTATGGTGAGATTTATAGTACCCTCCTGATACGGGCTTATCTCATCCTGTGCCTTTATTACATTTGCGGCGAGTGCCATCTTCTTCTCAAGATTTGTAATTGAGCCGACCTCAATTTTAATTCTGTCCTGATACATAAGAACAACCGAAAGTGTATCGGACAAATCCATTGCAGTTATACCGCTTATATGATTTTTCTCGAAAGACGTCATTATATCCGAATAAAGTTCAAGTGTCTTAGCATTCTTAACATCAAGCGGTTTTCCTATAACTGCCGACTCTACTTTTACCCCTTTAATAATTATTATCTTCTTATCGTTGAGTACATATTTTCTGGCAATCGTCTTATCTTTCGCAGCGGCCTTTTTCTCATTATACACCTCATCAAGGGATGTGACCTTAGCCAGAACCTTACCGTCTCCGTTTATTAAAATGTATTCTCCGCCGGATTCAACGGCGCACTTAATCGAAGTTTCCTTAGCCGTTATAATCAGCTTGTCCGGCAAGGAGTTTTTCAGCTCAACGCTGCCGATAAACGGAAGCTTCTCACAAATATCTCTTCTTACATTGCCTCTGTTAATAAGGAACATGTTATCCCCGATATTTACTCCCGAAGCCGAAATTATATCTTCAGAGGAGTAAATGCTTTCTCCCTTGACCTCTATTTTATTTATGTTGAAAAATACGGTAAGAGAGAGCACCACTCCTACTACTAATACTATAAAAAGTAAAATTACAAAGAGTATCCTGCGTCTCATCCGTTGCTCACGCTGACGCTTAGCTCTGTGGGCACGTCTTTGTTCTTCTCTGGAAATGCCCGGGTATGACGAAGGTCCGGCCTGATTCTGTGGTCTGCCCTGTCTTTCGGGTCTGCGCTGATTTTGTGGTCTACCCTGATTTTGTGGTCTGCCCTGACTTCCCGGTCTGCGCTGGCCCTGCGAACTGGGTGGATTTTGGGGCCGCCTACGAGGCTGAGTATTATTATTCCTTTTCATATCTGCCATTTTAACGTCCTCCAAAATTTATTCATCAACTCGTTTTATATCTGCTCCGATAGCTGAAAGCCAATACTCCGGTTTTTCATAACCTCGGTCTATGTGATTTATATCCGATATCTCAGATCTGCCGTTTGCAGCGAGAGCCTCGACTATCATTGAAGCGCCGCCTCTGAGATCGCCTGCCGATACGCAGGCACCATACAACCGATCAACGCCTTCTACAACCGCCATACGCCCTTCAACCGTTATCTTTGCACCGAATCGTAACAGTTCGGAAACGTGTTTATACCTGCATTCAAAAATATTTTCCATGAACACGCTGGTACCGTCTGCTATAGTCGTCATAGCCATAATCGGAGCTTGTGCATCCGTTGGAAATCCGGGATAAGGCATTGTAACAAGCGACTTTATACGGTTCAGCCTCGGCGGAGATGTTATCATGAGTTCATGTCCTTTAACATTGATATTACATCCGCTCTCTAAAAATACCGGAACTATAGGCCTCAGGTGAGCCGGAATTACATCTTTGAGCACTGCCTCGCCACCGGCTGCGGCAACAGCTGCCATATATGTAGCAGAAACGATCCTATCCGGTATAACCGTGTATTCGGTTCCGCCCAGTGAGGAAACGCCCTCAACTGTTATCGTACCTTCACCTGCGCCCCTTATCCGGGCACCACATGCGTTCAAAAAATCGGCGAGATCGCTTATTTCCGGTTCCCTCGCGCAGTTTTCCAAAATGGTTGTTCCCTTTGCGGTAACGGCAGCAAGTATAGCATTTTCCGTCGCACCCACAGAGGGAAAACTAAAAACAATCTGACCTGCCTTTAGTCCGTCCGGACAAAAGCAGCTTATTCTGCCATCGGTATTTTCCACCTTCACGCCTAAGGTCTCCATCGCTTTTATATGAAGGTCAATCGGGCGCAAACCTATTTCGCATCCTCCGGGAGCCACAAATTCAGCTCTTCCGAGGCGCCCTATCAAGGCTCCTAAAAAAACTATAGACGAACGCATTTCGCGCATGAGTTCGTCAGGTATCGAGGAAACGTTCACCCCGGAGGCATCAACAACTACAGTATCAAATTCTCGCTTAGCCTTGCAGCCCAGAGCGACAAGTATCTTTATAGCCGCATCTACATCGCTCAAGCCCGGACAATTATGTATTATTGTAGGTTTACCTGTGAGGACACAGGCGGACAATATAGGGAGCGCACTGTTTTTTGATCCTTGTATTGTAATGCTTCCCGAAAGTCTCTTCCCACCCTCTACTATCAATTTACTCATTAGGCACACTCCTTCACAAAAAGGCTAAATTAGACTTTAAGCCATTCTATGAAGGTAAAAGTTTAAGTGTGAAGGAGGGAAATCAGGTTATCAACTATAATTTCCGTGGAATTCAGGACAGCCATAGCTTTTGCATTCGTTTCCATCTCGTGAATGCGAATAGGATTCTTCAGCAATTCCTCTACCACCTCAGTAAGTTTTTCGGCAGTTAAATCCTTTTCCTCTATTATCATTGCAGCGCCGTTGTTTACGAGCTCCATTGCATTGTAAAATTGATGATTTTCAGCGGCATAAGGATAAGGGATAAGTATTGAGGCCTTGCCAAGGGCTTTAATCTCAGCAAGCGAGGATGCTCCGGAACGGCATATAAGTAAATCCGCCGCCGGCATGCATACTTCCATATCGTCTATATATTCCCTGAGAATTATGTCGTCTCTTCCTTTGTAATCAACTCCGAGTTCCGTCAGTTTATCCGGAACCCATAATCCGTTTTGACCCATTGCATGAAGGAATACACAGTCTTGATCGTCTTTTTTATGTGCTATAAGACCGCATATTGCTTCATTGACGGCAATGGCACCGAGGCTTCCTCCCATAGAGAGCACGAGAGGCTTACCGTCGGGAATGCCGAGCTGAGCCCTCGCAAAATCCCTGTCTGCCTCCAGAAGTTCCCCTCTGACCGGCAAACCTGTTATCACGGGCTCATTCTTACACGTTATTCTGTCTACTGCATCCTCGGAAGAAAGCATTACAAGTTCGGCCTGCTTCGCAAGGGTTTTATTAGTAATTCCCGGAAAAGCATTTTGTTCGTGGATTGCGATAGGGATACCCATCTTGTGGGCTGTTCTCAGGACCGGGCCGCTTACATAGCCTCCGAAACCGACAACAACATCAGGTTTAAAATCGGATATTATGGTCCTAGCCTGGGCGGACGATGTAAACATACGTTTAACCGTCTTGAGATTTTTCTTTATACTTTCGGGACTGAAGCTTCTTTGAAAACCGCTTATTTCAATTGTCTTGAAATCAAATCCCGCTCCGGGAACCAATTTTGCCTCCATGTGGTCGGCAGTTCCGACAAACAGGATCTGAGCCTCGTCACCGTAATCTGCTCTTATTTTTCTCGCCACTGCGAGAGCAGGATTTATATGACCGCCCGTTCCGCCGGTAGCAAATAGAATCTTCATTTTTAAACCTTCTTTAATTTAGCATTCCTTGAGATAGACAAAACCATACCCATTTCAAACAACAGCATCATGAGGCTGGTACCGCCGTAACTGAAAAACGGAAGACTTATACCCGTATTGGGCAATGTATCTGTTACAACTGCTATATTCAGCGCCGCCTGAAGTCCGACCTGGAATACAAGTCCCATTGCTAAGAGGGATCCGAATTTTTCTCTTGAATTTATTCCTATAACGAAACCTCTCCATACCAACAAAACAAACAGTACAACTATTATAAAGGCACCTATAAATCCGAGTTCCTCACATACTATTGAGAAAATGAAGTCATTCTGAGGCTCTGAAACATAGAGTTGCTTTTGTTTTGAATTACCAAGTCCTACCCCGAAAAAGCCGCCTGAGCCTATAGCATAAAGAGCATTATTTGTCTGCCATCTGACTCCCCGCGGGTCATAGCTCTTATCAAGCCATGCTGTTATACGCGGCTGTGCATGTTCCGGAAGTATAGTCGGCTTTGCTATAACAACAGTTGCCACAAGCAAAACTGCTATAGCTGCAAACAGAAACCACTTGTAATTAAATCCGGCCAGCCACAGCATCATTACACCGAGTGCAAAAATAAGCAATGTACCGGATACATGGTTTTCCGCATATACAAGTAAACAAGTGGCACCTAAAACCGCTATATAAATAGCCAAGCATACATGCTTTGTATATATCTTAATACCGCCTCTTTGCCTGTTGAATCCCTGGGCAAATCTTGCAGTTGAAAGTTCTTTTGTGTTTATACCCACATAGTGTTCGCCTATGTGCCAGGCTAAAAACAGGATTATAGCAAGCTTCGCAACCTCGGAGGGCTGGAATGTTGTAACTCCGGGTATTGTAATCCATCTGTGGAAATCTTCATATCCCGGTGGAGGCGGAACTATCAACACTATGATTAAAAGCAAAAATGCAATTATGAGTACAGGCACCGCTGCTATCTTAAATACTCTGTAATTAACCTTAGATACAGCAAACATCGCTATAATGCCGATAACGGCAAAGATGAACTGTCTCTTAAAGTAGTACAGGCTGTCGCCGTCATGGTTATAGTAGCAATAAGTATAGCTTGAAGAAAACAGCATAATAAGCCCTATCGTCAATAGGGATAAAACTATTATGAGAAAAGGTATATCTATCCCGCCGGAAGCGAGAAATCCATAGTCCGGATTTTTCCTTCTTCTTGTGCCCATATCAAGTCCTCTTATCTTCCTGAATAAATGATAAAGCAGCCAAGTGCGCCGCCTATAAGATTAATTATTGAAAATACAATAACTATCTTTTCTTCCTTCCATCCGCACTTTTCAAAATGGTGATGTATAGGGGCCATTTTAAAAAGTCTCTTTCCCGTAGCCTTAGGGTCTGTGCGTCTGGCTATCTTCTTTGTAATCTTGAAGTAAACAATCTGGATAACATCGGAAAGTCCTTCGATTACATATATTATGCCCGCAGCAAGCAAAATAAGCGGACAATCTATGGCAAAACTAAGTCCCACTATCATTCCGCCGAGGAACATGGAACCCGTATCACCCATGAAACATTTAGCAGGATGCCAATTCCATATGAGATAACCCGCGCATGCACCCGCAACAACACAGGCCAGAATGCTTGCACCTGTTAAGGATTTCAATGCTGCCATAATAGCAAATGACGCAGCTGAGGTAACAGTAACCGATGCACAAAGGCCGTCTATGCCATCTGTAAAGTTAACTGCATTTACAGTTGCATAAATAACGATTATTGTAAATATACCGAATACAATCGGACTGCCGTATGAAACATTGCCCACAAAAGGTATATACATAAACTGATCGCCCGAAAGACACATACTCACTATGTATCCTACGCTTAATACAACCTGAGCTGCCGTCTTCTGAATAACGGTTAAACCTTCATTCTGCTTTTTTACTACCTTTATATAGTCATCGAAAAATCCAATGAGACCGAATCCGAGTGCCAGAACCAAAGCGGCATATGTTTTAACCTTTACGGCATCGGCAACAGGGGAGCCTCCCCCTATTATATCTCCGCCCAGGATCTTATCTATCAATACTATGAGTAAAAAAACGATAACCGTGGAGAGGATGAACATAAAGCCACCCATCGTAGGCGTTCCCTGCTTTTTCTTGTGCCAATTCGGTCCGATGTCAAGAATTGTCTGGCCGAACTTAAGTTTATGAAGCCAGGGAACCAATACTACACCGAGCAAAGCGCTTAAGATGAAACTTGCGACTACCGCAATTATTATGGCTATCAAAGTATTCATATCAGTTATCCCCTTTTTTCCAATTCTGAACGAACTTCTTCTATAACTTCCTCAAGCTTCATTCCGCGGCTGCCCTTAAAAGCAACTACATCGCCCGATTTAAGCATCGTGCTGAGGTGCCTTGAAAGTTCCCCTTTATCGTCGAAATCAAACACTCTGATGACACCGTTTTCCCTGGCTGATGAAGCTGTATATTTTGAAAACTCGCCGTAGGTTAAGAGCATGTCAATACCTGCATCTGCAAGATATTTTCCAACTTTCTCATGTGCCTCTTTTGAATAATCTCCAAGCTCAAGCATATCTGCCGTTACGGCTATAATCCGTTTCCCGCTCTCACCTTTTATTTTGAGTGTCTCAGATAATGCTCTGAAGGAGTCCGGACTTGCATTGTAACAATCTTCTATAAGTGTAACATCTGCTATCACTTCTATTTTCTCTCGCATTCCTGCGGGAACATAGTTCTTCAAAGCCTCTGCCATATCGGGGTTGGGTATTCCCAAAATCTTACCCACCGTTATAGCCGCGAGAGCATCATAAACATTGTGTTCTCCCGTTGTAGGTATTATAACCTTAAAGCCCCCGTCCCTGACATTTGCCGTAAACTCCGTTGAAGAATCAAGATATTTTATATCTGTCGCTGTAACATCAGCGTTATTCTTCAGGCCAAAGCGTGTTATCGTATGCTTATTTCCGAGAGATGCCTCAGAAACTGTGCTGAGCATATCATTATCTGCATTCAGGATAAGAGGAGTACCGTCTTCCATGCCGTCCAATATCTCAAGTTTTGCCTTAAGTATATTTTCTCTGCTTCCTAAATTTTCTATATGAGATACTCCTACATTTGTTATAAGCGCCATAGTTGGATTTGTGGTTTTCGAAAGATTTGATATCTGTCCACTCATATCCATGCCCATCTCTACTACAGCTGCAGTATGATTATCCTCTAACCCGAGCAGAACTCTCGGAACCCCTATTTCATTGTTCCAGTTTCCCTTGGTTTTATGTGCGTTGTACTTTGCATTCAGTACACACCATATCATTTCTTTTGTAGTTGTTTTCCCGACACTTCCCGTCAGGGCTACAACCGGTATATCAAAAGTTTTTCTATATGCATTCGCAAGGGACAATAAAGCCTCGGAGGTATCTTTCACCTTCACCGCGGGTACGCTGTGAGAAGTTTCGGAGTCAATCATGACTGCCGCAGCCCCCGATTCGCAAGCCGGCATAACAAATTTGTGTCCGTCCAGGCGCTCGCCGTGTATGGCTATAAACAAGCTTCCCGGAATAACTTCTCTGTTGTCTATGACAACGGAGGTTATTTGTACATCTGTATCTGTGCTTCCCCCGCAAGCCTTTGCTATCCATTCGGTACTTATCGGTTTCAAAATATCGCCTCCGGGCAAATTAAATATAAAACTCTGAATATCAGTCTTCCACATTTACGGTAGTTTTAAACGATACCGTAACTATGGTTCCCATCGCTACTTCTGTTCCCTCAGCTATACTTTGCCTGTAGGAAGAAATCGTGCTTCCGCTCGTATAGCCGGAAATCTTGATATTAACCCCGGCATTTACGGCAACCTTGTTTGCCTCCGAAACCGTAAGTCCTGTGAGATTCGGTACTTCAACTTTTTGTGTATCTTTGCTGTTCTCGGTGTAGAGGACAACAAGACCGTTCTTCGGTATAACCTGATCAGCCGCCGGAGTCTGCAGAAGAACCTTGTCTCCGGAGCCTACAACTTTAACGGAAAATCCGCTTGCAGACAAATCCTTTTTAGCCTGTGCAACGGTATTTCCGATGAGATTCGGAGCCTTTACATCAAGCTTTGCAAGCTCTTCATCTGAGTACTGCGGTTCAATATTAAGATACTGCAGGGTCTGTTGTGCCACCTCGGCTGCTACAGGAGCGGCAACTGCACCGCCGGTATAATGGTCTCCCTTAGGTTCATCTATAACAATAAGAATCGATATCTCGGGATCATCTGCAGGAGCAAAGCCGCAGAACGAAGCAATGTAATTTACTTTATCGGGGAGTTTCTCCGACGTACCGGTTTTACCGGCAACACGGTATCCGGAAACATATCCGTTCTTTGCTGTTCCGGCCCTTACAACTTCCTCCATCATCATAGCCACCGTATCAGCTGTCTTCTTTGAAACAACCTGACGCTTGATTGTAGGCTCTGTTTCGGCAATCTTATTTCCGTCTTCATCAAGCATTGCAGCTACTATATAAGGCTGCATAAGTTTGCCGCCGTTTGCTATAGCATTTATGGCAGTTATAACCTGTATAGGACTTACTTGGAAGGATTGGCCGAATGAGCACGAAGCCAAAGATACCGCGGTAAGTCTGTCTGCCGTATAGTAAGTTACATTAGCCGTCGGATTGCTTTCGGCCGGAAGATCTATTCCGGTGCTCTCCGTAAATCCGAAGGCATCGAAATATTTGTAGAATGTATCCGGACCGAGTCTCTGTGCCACGGCTATGAATATCGGGTTACAGGAATTCATCATGGCCTTTGTAAAGTTTTCACTTCCGTGACCCGCTCTGTTTGAGCAATGATAGGTTCTGTCCATAACGTTATATGAACCGGTACATACGAACATCTCTTCAGGACTTACAACACCCTCTTCAAGCCCCGCAGCAGCAGTTACACATTTGAAAACCGAACCCGGTTCATAAGTATCACATATTGTTCTATTTCTCCACTGCGAATATCTGGCTGTTACGAGGGCGGCATTTCGTTCATCCTCGTCCTGAATAGCTTCAATTGTCTCAAGAACTTTCTCATCGTTTATCTCATAGGGGTTGTTGGAATCAAAGTCAGGCTTTGTGCTCATAGCAAGTATAGCCCCGGTCTTCGTATCCATAACAATTCCGTATCCATATGTAGCATCGTTATCTATTACTGCCTGTTCAAGAGCCGAATCCAGGTAATATTGAATAACCTGGTTCATAGTGAGCTGCAAATTTGCTCCTTGCTTAGCCTCATAATACGACTCATACTGCGCTGACATCTCTATGGATTTCGCATTTTTGGCAGTTACAATACGTCCGGCGGTACCGGTCAATATATCGTTGTAAAAATACTCCAGTCCCGATCTGCCGACGTCATCGGTTCCCGTAAATCCAAGTACCGTAGAGGCAAAATTGGAATAGGGATAATATCTCTTCACATCGTTGTCTACGCCCACTATCTGATTGTAGCCCCTATTTTCATCCACATATTTAAGAATTTTTGTCTTTGCCTCATATTCAACCTGAGACTTTATCAGGACATATCCATACTCTTTCTTTCCGCACTTTTCATACACGGAATCGTAGTCTATATCTAAAATTTCAGAGAGAGTTTCAGCAACGTCCTTGCGAGTTTCCTCGTCAGAAATCTTTGACGGATTTATATAAACCTTCCAGACATTGGCGCTCTGTGCTATGACATTCATGTTGGAGTCATAGATATTTCCTCTTTTTGCCGTAACGGTTGTATCGGAAAGCTGCTGCGACTCAGCCTTTAACTTATACTCCTCACCATGAATCAATCCGGCATTAATCATACCGAATGCTCCCGCTCCAAAACCTACGAAGCATGTCAAAATCAATGCTATAACAGCCCTGTTTTTGAGCTGTCTGTTTGATTTCTTTGCCATAAGACGCAGGCACCTCCTTGCCCTTTAATTACGACTATGAGAGTTAGGAAAGGATTTTCCTAACTCTCAAATTTATACGTTATTTTGATGTCAAATATGCCTTTACGGTGTCCCATAAGCTCTTATGTACCTTACCGCCGCTGACCACCACCGAATCTCCTCCGGAAAGATCAATATACGACACTTGATAATTCTCGACCTTAACCATTCCCAGAACATCTTGTGCATACTCATCAACCTTGTCCAGAGAAATAACCGAATCCAGTTGCATGTTAAGTCTTGTATTTTCGCTGTCGAGAACACTTATTTCAGAATTTATATCATTGAGTTCTCTGTCAAGTTCGTCCACTTGAACCTGGCTGTAAATCTGGAAGGCTATGAGTGCGAAAAATACTGCACAAATCGTCATAATCTTTATTGTCTTGGCCGTACTGCGGCGAGCCTCCGCCTTTAATTGGGCCTCTGTTTTTTGTACTACCCGCGGTCTTTGAGCCGGCTTAGGTCGTCGCGTCGGCTGAGGTCTTTGCCCCGGTCCGCGCCTCGGAGCAGTCGGCCGGGCAGGTGCGGCAGAGCCGTAATAGTCCTGACGATTTATTCTATTGTAATCATAGGCTTCCGTGCCACGGTATGCCATCGGCTCCACCCCTTTCTACACGATCTTCTCTATGTTAATCTTCGTTTTATACTGTTTTATACTTAATTAGTTTATACTTAAATCAATTTTCTCACTGATCTGAGTTTCGCACTTCTCGAACGAGGATTTTTCTCGAGTTCCTCGTCTCCCGCCTCTTTGTACTTGAAGCAAAGTTTTCCGCGCGGAGTCTTTCCGCATACGCATACGGGAAATTCCGGCGGGCACGTGCATCCCTCACAAAACTTCGAAAAGCATTGTTTTACCGTTCTGTCCTCCAGTGAGTGGAATGTTATTATCGATAACACCCCATTCGGCTTAAGACATTCAAACATATCATCAACCGAATCGGCAAGCTTTTCCAATTCACCGTTGACCGCTATACGCAAGGCCTGAAAAGTTTTTCTGGCCGGGTGTCCCTTGCGTCTGACTTTGGCAGGTACAGATTCGGAAACTATGTCGCTCAGCTGCAATGTAGTCTCTATAGGTTCTGTTTCCCTGTGCTTAACAATATTTTTAGCGATACTCCGTGCAAACTTTTCCTCACCGTACATACGTAAGATATCGCAAAGTTCATCTTCCGATAATGTATTGCATAAATCGGCCGCAGTCGTGCCCTCTTTGCTCATTCTCATATCAAGAGGGGCGTCAGAGTGAAAAGAAAACCCCCTATCCGCGGTATCAAGCTGATAGGAACTCACCCCGAGATCCGCCAGGATGCCATCTACCTCGGATATGCGCAATTCTTTTAATACTGATTTTATATTGCAATAGTTGTCATGAACTATCGTAACTCTTTTATCACTGCCGAGACGTCCCTTGAGCACGGCAATCGCATCGGGATCCCTGTCAATACAGACAAGTCTTCCCTCTTCACCCAATTTACTGAGAATCCCGGAAGAATGTCCGCCGCCGCCGGCAGTCGCATCGACATATATACCGTCGGGTTTTATATCAAGTGATTCTATCGTTTCATCAAATAACACTGAAATATGTTCAAAATGTATGTCAGGCATCAGAATATAACCTCTATATCGAGATCGTCAGCACAGCGGGCCTTATATGTATCAGCCTCGTACTCGTCTACATCCCACACTTCGAACTTGTTTCCCGAACCTGAAATGACAACGTCCTTCTTAAGTCCGGCATACTCTATGAGCTCAGCCCTCAGCGTAATTCTTCCCTGCTTGTCCATCTCAACCATATCAGCAGATTCAAAGAATCCTCTTTTAAACCGTCTGTTATTCTCACTTCCGGACAAGGCCTTAACCTGAGCGGCTACTTTTTCCCATTCTTCCAAAGAATAAATATATATACATTTATCAGGCGCTTTACACACAACGAAAGGTCCTCCCAAGTACTCTCTGTACTTAGAAGGTATGAATATACGGTTCTTCGCATCAAGGCTATGCTTGTATAAGCCGAGAAAGTCCATATACCCGTTTACTCCTCTCGCTCCTTTTTGCACCATTTTGATGTACTTTTACACCACTTTACAACTACAGTATATCCCTGTACATTTACGATTGCAAGAAAATATTTTTAGTGAATTGTGGTGTCGAATCTTGTCGAACACAATATATTGTGGTTGTGCCAATATACGTCAAAAATTTTTTCTAATTATCCTTTGTTAGAATAATGTCAAAGTTAAATAAAGCGTTTT
>CAZIHW010000015.1:0-12498 GCA_964539045.1 uncultured Eubacteriales bacterium | reverse complement strand
TTGTTATTTATATTATTATATTTATATAACACTTTCCTTAAAATGGTTGTTCTAATCCGCTGTTTATGATAAAATATAGAGTAATTTTGTAAGGGGTGAGTTTTCATGAGGATACTCGGCATAGATCCGGGCTACGCCATAGTAGGATGGGGTGTGCTCGACTACGACAAGAACCGCTTTTCTGTTGTTGACTTCGGCGCTGTAACCACCGATGCCGGAACTCCTTTTGAGGACAGGCTTCAAATCATCTATGAAGATATAACCTATATCATGAAGAGCACTTCTCCGGACGCACTCTCCATGGAAAAACTCTTCTTCCAGAACAATCAGAAAACGGCAATTGACGTCGCTCAGGCCAGAGGGGTTTTGGTTTTGGCTGCCAGGCAATGCGGTATTGATATATTCGAATACACACCGCTTCAGGTAAAACAGGGTGTTACAGGTTACGGAAAGGCCGATAAGAATCAGGTTATGGAAATGACCAGAACTATACTTAACCTCGATAAAGTGCCGAAGCCTGACGATACCGCGGATGCTCTCGCTATGGCTATCTGTCATGCACATTGTAACGGATCCGTTATGGGAGCTATGTCCACCTCATCAACTTACGGTAACGGTTACAATGAAAAAACCGCAGGAGAGACGACGGGAGAGGTCCTTGACGGACTTATACGTGTAGGTAAAAAAATCCTTAAAGAACGGAAGGGTATTTGATGTTTTACAGCATTACGGGAGAACTTGTTTATTCTGACACATCAATTGCTGTTGTGAGTTGCTCAGGCGTAGCATTCCAATGCAATATAACTTTTAATACTGCAAAGAAACTCGGACCCACGGGTTCAACGGTTACTCTTTACACTCATTTGAATGTAAAAGAGGATGCACTTGATCTCTATGGATTTTACGGTAAGGACGAACTGGATGCATTTAAGATGCTTATCTCTGTTTCGGGAGTAGGGCCGAAGGCCGGACTTTCTATCCTTTCCGAATTTGAACCGGCTCGTCTTATGATGTGTATAGCCACCGGGGATTACAAATCCATAACAAAGGCTCAGGGCGTAGGCCCGAAGGTCGCACAGCGTGTGGTTGTGGAACTTAAGGATAAAGTTGCAAAGAGTGTTAACGGAGCATCTTCTGCAGAGGATTTCGAAGCGGCCGCAGTTGTCGCTGCGAATTCCGGAAAGAGCAATGTCTCTGAGGCGGTCAGCGCCTTGGTCATGCTCGGGTACAGCCAATCGGAGGCATCTATTGCCGTAGGTAAGGTTGATCCGTCTCTTTCCACCGAAGAGATTGTTAAGCTGGCACTGAAGAAGCTATTTTGACATATAAGGGGTGAACGCATTGATAACAAATTTCTCAGATGAAATGGATTTTGAGAGCAGGCTTGTTACACCGGAATATTCGGATAGTGATGATGAATCTCTTGAAGTTTCTTTACGTCCGCGTTCCTTAAATGACTACATAGGTCAGGAAAAAGTTAAAGAGAATCTGAAGATATATATAGACGCTGCAAAGGGCAGAGGGGAGCCTATAGACCATGTGCTTTTGTACGGACCTCCGGGTCTCGGAAAAACAACTCTCGCCGGCATCATAGCCGCGGAGATGGGTGTTGATATCCGGGTAACCTCCGGACCCGCTATAGAAAAGCAGGGTGATTTGGCGGCTCTTCTTACAAACTTAAATGACGGAGACGTACTTTTTATAGACGAGATACACAGACTGTCACGGCAGGTTGAAGAGATATTGTATCCGGCTATGGAGGATAACGCCATAGATATAATAATCGGCAAGGGCCCGTCGGCAAGATCAATAAGACTTGACCTTCCGAAATTTACCCTTGTGGGAGCCACTACAAGAGCGGGTCAGCTCAGTGCTCCTTTACGTGACAGATTCGGCGTGGTTTTGAGATTGGAACTCTATACGCCTGATAAACTCGCAGAAATCGTAACGCGGAGTGCGGGGGTACTCGGAATAGGTATAGACAAGGAGGGTGCTGCCGAGATAGCATCACGCTCGAGAGGAACGCCACGTATAGCAAATAGATTGCTGAAGAGAACGAGAGACTTCGCCGATGTTGTGGGTAACGGGGTTATCACAAAAGACATAGCTGAATTGGCTTTGGCCAGAATGGAGATAGACCCTCTCGGACTCGACAATATAGACAGACTCCTTTTAACCGCAATGATAAAGAATTATAACGGGGGTCCGGTCGGACTTGAGACCATAGCGGCCGCCATAGGGGAAGAGGCTGTGACTATCGAAGATGTTTACGAACCGTATCTCATGCAAATAGGATTCTTATCCAGGACACCGAGGGGACGTGTGGTTACACCGGCCGGTTACAGGCATCTCGGATTTGCATGCGACAGCTTGATATAATCAATTTGATTTAAATGTTGAAATAAACTTTGACATAAATATGAAATGACTAAGGAGATATACTAATGGGTAGACTGTTTGGCACCGATGGTGCTCGCGGAGTTGCTAACACAGAACTGACTCCGGAACTTGCAATGAAAATAGGCAGGGCTGCTGCCATGGTACTTATAGAGTCGGGAGATGAGAGACCTAAGGTTCTGATAGGAGCCGATACCAGACTTTCGGGAGACATGCTGAAAGCAGCTCTTACAGCAGGACTTTGTTCCGTAGGGGCTGATGTATTGGATCTCGGCACTGTTCCGACACCCGCCGTTGCATTTCTCGTTAAGGAATACGGATATGATGCCGGGGTTATGATTTCGGCGAGCCATAATCCGTTTGAGTACAACGGAATAAAGATATTCAAAGCTGACGGCTTCAAACTTCCCGACGCACTTGAAGATGAGATAGAGGCAATTATCCTCGATGAGGCAAAGGTTCCGCCTGTTAAAGTAGGGGAATCTGTAGGCCGTTCACGTCGTTCAAGTACAGCACATGCTGACTATATAAATCATCTTCTTGCTACGTCTGAGTACAGATATAACGGAATGAAGATAGCACTTGACTGTGCCAACGGCTCGGCAAGCCTTATTGCAAGGAAGCTTTTTGCGGCGCTTGGATGCGATTGCTATGTGAGGGGCAATGAGCCAAACGGAGAGAATATTAATCTCGACTGCGGTTCGACTCATATAGAGAGACTTCAGGAATTTGTTGTTGAAAACAATTGTGAGGCAGGTTTTGCCTTTGACGGAGACGCCGACAGATTGATAGCAGTTGATGAGCTGGGCAATGTTGTTGACGGAGATAAAATCATCGCACTTTGTGCACTCGATATGAAAGAAACCGGAAGACTCAAAAATGATACAGCCGTAGTTACGGTAATGAGTAACATGGGATTCTTCAAATTTGCCGAGGAAAACGGCATACATTGCGAGAAAACCAAGGTCGGAGATCGCTACGTTTTGGAAAATATGCTCGCAAACGACCATGCTATAGGAGGAGAGCAGTCGGGACATGTTATATTCCTTGACTATGCAACCACCGGCGACGGGGAACTCACGGCTATACAAATCCTGAGAGCTATGAAACGTACCGGCAAAAAGCTCTCTGAACTTGCTTCGGTAATGGATGTATATCCTCAGGTTCTTAAGAACGTGAAAGTATCGGCCTTCGGAAAAGCAAGGTTTGATGATGATGAAGATATAAAGATTGCCGTAAAAGAGGCAGAAGAGGAACTCGGAACAAGCGGAAGAGTGCTTGTCAGAGTTTCAGGTACGGAGCCCTTGGTCAGGGTTATGCTCGAGGGTAAAGACATTGAGCAGATAGAAAGACTTGCAGATGAAATTGCAGAGGTTGTTAGGGAGAGACTTATCTGATGCGTTCCACTGAATTTTGGAAAGATTATGAGCTCATAGATTGCTCTGACGGAGAGCGCCTGGAAAGATGGGGCAATGTAACCCTTATCCGTCCGGATCCTCAGGTTATCTGGAAAACCGCTAAAGAGAATCCCGGCTGGAAGCGTGCTGATGCCAGATATCACAGATCCTCATCCGGCGGCGGACGGTGGGAAGTATACAATGATTACCCGCAGGAATGGACTGTGTCTTACAGGGATCTCACTTTTAAGATAAAACCCATGGGATTTAAGCATACGGGCCTTTTCCCCGAACAGGCTGTAAACTGGGATTTTACAAGACAGATGATAAAGACGGCAAAGGCTGACGGACTCGGATGCGGGGAGAACGGTGAGATAAAGGTTCTCAATCTTTTTGCTTATACAGGCGGTGCTACAGTTGCGGCTTTGGCGGAGGACGCTTCAGTTGTTCATGTTGATGCATCTAAAGGTATGGTACAGTATGCCAAAGAAAATGCCGCTCTGTCAGGTGTTGCCGACAGACATGTACGATGGATTGTTGATGATTGCGAAAAGTTTGTGAGGCGTGAGATAAGACGCGGAAATAAGTATGACATAATAATCATGGATCCGCCTTCTTATGGCAGAGGCCCGGGCGGAGAAGTGTGGCAGCTGGAGGATAAGATTTATGAGTTCGTGGAGCTCGCGGCTCAATTGCTCTCCGACAGACCTGTAATGATGCTTATAAATTCATATACTACCGGATTGTCACCATCGGTTATGAAATATATATTGGGCTCTGTTGTTCAGCCGAGGTTTAAGGGCAATATATCATGTGACGAAATCGGCCTTAAAGCTTCCCATACCGGATTGTGTCTTCCGTGCGGGGCTTCGGCTATTTGGAGTAGATAATGGAAATTTTACAATTCAAAAATGTATATTTTTCTTACGATGAGGGCGAAGACAGCAAATCTGTGGATTATGCTATAGAGGATTTGAACCTGAGTGTTAACAAGGGAGACTTTATAGCGGTGCTCGGACATAATGGTTCGGGCAAATCGACACTGGCTAAACTCTCAAATGCAATACTTCTGCCGGATAAAGGGGAAGTATTGATAAACGGTATAAGCACGACCGAAGAGGATCGCTTGCTTGAGATGCGCCAACACGTGGGTATGGTTTTCCAGAATCCCGACAATCAGATTGTTGCCACAATAGTTGAAGAGGATGTAGCTTTCGGTCCGGAAAACCTGGGCGTTGATCCGAAGGAGATACGAAGACGCGTAGATGAGGCGCTTAAAGCTGTAGACATGTATGAGTACAGATCTCATGAGCCTCACAAACTCTCCGGAGGACAGAAGCAAAGGGTTGCTATAGCCGGCATAATTGCCATGCAGCCGGAGTGCCTCGTTCTCGATGAATCCACAGCTATGCTGGATCCTAAGGGTCGTAAAGAGGTTATGGCCACCGTGAAAAAACTTCACGATGAACTCGGAATGGCTGTTGTGTTTATAACGCATTATATGGATGAGGCTACAATGGCCGACCGTGTAATAGTTATGGAAGAGGGCAAAATTCTCCTTGACGGAAAACCGGCAGATGTTTTCAGAAATGTTGAATTGCTCCGCAGTGTGGGCCTGGATGTTCCTCAAGCTACGGAATTTGCAATTCAGCTTGACCTTCCCGACAACGTGCTTACGGTAGATGAGTGTGTAGAATCAATTATGAAAAACATATAAGGGTGCTTTGTTTTATGTCAATTTTGAAGACCGAAAACTTAACATATTTGTACTCCCGTGGTACTCCTTTTGAAGTTGCGGCTATTCGCGATGTTTCTATCGATATAGATGAGGGCGAGTTGGTCGCTGTTATAGGGCACACCGGCTCCGGAAAGAGTACTTTGGTTCAGCATTTTAACGGACTGTTAAAGCCCGTTTCCGGTAAGGTTATAGTTGACGGAAAGGATATATGGGAAGACAAAGCAACTTTAAGAGAAGCCAGATTCAAGGTTGGACTTTGCTTTCAATATCCCGAGTATCAATTGTTTGAAGAGACGTCATATAAAGATATAGCATTCGGACCGAAAAATATGGGACTTTCCGAATCTGAGATAGATGAGAGGGTACGCCGTGCGGCTTCGTTTACGGGCGTTACCGACGAGATGCTTGAAAAATCCCCGTTTGATTTGTCGGGCGGAGAAAAAAGACGTGTTGCCATAGCAGGGGTAATGGCAATGGAACCTAAAATTCTGATTTTAGACGAGCCTACCTCTGGTCTTGACCCCAGAGGAAGAGAGACTATACTTAATCTCATTCAGAATTACAGAAAAGAGACAGGCAGCACTGTTATGATAGTTTCACACAGCATGGAGGACGTTGCCTCTGTTGCAACAAAGGTGTTGACGATGAATGACGCCTCCGTATTCAGCTACGGAACTGTTGAAGAGACATACGCTCAGGCAGAAAGACTGTTGTCCGTAGGTCTTGACGTGCCGCAGATAACCAAGATATTTTTAGCGCTTAAGAGCCGCGGATTAGACGT
Source organism: uncultured Eubacteriales bacterium (assembly GCA_964539045.1). Classification (GTDB taxonomy): domain Bacteria; phylum Bacillota; class Clostridia; order Oscillospirales; family Acutalibacteraceae; genus UBA1227. Next base: position 6,185 of record CAZIHW010000015.1, on the reverse strand, counting down.
CAGAACAGACATATATACCGTTGAGCAGGGCGTTGCAGAAATAAACAGACTGAGGGGAATGCTATGATTAAAGATATAACTATCGGTCAGTACTTCCCGGGCAACTCCGTTATTCATAATATGGATCCCAGAATGAAGCTTGTTTTGACTTTGGTTTTCATCATTGTTATTTTTCTGTGCAAGAACTTCTTCTCTTTGGGTCTTATGATCGTTGCACTGTTGATAATAGTTTTGCTTTCGAAAATCCCGGTGCCCACCATACTTAAGAGTGTGAAGCCCATCGCGATAATAATTACGTTTACCGCGTTACTCAATATTTTCTATGTTGACAAGGGAGAACCCCTGTTTGATATTGCATTTATTCATGTAACGACGGGCGGCGTATTTACCGCTGTCTTTATGATAATAAGGATAATCGCCCTGGTCATAGCGAGCTCACTTTTGACTTATACAACGAGTCCGACCCTTATAACCGATGCTATGGAGAGATTGTTATCCCCGCTGAAGTTTATGAAAAACAGCGTGCACACCGTAGCTATGATGATGACTATAGCACTGAGATTTATTCCGACATTGATCGAAGAACTTGAGAAGATAACCAATGCACAAAAAGCGCGCGGAGCTGACCTCGAAACAGGTTCCCTCATAGAGCGTGCCAAGGCATTGATACCCGTTTTGATACCTTTGTTTATAACGTCCTTCAGGCGGGCTTATGAGCTTGCTTTTGCCATGGAATGCAGATGCTATCACGGCGGAGAAGGCAGGACGAGGATGAAGCAGATGAAGCTTGCACCGAGGGATTTGATCGGGTTTGCCATGATAATTGGTGTGAATGTTGGCGTTATCCTGCTCAATCTCAATTTTGAAGCTGTAGTTTGACGAGCCAAATTTGAACCGACAAGACTAGTCTGACGTCGCGAACCAGTATAAGAGAGAATTATATGAGACAGATATTGTTGAAAATTAAATATCTGGGTACTGCTTATCACGGTTGGCAGGTGCAATCCAATGCCGTTACAGTTCAGGAAACCCTCCAGGATGCAGTGGAGTCTATTCTCGGAAAGAGAGAAGACGTAACCGGGTGTTCCAGGACTGACGCAGGTGTACATGCCAATATGTATTGCTGTACTGTTCGTACTGACAGCACTATAGATAACTACAAACTTATGGGTGCGCTCAATGCGAAGCTTCCGGATGACATCTCGGTTTATGGGGTTTCGGATGTTCCGCTTGACTTTCATCCGAGATACAGTTGCCAAAAGAAGCAATATATCTATAAGATAAATAATTCTGTTGCCAAAGACCCGTTTCTTGAGGGGAGGGCTTTGCATTATAAGCCTCACATTGACGAGCAATTTCTTAACGGACAAGCACGTGACTTTATAGGTACTTATGACTATACTTCTTTTTGTGGGTCAAAGTCGGATATAGAGGATTGCGAGAGGACGATATATGAAGCCTCCGTAACAAGGGACGGAGACTTGGTTACATTTTCAGTTACCGGAGACGGTTTTCTTTATAACATGGTCAGAATTATGGTTGGAACTCTTCTTTTTATCAATGAAGGTAAATTGCAAGAGGACAGCATAAAAGATATTATTCTTGCAAAGGATCGTAGGGCGGCAGGTCAGACCGCACCGGCTTGTGGATTATATCTGAATAAAGTTTTTTACGGCGGTGAAACAAATGCCTAACAGGAATACATCGCAAAATAGTGATCAAATGGGTAAGCCGAAAAAATTCAGGCTTACTAATACACAAATATTGATAATCAGATCAATTGCAATAATTTTGCTGATTCTCTTATTGTTGTTTATGGCTACGGAGACATTGGGAATTGCCTCAGTTTCCAACATCAACGACAGTATAAAGAGCTTCTTTATGTCACTGAGTCCCGGAGGAGGATATCCGTACAAGATAAACTCCAGCTCGGTTGAGGATATGGACGTTCTGAACGGCAATCTTTTCGTGCTGACGGATGAGAAAACAATGTCACTTGATACTACTGCAAAAGAGGTCAAGGGGACTCAACATACATATTCCGGGCCGTCAATGAGTATCAAAGGCGGAAAAGCGGTTGTTTACAGCCGTGACGGAAACAGATACAGAATTGAAAACAGGACGGATACGTTGTTCAGCGGTGAGACTCCGGATGATGAGAGAATCATAACAGCGGCACTCGGTGCAAAAGGAAATCTGGCGCTTGCGACTCTCAGCGATTCCTGTACATCGCTCCTGACTGTTTACAATAACACATATAAATCGGAGATATTCAAATGGCAGTGTGCTCTTGACAGCATCGTTTCGGTTGATTTATCAGATAACGGCAAATATGCGGCTGTTTCTGTGCTCGGTGCCAGAGAAGGCGAGATATATTCTAAGGTCTACATATTTGACTTCGAATATGCGGAGCCGAAATCTGAATTTGAATATCCGGGTACGGCAATACTAGAAGTGAGATTTGTATCAAATGACAATGTCGTTGCTGTAGGAGATAACCTGGTATCGTTTATCAAGGATTTGAAAAAAGCCGAAAATACGGATTTCGGTACGAGCACGCTTGCTAATTACACTTTTTCCGAAGACGGAGAGACAATTCTGGTTCTCTCGGAATACGGCAGTACCAATTCTCAGGTGCTTACCTGCTATTCATCTTCATTTGGCAAAAATTTTGAAAAGAAATACACAGATACCGTAAAGGATGTATTTGCGGCTGACGGAAAAATAGATGTATTGCTTGAGGATAAGGCTATAGTCTACAGAAAAGGCGGAGATGTTTTTAAAGAATTTCCGGCCGGAAGCACATCTATCTCAGTATTCAATCTGGGTAATAAAACCTATATTTATGCTATAGGAAAGATAGAAAAATGTTCGGAGTCAAAATGAGGGAGTTGTTTATGAGTAAAAATATAAGCATGGATACGCTTCGTTCACAACTTAAGGATATGGAAGAGGGAGCTTTTACCATACCGAATCTTCTGTCAATTCTGAGAATCATCATGATTCCTATTTTTGTCGTGTTGTTCCAGGCCGGCAAATATGCTGCCGCTGTCATCGTTGTTTTTGTTTCCGGCATGACGGATTTGGTAGACGGAAAGATAGCAAGACATTTTAATCAGATAAGTAAGCTCGGAAAACTGCTTGATCCGGCAGCAGACAAGCTCACGCAAATAGCGTTGACTGTCATGTTGTTTTTCCATTTCAACAACTCGGATGACCCGGTTCTCAAGGCATTCAGTTATGTATTTCTTTTATTCTGCATAAAAGAACTTACAATGATAATTTCAAGTTTTATTCTTTTGGGTATGGATATAGTGCCGGAAGCGGCTATCATATACGGAAAGGTTGCAACATTTACCTTTTACTGTGTGATGGGTCTTTTGCTACTGTTTGCTCCGGGCTTCGGTGCGCTGAGGTCGCTGTTCATATTGCCGCATTGGTCCATAATCGTTATGGTATCCGTATCGGCATTGCTGACTATAGTGGCATTTTTCTCCTATGGGCCCGATACAATGAAGAAAATAAAGCAAAAACGTGAAAACCTTAATAATAAGCAAAACGAGGAGTAAATTTTAGATGAAACAAATGTTATGCGTACGATGTAAACAGAACCCTGCGGTTGTGTTTGTTTCAAAGATAGACGGTACCGACAACAAGGGGGAACCCGAGGGATACTGCATAAAATGTGCTATGGAGCTGAACATCGGACCTGTAAGAAAGATGATGGATTCCATGGGAATAAGTCCTGATGACGTTGACTCTATATCCGAACAGTTCAACTCTCTCATGGGCATGGGAGACGAAGAGGACTTTGAGGGTGGCGGTGCGCAATCCATGCCGCTTTTATCAAACCTCTTCGGAGCTTTAGGAGGAGACGAAAACAACTTTGCCGGTGGTTTCGGTGTGCCGAAGCAGGATACCGATAATGATAAAGAATCGGAAGAAGACGGAAAGAAGAAACGCAGGCGTAAAAAGGGTGACAAGGGCGACAAGAAAAAACGTAAGTATCTGGGCACTTATTGCACAGATCTTACGGAGAAGGCAAAGAGCGGAAAACTTGATGCCATAATAGGAAGAGATCAGGAAATCAGCCGCGCTATTCAAATCCTTTGCCGCCGTTCAAAGAACAACCCATGCCTTATCGGTGAACCCGGTGTAGGTAAAACCGCTATAGCCGAAGGCCTGGCCCTTCGTATTGCTGCCGGAGATGTGCCTGCGAAACTCAAGGATAAGGAAATACACTTGCTTGACCTTACCGCTTTGGTTGCCGGAACACAGTTCAGGGGCCAATTTGAGAGCAGGATAAAGGGCTTGGTAGAGGAAGTTAAAAAAGAGGGCAATATAATCCTCTTCATAGATGAGGTTCATAATCTTGTCGGCACAGGTGATGCCGAGGGTACTATGAACGCTGCCAATATATTGAAGCCCGCACTCTCACGCGGAGAGATTCAGGTTATCGGTGCGACGACCTTTACAGAGTACAGGAAGCATATTGAAAAGGATGCTGCTCTTGAACGCAGATTCCAACCGATAAAGATAGATGAGCCCTCCATTGAACAGACCTACGAGGTCTTGAAGGGCATAAAGAGTTATTACGAAAACTTCCATAGAGTACAGATATCGGATGATCTTGTGCATAGGGCTGTAGTATTATCTGAAAGATATATAACCGACAGATTCCTTCCGGATAAGGCAATAGATTTGCTTGATGAGGCTTGCACATGTGCAAATCTCAGAAACAAGGCCATCTCCGAAAGTGAGATTGCAGAAAAAGAACTCTCGGAGGCCAAAGAGGATCTTACTCTTATGGAAACCGAAACAGAGGATCCGGATTATGAAGAGCAAGCTAAGGTAAAGGCTGAGATTATAGCTATAGAAGCTAAATTGCCTGAACTCCTTGAGGCTGCCCGTGACAATAATGTTACTGAGGACGACCTTGCCAAGGTTATTCAGCTGTGGACGGGAATCCCCGCATCAAAGGTTATCGAATCCGACCTCAGGAAGCTTTCAAAACTTGAAGAAAACCTGAAGGCTCATATAAAAGGACAGGATGATGCTATAGCGGCTGTCGCTGCGGCAGTAAAGAGAAGCCGCATCCAGATTAATTCCAGAAGACGTCCCGCCAGCTTTATCTTTGTCGGACCTACCGGAGTCGGTAAGACGGAACTTGTAAAGCGGCTTTCCGAAGAACTCTTTGACACGCCGGAGACTCTTATCCGTCTTGATATGTCAGAGTTTATGGAAAAACACAGTGTTTCAAGGATCATAGGTTCACCTCCGGGATATGTCGGATATGACGAGGCCGGACAGCTCACCGAAAAGGTGCGCCGCAAGCCGTACTCTGTATTGCTTTTCGATGAGATTGAGAAGGCTCACCCCGACGTTATGAATATACTTCTTCAAATCCTTGATGAGGGTAAAATTAATGATGCTCAGGGCAGAACCGTAAACTTTGAAAACTGCGTTATTATAATGACATCAAATGCAGGTTCCGATCGCAAAGAAAATGCTCTCGGATTCGGAAAAACTCAGGGAGATGCAAACCGCGAAAAGGCCATGAAGGCATTGAAGGAATTCTTAAGACCGGAATTTTTGGGCCGTGTTGATGAAATTATCGTATTCAACGATCTCGATGATAAGAACTACGAAGAGATAGCCGTTTTGATGCTGACCGAACTTCAGGAACCTCTTAAGGATAAGGGTATATCACTTACGTATGATGAGGATGTTCCGGGAGTTATCGTTTCAAAAATGGACTCCGGCGTCAGGGGTGCACGAGATCTTCGAAACGTCATCAGAAGAGAGATAGAAAACCGGATTGCAGACATAATTATCGAAGCTGATGGGGCGACTGTTACCCACATTCATGTTTCTGTTTCCGACCGCGAATTGATGGTAAAAAGTCTTTGATTTTCTATTGACACGCGACGGTGGTTGTGTTAGAATAATCACCGTCGCGAAGAGATGCGGGTGTAGTTCAATGGTAGAATTCCAGCCTTCCAAGCTGGTTACGTGGGTTCGATTCCCATCACCCGCTCCATTTTTTTTGCGCTTTTAGCCTGACAGCGCGAATTTGAACTCGGTTTTGCAGGGAGGATTCCCCCCCTGCACGGCGTCAAAAATGCGCGCAATCCGCCAGGCTATAAAAATGTGCGTTGATAGCTCAGCTGGATAGAGCATCTGCC
>CAZIHW010000014.1:0-5969 GCA_964539045.1 uncultured Eubacteriales bacterium | reverse complement strand
AAGGATCATCCGGTTATGTTAAACCGTGCTCCTACACTCCACAGACTCGGTATTCAGGCTTTTGAACCTGTACTCGTAGACGGAAGGGCTATCAAACTCCATCCCCTTTCATGTACCGCTTTCAACGCCGACTTTGACGGTGACCAGATGGCTGTGCATGTACCTCTTTCAGCAGAGGCTCAGGCAGAGGCGAGATTCCTTATGCTCGCCGCAAATAACCTTCTCAAGCCTTCGGACGGACGTCCGGTTACAGTTCCCACACAGGATATGGTTCTCGGTTCTTATTATCTTACCCTTGATAAGGACGGCGAACCCGGTGAAGGAAAAGTGTTCCGCGATGTAAATGAGGCTCAAATGGCTTTTGAAGAGGGAGCTATATCACTTCATTCAAAGATTAAAATCCGTATGACTAAGGTATTTGACGGTAAGGCAGAAAGCGCCCTTGTTGATACCACACTCGGTAAGGTTATATTCAATACACCTATTCCTCAGGACCTCGGATTTGTTGACAGAAGCATTCCCGAAAACAAATTCCGCCTTGAGTGTGAGATGCTCATAAATAAGAAGTCCCTCGGTAAGATTATCGACAAGTGTATCGAAAAGCACGGTACTGCTAAGACTTCTGAGGTTCTTGATGCTATCAAGGCACAGGGTTATAAGTATTCAACCCTCTCAGGTATCACGGTTTCCGTAAGCGATGCAAAGATTCCGGAAAGTAAGAAGGAGTACCTTGCTGAGACTGAGGCAAAGATAGACAATATCGACAAGCTCTATCAACGCGGTATGCTTTCTTCTTCAGAATGCTCAAGACTCAAGATTAAAGAGTGGGCAGACTGTACCGATAAGGTTTCCAACGGTCTTAAAGAAAATCTCGGTAAATACAACCCTATATTTATGATGATAGATTCCGGAGCCCGTGGTTCCGACTCACAGCTTCGTCAGCTCGCAGGTATGCGTGGTCTTATTGCAAACACTGCAGGTAAGACTATCGAAATCCCGATCAGAGCTAACTATCGTGAGGGTCTTAACATCATTGAGTACTTCATTTCCTCCCGTGGTGCACGTAAGGGTCTTGCAGATACAGCGCTCAGAACGGCTGACTCGGGTTACCTTACCAGACGTCTTGTTGACGTATCACAGGAAGTTATCGTACACGAAGAGGACTGCGGATGCCACGATGGTATTGCAGTGTATGATATCATGGCTGATGGTCGTGTTATCGAGGAACTCTCGGAAAGACTTGAGGGACGTTACCTCGTTGAGGACCTTGTTGACGAGAAGACAGGTGAACTCATACATCCTGCAGCGGATATGATTAATAAGGCTGCAGCAGAAAAGATTTCATCATATGTTAAGGCACATACTCCCGAAGGGGAGAGAGCAGAGATACGTATACGCTCTCTTCTTACCTGTCAGGCACGTCATGGCGTGTGCATTAAGTGTTACGGTAAGAACCTTGCTACAGGCGGAGACGTAACAGTCGGTGAGGCTGTAGGTATTATAGCGGCTCAGTCTATCGGTGAACCCGGTACACAGCTTACCATGAGAACATTCCACACCGGTGGTGTAGCTTCGGCTGCCGATATCACACAGGGTCTTCCTCGTGTTGAAGAGCTCTTTGAGGCACGTAAGCCGAAGACACTTGCAATTCTTTCCGAAATAGAGGGTACTGCCTCAATTCAGGAAATAAAGAAGAGCAAGTATGTTGTAGTAACAAACGCAGAAGAGGGACTCGAAAAGCAGTATCTTATCCCTTATGGCTTGCGTATTCGTCAGCGCATCCAGAACGGCGCTCATGTTGACAAGGGAGAGGCTCTTACAGAAGGTTCTCTCAATCCTCATGATCTTCTTGATATAATGGGTGTCGATGCGGTTTATGACTATCTCATACGTGAAGTTCAGTCTGCATACAGAACCCAGGGTGTTGATATCAATGACAAGCATATCGAAGTTATCATCCGTCAGATGATGAAGAAGATAAAAGTTCTTGAAGTCGGTGAAACAGATCTCCTTTCAGGAACAATCATTGAGAAGTCAGACTTCTATGCAGCCAACAGAAAGGTTGCTGCCGAGGCCAGGGCACAGGGCAGAGAACCGGCTCTTGCTACCGGAGAACCTATGCTTCTCGGTATCACAAAGGCTTCCCTTGCTACAGAATCCTTCCTTTCAGCTGCTTCATTCCAGGAGACTACAAGAGTCCTTACCGATGCAGCTATCAAAGGTAAGACTGATCCTCTGTGCGGACTTAAGGAAAATGTTATTATCGGTAAGCTTCTTCCTTCCGGAACCGGTATGAAGTGCTATTCAGATGTAGACATCATAGAGAAGAAGGAGGAAGGGTTTAACACAATAGATGTTTCACTCTTCGATGATACAGATGTGATTGATGATTCAGAGGGCGAAGACATCATAGCCGAATGAAACATCAAAACGTAACAGTATAAATACAAACGTAGTTTTTACCCTATTGACAAAGCAGTGTCAATAGGGTAAAATACTTACTTGCCTATGTGCAATTTTTAGTATGGAGGTGAATAGATTGCCAACCTTTAACCAATTAGTTCGTCAAGGTAGAAAAACTACTGAGAAGAAGGCTAAGGCTCCTGCTCTTTTGAAGGGTCTCAACTCTAAGAAGAACGTTCTCACAGACAACGATTCTCCACAGAAGAGAGGTGTTTGTACAGCTGTTAAGACTGCTACACCTAAAAAGCCTAACTCTGCGCTTCGTAAGATTGCCAGGGTTCGTCTTACAAACGGTATCGAAGTTTCAGCTTACATTCCGGGTGTCGGACATAACCTTCAGGAACACAGCGTCGTTCTCATAAGAGGCGGACGTGTAAAGGATCTTCCCGGTGTACGTTACCATATTATCCGTGGTACACTCGATACTCAGGGCGTTAACGGCAGAATGCAGTCACGTTCTAAGTACGGCGCCAAGAAACCAAAAGCAGCCAAGAAAGCATAATTTGGAAAAGATCCGAAAATTCATTCGTATAGACAGAATCTTCTTGCAGGCTGTGTAGTCTCACTGCAAACGTAGTATCTCTACACAACAATGTAAGAGTGTATATATTATATAGATGTATGCCTCTGCATTGGCGCCACGGGAATTTTGTCACTCGAGTACCTATGATATCATTAATATGAAGGAGGGAAGCGAAGTGCCAAGAAGAGGCCAAATAGCAAAACGTGATGTTTTGCCAGATCCGCTTTACAATTCAAAACTCGTAACACGTCTTATAAACAGTGTTATGCTTGATGGTAAAAAGGGAGTAGCTCAGAAAATTGTCTACGACGCTTTTGATATCATCAAAGAAAAGACCGGCAAAGAGCCACTCGAAGTTTTCGACGAGGCTATGGAAAATGTTATGCCGTTATTAGAGGTAAAAGCTCGCCGTATAGGTGGTGCTACTTACCAGGTACCTATAGAGGTACGTCCGGAAAGAAGACAGACACTGGGTCTTCGTTGGATTACTCTCTACGCTCGTCAGCGTTCTGAAAGAACAATGAAGGAAAGACTCGCCAATGAAATTCTTGATGCTACTAACCAGTCAGGTGCTGCATTCAAGAGACGTGAAGAAATGCACAGAATGGCAGAAGCAAACAAGGCTTTTGCTCATTTCAGATGGTAAAAGAGTCGCTTAGAAGCGTATAAATGGGAGGTAAACAATGCCTAGACAGGTTTCTTTGGAAATGACCAGAAACATCGGTATCATGGCTCACATCGACGCAGGTAAGACTACTACTACAGAACGTATTCTTTACTACACAGGTGTTAACCACAAGATTGGTGAAACACATGACGGTGCGGCTACCATGGACTGGATGGAACAGGAGCAGGAGCGTGGTATCACTATCACATCTGCTGCTACAACTTGTTTCTGGAACAATCATAGAATTAATATCATCGACACCCCGGGTCACGTTGACTTTACAGTTGAAGTACAGCGTTCACTTCGCGTACTTGACGGTTCTGTAACAGTTCTCTGTGCTAAGGGCGGTGTTGAACCACAGTCTGAAACAGTTTGGCGTCAGGCTGATGAATATTCTGTTCCACGTATGATTTACGTAAACAAGATGGACATCATGGGCGCTGACTTCTATAACGTTCTTGACATGATCAAGGATCGTTTCAAGTGCAATGCAGTTCCGATTCAGCTTCCGATTGGTGCCGAATCAGAATTCAAAGGAATCATTGACCTTGTTAAGATGAGAGCAGAAGTTTATTACGATGATCTTGGTAAAGATGTTCGTGATGAGGATATCCCTGAGGATATGGTTGAGCTTGCTCAAAAGTATCATGATGAGCTTATCGAAGCAGTTGCATCGTATGATGACGATCTCATGGAAAAATATTTTGCAGGCGAAGAGCTTACAATAGATGAGATAAAGAAGACAATAAGAAAGGCTACTATCGAAAACGAAATGGTGCCTGTTTGCTGCGGTACATCTTACCGTAACAAGGGCGTACAGCCGCTTCTTGATGCTATTGTTGATTATATGCCTGCTCCTACAGATATAGCTGCTATAAAGGGCGTAAACCCTGATACAGGCGATGAAGAGGAGAGGCATTCCTCTGATACAGAGCCTTTCGCAGCTCTTGCATTTAAGATTGCTACTGACCCGTTCGTAGGAAAGCTTTGCTTCTTCCGTGTATACTCGGGTACTGTAGACGCCGGCGCTACGGTTCTCAATTCCGTAAAGGATAAGAACGAGCGTATGGGACGTATTCTTCAGATGCATGCAAATCACAGACAGGATCTTGAAACCGTTTATGCAGGCGATATCGCAGCCTGTGTAGGTGTAAAGAATACCACCACAGGTGATACTCTTTGCGATCCTAAGCATCCTGTAATTCTTGAATCAATGAATTTCCCTGATCCGGTTATTCGTGTTGCTATCGAACCTAAGACTAAAGCCGGTCAGGAAAAGATGGGTATTGCCCTTGCAAAGCTTGCAGAGGAAGACCCGACATTCAAGTGCTACACCGATGATGAAACAGGACAGACTATCATCGCAGGTATGGGTGAGCTTCACCTTGAGATTATCGTAGACAGACTTCTTCGTGAATTTAAAGTTGAAGCTAACGTAGGTAAGCCTCAGGTTGCTTATCGTGAGACAATCACAGCTGAAGCTGATGAGGATTGCAAGTACAAGCGTCAGTCCGGTGGTAGCGGTCAGTATGCTCATATCAAGATTAAGATTGAGCCTAACCCGGGCAAGGGATACGAGTTCGTTAATGCCGTTGTCGGCGGTTCTGTTCCTAAGGAATTCATTCCTGCTGCAGAAGCCGGTATCAAGGGCGCTATGAACACAGGTGTTCTTGCCGGATATACCGTTGAAGATGTTAAGATAACACTCTATGACGGTTCATACCACGAGGTTGACTCATCTGAAATGGCATTCAAGATCTGCGGATCTATGGCATTCAAGAATGCTATGAAAAAGGCAAGTCCTGTACTCATGGAGCCTATGATGAAGGTTTCCGTTACTACACCTGACGATTATGTTGGTGATGTAATCGGCGATATCAACTCTCGTCGTGGTCTCATGAAGGGTATGGAACCGAGAAACGGCGCAACACAGGTAAATGCCGATGTTCCGCTCGCTTCAATGTTCGGTTATGCAACCGATCTTCGTTCCAAGACTCAGGGTCGTGCGTCATATGTAATGGAGCCGAGCCACTATACAGAAGTTCCGAAATCTATTGCTGAAGAGATTATCAGCGACAGAAGTAAGAAGGACTGATTTTAAAAATACCGGGGTGAAATTCCGGTTCATATAAAATGCTTGCAAACAGGCATTCTATTTGATACAATATCAACGAAATTTATTCATATGAAATAAAAGGAGGAAATCCCAATGGCAAAGGAAAAGTTTAATAGAAGTAAACCCCACGTTAACATTGGTACAATCGGTCACGTTGACCATGGTAAGACAACACTTACAGCTGCTATCACTAAGACTCT
>CAZIHW010000013.1:0-5436 GCA_964539045.1 uncultured Eubacteriales bacterium | reverse complement strand
GAAACGCCCGGAAGAGTGTATAACTTATTTTCGGGAAAGGGCCGTAAATTTAGAAAAAATCGCTTGACTGCCCTTTTTATAGGTTATATAATACAGAATTGCATTATCCTGGAATTCTATAGCCATTTACAGTTTTTCCGGGTGTAAAAAATGTTTGTTAATAAGGCGTTTTTGAGAGATTTTCAGCAATTTTGAGACATTATTGAACGGAGTGATTTAAGCATATGGTAAAAGTAAAACCGACACAACGCGGTACTACCACACGTATGAACTTCGCAAAAATCAGTGAGATTATGGAGATGCCTAACCTCATTGAAGTACAGAAGAATTCATATCAGTGGTTCCTTGATGTTGGTCTGAAGGAAGTTTTCAGAGACATTGCGGAAATTACCGACTACACCGGTAACCTTGTACTGGAATTCGTCGATTATAAGATGGATGAACATCCGAAGTACACAGTAAAAGAATGTAAAGAGAGAGATGCGACTTACGCAGCTCCGCTTCGGGTTAAGGCTCGTCTTTACAATAAGGAAACCGGCGAAGTAAAAGAGTCTGACGTTTACATGGGAGACTTCCCTCTGATGACAGACAGCGGTACATTCGTTATCAATGGTGCTGAACGTGCTATCGTTTCACAGCTTGTACGTTCACCGGGTGTTTATTTCGGTATGACCCATGATAAGACCGGTAAGGAACTGTATACATCAACAGTTATTCCGAACCGTGGTGCATGGCTTGAATACGAATCCGATCAAAATGATCTTTTCTATGTTCGTATAGATAAAAACAGAAAGATTTATATAACAACATTTATACGCGCACTCGGGCTTTCCTCAAATCAGGATATTCTTGATTTCTTCGGTGCAGATGAGAGAATCATGGCTACTCTCGAAAAGGACACCACGAAGAATGCTGAAGAGGCCCTTCTTGAAGTGTATAAGAAGCTCCGTCCCGGCGAACCGCCGACACTTGAAACCGCCCAGGCACACCTTGACGGTTTGTTCTTCGATGCCCATAGATATGACCTGTCCCGTGTAGGTCGTTACAAATACAATAAGAAGCTTGCTATTTCCGGAAGACTTATCGGAAACAAGCTTTCCCAGCCTATCATAAATGAGGCAACAGGTGAATTGCTCGCTGATGCCGGCGAAATCATAACAGCTGAAAAAGCATACAAAATCGAGCAGGCCGGTGTCATGACCGCTTACCTGGATGTCGAGGGCAGGGAAGTTAAAGTTATATCAAACGGCATGGTTGATATTATGCCATATGTAAAGAGCTTTAAGATTACTGAAGATGAACTCGAAGAAATTGCCATAAATGAAAAAGTACGTTTTTGCATACTTAGCGAAATTCTCGAAAATGCTGACAAAAAAGCAGATATACTCGCAGAGCTTAAGGCTCGTTGCGACGATCTCATTCCTAAACATATTATAATAGATGACATATATGCGTCAATTAACTATATGAACTGTCTCGCTTCCAATATCGGTACGATTGATGATATCGACCATCTTGGTAACCGTCGTATCCGTTCAGTCGGTGAATTGCTCCAGAATCAGTTCAGAATCGGTTTCACACGTATGGAGAGGGTAGTCAGAGAGCGTATGTCACTTCAGGCTCAGGAACCGGAGAAGGCAACACCTCAGGCACTTATCAATATCAGACCTGTTGTTGCTGCAGTAAAAGAATTCTTTGGTTCTTCTCCTCTTTCACAATTCATGGATCAGACTAACCCTCTTGCAGAACTCACTCACAAGAGACGTCTTTCTGCATTGGGTCCGGGTGGTCTTTCACGTGACCGTGCCGGATTCGAGGTTCGTGACGTTCATTACAGCCACTACGGCCGTATGTGTCCTATAGAGACACCTGAAGGACCTAATATCGGACTTATATCTTATCTTGCTACTTTCGCACGTATAAATAAGTACGGCTTCATTGAGGCTCCTTTCAGAAGAGTTGATAAGAAGACCGGAATAGTTCTTAATGATGTTGTTTATATGACAGCTGACGTTGAGGATGAGTACAGAGTTGCCCAGGCCAACGAACCGCTCGATAAGGACGGACGTTTTGCCAGAGAAAAGGTAACAATTCGCTATAGAGACGAATTTGCAGAGGTTGACAGAAACGTACCTGACTTTATGGACGTTTCACCTAAGATGCTTGTTTCCGTAGCTACAGCAATGATTCCGTTCCTTGAAAACGATGACGCTAACCGTGCACTCATGGGATCTAACATGCAGCGTCAGGCAGTGCCGCTTCTCAAATCACAGGCTCCTATCGTAGGTACAGGTATGGAGTATAAGGCCGCTGTTGACTCTGGTGTTGTTATTCTCGCTAAGAATGCCGGTAAGGTAATTCGTGTGGATGCTACCACTATTGAGATAGAGACAAAGGACGGCTCGATAGATACCTATGAACTTATAAAGTTTATGCGCTCCAACCAGGGCACATGCGTTAATCAGAGACCTATAGTATCTGTAGGCGATACGGTTGAGGCAAAGCAGGTTATCGCAGACGGACCCGCTACAGACCACGGTGAGAGATCCCTCGGTAAGAATGCTCTTATCGGATTTATGACCTGGGAAGGTTACAACTACGAGGACGCAGTACTCCTCAATGAAAAGGTAGTACGCGATGATGTTTATACATCGGTTCACATCGAAGAGTATGAACTCGAGGCCAGAGATACAAAGCTCGGACCTGAGGAGATAACAAGAGATATCCCAAATGTCGGTGATGATGCTCTTTCCGATCTTGATGAGTTCGGTGTTATACGTGTCGGTGCAGAGGTTCATTCAGGTGATATTCTTGTAGGTAAGGTAACTCCTAAGGGAGAGACAGAGCTTACAGCAGAAGAGAGACTTCTCCGTGCCATTTTCGGTGAGAAGGCCAGAGAAGTAAGAGATACATCGCTTCGCGTCCCTCACGGTGAATATGGTATCGTTGTAAACGTAGAGGTATTCACAAGAGAAAATTCAGATGAGCTCAGCCCGGGTGTAAACAAAGTTGTACGTTGCTACATCGCTCAGAAGAGAAAAATTCAGGTCGGCGACAAGATGGCAGGTCGTCACGGTAACAAGGGTGTTGTTTCCCGCATTCTTCCTCAGGAGGATATGCCGTTCCTGCCTGACGGTACACCACTTGATATCGTTCTTAACCCTCTCGGCGTACCTTCCCGTATGAACATAGGACAGGTACTTGAGGTTAACATCGGTATGGCAGCCCGTTCAAAGGGCTGGAAGATAATGACACCTGTATTTGACGGTGCTCATGAAGAGGACATCAAATACTTCCTTACGGAGTCCAAGCTCCTCACAGAGGGCAATGAAAAGCTCCGTGAACTCACACTCAAATATGAGCAGATCAACGAGGAAAAGGGATATGATATTGACGAACTCGTTGAATTCCTCAAAGCTAACACACGTGATGAGGAAGATCATGCTTTCATAGATTATGCCTATGCAGCTCGCGACGGTAAGACAACGCTTATCGACGGACGAACAGGTAAACCTTTTGATAACCCTGTCACTGTCGGCGTTATGTATTACCTCAAGCTCCATCATCTTGTTGATGATAAGATCCATGCACGTTCAACAGGTCCTTACTCACTTGTTACACAACAACCTCTCGGCGGTAAAGCACAGTTCGGCGGACAGCGCTTCGGTGAGATGGAAGTTTGGGCTCTCGAGGCTTATGGTGCTGCATACACACTTCAGGAAATCCTTACAATTAAGTCAGACGATATCGTAGGACGTGTTAAGACTTACGAAGCTATTGTAAAGGGACAGAATGTTCCGAAATCCGGTGTTCCGGAATCATTCAAGGTTCTCATTAAGGAACTCCAGGCTTTGGGTCTTGATGTTAAGGTTCTTGATAAGGACGAAAACGAAATAGACCTTAAACAAAACTTTGATACAGAAGATGTCGGTTTCCACATGGTTGACAATGAGGCTTTCACTCAGGTTAACGATGCCGCCGGTGCGGAGGGCTACACAACCCTTGATGAAAACGGTGAAGCAGTCATGCTCGAACCGGAGCAGGATGAATTCGGAGATCTCGATTCTATCGAGGAGCCGACAGCTTCAGATCTCGGTCTTGAATAATAGCAAGCTACCGGAAAGATTACCGAAAACAAAGTTTTAAAGAAGGAAAAGAGGTCGCCAAATGACAGATAATCAGACAACCAATACAAATGAATTGGAATTTGAGTCTATAAAAATAGGTCTTGCTTCGCCGGATGAAATCCGTAGATGGTCTTATGGCGAGGTTAAGAAGCCTGAAACTATAAATTACAGAACCTTAAAACCCGAGAGAGACGGTCTTTACTGCGAAAGAATTTTCGGACCTACAAAGGACTGGGAATGCTATTGTGGTAAGTACAAGAGAATTCGTTATAAGGGTAAAGTCTGCGAACGCTGCGGCGTTGAAATAACCAAGGCCAAGGTAAGACGTGAGCGTATGGGTCACGTTGAACTTGCAGCTCCTGTTTCGCACATCTGGTATTTCAAGGGAATACCGTCAAGAATGGGTCTCATGCTTGATATATCCCCGAGAAATCTTGAAAAGGTACTTTACTTTGCTCTCTACATCGTTATTGATCCGGGTTCAACTCCTCTTGAGAAGTATCAGGTACTCTCAGAAAAAGAGTATGAGGATATGAAGGAGAAGTACGAGGACGAGTTTGAGGCAGGAATGGGAGCGGAAGCTATAAAGAAGCTTCTTGCTGAGATAGATGTTCCGGCACTCGCTGAACAGCTCCGTGAGGAACTTTCAAATGCTACCGGACAGAAGAAGGCTCGCCTCCTCAAGCGTCTTGAGGTTGTTGAGGCATTCAACAACTCAAACAATAAACCGGAGTGGATGATACTCGATGTCATTCCGGTAATACCTCCGGATATCAGACCTATGGTTCAGCTCGACGGTGGTCGTTTCGCAACATCTGACCTTAACGACCTCTACAGAAGAGTTATAAACAGGAATAACCGTCTTAAGAGACTTCTTGAGCTCGGTGCTCCTGACATCATCATAAGAAACGAAAAGAGAATGCTCCAGGAAGCAGTGGATGCACTTATCGACAACGGCCGCAGAGGCCGTCCGGTAACAGGCCCGAACAACAGACCGCTCAAGTCACTCTCTGACATGCTCAAGGGAAAGCAGGGACGTTTCCGTCAAAACCTTCTCGGTAAGCGTGTTGACTATTCAGGACGTTCTGTTATCGTTGTAGGTCCTGAACTTAAGATGTATCAGTGCGGTCTTCCGAAGGAAATGGCACTCGAGCTTTTCAAGCCTTTCGTTATGAAGAGACTTGTTCAAACAGGTGTAGCCGGCAATATAAAGTCTGCCCGTAAGATGGTTGAACGTTCAAAGGACGAAGTGTGGGATGCTCTTGAAGTAGTTATCAAGGATCATCCGGTTATGTTAAACCGTGCTCCT
>CAZIHW010000012.1:0-2165 GCA_964539045.1 uncultured Eubacteriales bacterium | reverse complement strand
CGTTCAAATGTATGGAAGATGAGCGCTCCTGAGCTTGTAAAGTGCCCACAGTGCGGCCAGTACAAGAGACCACATAGAGTTTGCCAGGAATGCGGTTATTACAATGGCAAGCAGGTTATTGTAAAAGAATAATCTTATTTTCAGCAACAAAGGTGGAGAAGGGGAACCTTCCCCACCTTTTAATCTTTTGTTGATCGTTTGTTATTGAGGGGGTGAATTTATATGTCAGTGTTTGTCAAAGACGTAGAACCGGGGTCATATGCAAAAAGGCACGGTATAGAGCCGGGTTGTACGCTTTTGAAAATAAACGGCCACGATATAAATGATGTATTGGATTACAGATTCTTTATGGTAGATGAAGTTATGCGCATGGCTTATAAAACACCTGACGGTAAATTTGCCTTGGCAAAGATAGTAAAGCGCGATGAATATGATGACTTAGGCCTTATATTTGACACGTATCTTATGGACAAGCAGCAGTCGTGTAAAAACAAGTGTATTTTTTGCTTCATAGATCAATTGCCGAAGGGGATGCGAGAGAGTCTTTATTTTAAAGATGATGACTCCAGAATGTCCTTTTTCTACGGAAACTATATAACATTGACCAATTTGAAGCAGGAGGATATTGACAGGATTATAAACATGCACATAAGTCCTGTAAATGTGTCCGTTCATACCATGAACCCACAGCTTCGCTGTAAGATGATGAATAACCGTTTCGCAGGTGACAGCTTAAAGTATCTGAGGCAACTCGCGTCTGCGGGTATTACCGTAAATACGCAGCTCGTGCTATGTCCGGGCATAAACGATGGTAAAGAGCTTGAATACTCTGTAAAAGAACTGTACAGATATTTCCCGGCTGTTCAAAGTGTAGCCTGTGTTCCTGTCGGTATAACCGATTATAGGGAAGGTCTCTTTGAACTCCACCCATATACAAAGGAACAGGCTGATGATACAATTGAACTTATAAATACTTTAGGTGAAGAGTTCAAATCCAAAGGCGGACAAAGATTTTGCTATGCAGCAGACGAGTTTTATTTGACAGCGGAAAGGGATATACCGAACGAGGATTATTATGAGGGATATCCTCAATTGGATAATGGAGTCGGTCTTATGAGACTCTTTGAAACTGAGGTTGACGAGGCCATTGAGGATTTTGACGAAGACGGGTTTGACTTTGGTAACGGAGGCCGTACAATCAGCATAGCTACAGGGTTTGCAGCCTATTCTTTGATAAAAAAGCTTTCGCGTAAAGTTAAAGACCTTTACAACAGCAAGGTTTCAGGTGAAAAAGACAAGCTTGAGATAAATGTTTACAGAATCGAAAATGCGTTTTTCGGCAGTAATATAACGGTTAGCGGGCTTTTGACCGGCAGGGATTTACTGGCTCAGCTAAGTGATAAGGAGCTTGGAGAAGCACTCCTTCTGTCGGAGTCAATGTTCAGGACTACTTATCCTCAGGATGCATCAGATGACCATGTGCTGTTGGATGATGTTACAGATGATGATTTGGAAAGTAAGTTAGGTATTCCGATTTCCGTAGTATCAAATGACGGACATGCCTTTGTTAAAACTATATTGGAGGTGGGAACATGTCAAGACCGGTAGTAGCTATAGTGGGTAGACCCAATGTAGGAAAGTCCACTCTTTTCAACAAGCTTGTGGGAAAGAGGCTTTCTATAGTTGATGATACTCCGGGTGTTACCCGTGACCGGATATACGGCGACTGTGAATGGCTGAACTACAATATGCTTTTGGTAGATACGGGCGGTATTGAACCGTATTCAGACGATATCATCCTTTCGCAAATGCGCCGTCAGGCACAACTTGCCATAGACAGTGCTGATGTTATCATCCTGGTTACGGATATCCGCACAGGTGTAGTTGCAACAGATCATGAGGTTGCCACCATGCTCCAGAAGAGCGGTAAACCGATAGTTCTTTGCGTAAATAAGTGCGATACAACCGGCGAACTTCCGCCGGACTTTTATGAGTTTTACAATCTCGGATTAGGAGATCCTATTGCTGTTTCCGCTTCACACGGCAGGGGAACCGGCGATCTTCTTGATGCCGTTATTTCATATTTTTCCGAGGAAGATTCAAAAGAATATGAAGATGATACAATTAAGGTTGCTATCATCGGAAAGCCGAACGTCGGAAAATCG
>CAZIHW010000011.1:0-4218 GCA_964539045.1 uncultured Eubacteriales bacterium | reverse complement strand
TATCAACGCCGCTGTTTTGTCTTTCCCGTTTTCATATGCCCGCTCTGTAACAAATTCAGCGAATAATTTTGAGTCAGCGTCCACCACTATTACATCTGCATTCGGTGAATAATGCTTATACTTCATCCCGGGAGACGCTGCCCTCTCCCCGTCTTTCAGCATACCCAATACAGCATCATCTATATCTATTTTACCTAATACCGCTTCCAGATCATCAGGAGTTATGACACCCGGTCTTAAAAGCTTCGGAGTTCTTGTGCACAATGTTATCACAGTGGATTCAACACCGACATCACATCGCCCGCCGTCCAGAACAGCTTCTATCTTCCCGTTCATATCATGCATAACGTGACATGCTTCCGTAGGACTCGGCTTGCCGGAGATATTTGCCGAAGGTGCCGCAAGCGGAACACCCGCCGACTTAATTATTCTTCTTGCCAATGGATGTGACGGCATACGAATCGCCACCGTGTTGAGTCCTGCACTTACCTCATCGGGAATTATCGGAGACTTTTCCATTATTATAGTGAGTGGACCCGGCCAGAACACATCATACAAATCATATACGACAGGCGGAACAAATGCGACTAAGGGCTCGAGTTCCCCTATCTCAGATATGTGTACAATAAGCGGATTATCCTGAGGTCTTCCCTTTGCCTCAAAAATCCTTGAAACCGCTCTGCCGTCAAGGGCATTTGCCGCTAGTCCGTAAACTGTTTCGGTGGGTATGCCCACAAGACCGCCGTTTCTCAATATACGGCCGGCCTCATCTATATCTTTACTTGTCAAAAGCTTCGTTTCCATTTTATCACTTTCCGCTGCACTATTCGGCCTTGAGCTTTTCCGCCGTATCGGCCGTAATCAATGCGTCTATGAGTTCATCCAAATCGCCGTTCATTATGGCTTCTATCTTATAAAGGGTTAAGTTTATGCGGTGATCTGAAACTCTTCCCTGTGGGAAATTATATGTTCTGATACGTTCGGAACGGTCCCCGGTACCCACCATTGATTTTCTGGCATCTGCTATTTCGGC
Source organism: uncultured Eubacteriales bacterium (assembly GCA_964539045.1). Classification (GTDB taxonomy): domain Bacteria; phylum Bacillota; class Clostridia; order Oscillospirales; family Acutalibacteraceae; genus UBA1227. The sequence goes on along the minus strand of CAZIHW010000011.1, from coordinate 3,185 downwards.
ATCGTGCTTTGCCTGCTCTATATCGAAAAGTCGCGATCTTAAGATCTTCAAAGCCTTATCCTTGTTTTTATATTGACTTCTCTCATCCTGGCATTCTACCACCATACCCGTAGGTATGTGCGTAACACGGATTGCCGATGAAGTCTTATTTACCTTTTGACCGCCTGCTCCCGACGAACGAAATACATCTATCTTTACATCTGCCGGCGAAAGCTCGAAGTCCACATCCTCAGCTTCAGGCAAAACAGCTACCGTGACAGTGGATGTCTGTATCCTTCCCTGCGACTCTGTTTCCGGAACACGTTGAACCCTGTGCACTCCGCTTTCAAATTTGAATCTCGAATAAGCCCCGTCACCGTTTATCTCAAAGCTGATTTCTTTATACCCACCGAGTTCGGTCGGATTTTCATTCAACACTTCTGTTTTAAAACCGTGCGCTTCTGAGTACATAGAGTACATTCTATACAGAGAGTTGGCAAAAAGAGCTGCTTCTTCACCGCCCGCTCCCGCACGGATCTCAACAATTACATTTTTATCATCATTTGGATCTCTCGGTAAAAGAAGGATTTTAAGCTCCTCTGATATACGCTCCAAATCCTCTTTTGCGGTATCAAGCTCATCCTGTACCATATCCCTGAAATCAGGATCCAGGCCACCGTCATCCAGTAATGTTTTGGCCTCTTTTAAAGTATCATCTGCCTTTTTGTATTCGCGAAACTTCTCTACGATAGGAGTTATCTGCTTTAGCTCTTTCATAAGGGCTTTATACTGTTCAAGATCTGAAACAACATCGGGATCTGAAATCATAGCATTCACTGCTTCATATCTTTCCTCGACTTTTTCAAGCTTTTCTATCATAATAAGACGGATCCTTCCAAATGATAAAATTTCAAAGTATTATACCACAAGAGACAAAAATATGGTATACTTTAGGCCAAATTATTGACAAGGGGAAGATATGTATGGCAAATTCATATTCTTTTAATGCAGCCGATGCTACCGAAAAATGTGTACAGTGGATCCGTGACTGGTTTGAAGTAAACGGCAAGGGCTGTAATGCTGTTATAGGTATCTCCGGCGGAAAGGATTCTTCTACAGTGGCCGCGCTCTGTGTAAAGGCACTCGGCAAAGACAGAGTTATAGGCGTTCTTATGCCAAACGGAGAGCAATTTGATATAGACTACTCGGTAGAGCTCTGTGAAATTCTGGGTATAAAAAATTATACAGTAAATATAAAAGATGCTTATGCCGGCTTTCTGAAGGGGTTCGACGGTCAATTTGAGCTTTCCGAACAGGCAACAATAAATCTGAGTCCGCGAATTCGAATGGCTGCACTTTATGCGGTGTCTCAATCAATGAACGGCCGTGTGGCTAATACATGCAACCTATCGGAAGACTGGGTAGGATATGCAACAAGATACGGTGACTCGGCAGGCGACTTCGGACCCATATCAAACTTCACCGTAGAAGAAGTAAAGGCTATAGGAAAGGAGCTCGGGCTCCCCGATAAGTTTACCGCAAAGGTGCCGATTGACGGACTCTGCGGTAAAACAGACGAGGACAATCTCGGCTTTACATACCAGACTCTTGATGACTATATAAGGCGAGGTATAGAACCTCAGTCGGAAATAAAGGAAAGAATAGATAGATTGCATAAGGCAAACTTATTCAAACTTCAAATGTTCCCGACGTTTAAATACTACAACTAATAAACAAGCTCCGGTTACAAACTTATGTAACCGGAGCTCTTTGATTATTTATATTTGCGCTTACGAGCTGCTTCTGACTTCTTTTTTCTCTTTACAGAAGGCTTCTCATAATGCTCTCTTTTGCGTACTTCCTGAATAACACCATCGCGTGATGTCTGTCTCTTAAAACGTCTGAGAGCACTGTCAAGAGATTCGTTCTCTTTTACTTTTACCTGGCTCATATATGTCCCTCCCTCCGAAATGTAGGGTTAAAGTCTTAAAATGCATAAATCCATATGTATGGACTGTAACATTATACAACAGTCAAAAAACTAAGTCAATCACAAATTATACCTGTTCCACATATACGGTTTTTGTCGGGAAAGCAAACTCTGCCCCGTTTTTTTTGATTATATCTTTAACCTTATAATATATGTCTTCACGTACCTTAAGTGAATCATCATAGGACGTAGTATTCGTGAAAAAGATTATCCTTATATCCTGACTGCTGTCGGAGAACCCGGAGAATACAACAAGTATTCTATCCTTATTCACATCTTCATGCCTTTCAAGCATCTCATTTATATCGGATACACAGCTTTGTATGGTTTCCTTGTCAGCCCCATAAGTAAGATTCACCGTAAAATCAACGTATCTCTTATTCATTCTGGAGTAATTTGTTATAGGTTCATTGACCAGCTTTGAATTGGGCACAACAATTACCGTGTCCGCAAATGTCCTTATTCTTGTGCTCCGCATGGTTATATCCTCGACCACGCCTTCAACAGACGGTGTGAGTATATAATCACCTACATCAAACGGCTTGTCGGTAACAATTGTAAATCCGGAGAACAAATCCGAAGCCGTGCTTTGTGCTGCCAATGAAAAGGTGAGACCGCCGAGACCGAGTCCTGTTATAAGACCGGTTATATTGTATCCGAGTTCGCTTATTATAACGACTACGGAAAGCGCCACTATAACAATCTTCAATATGTTGGCTATAAACTTTATCGCCACGGCATTCGCTCTTCTGTTACTTTTGTCTTCGAATTTTATAACCAAAGATGTAGCAAAAGGCGTAAAATTCACCAAGGCGCAAGTTATCAATACTATAATAGCTATCCTGAAAAGCTTATTAAGGGCAGCTATTACAACAGCCGGAGGTACCATTGCCAAAAATCCGAGATAAAATCCTAAGACAAGGAAGAAGCTCTTTAATGGATCCTGTATGGAAGTTCTTATTCCGGAACCTACAACAGGATTTCCTTTAAATAATTTGGCAAATATAGCGGCAATATTCTTTGAAAGCCATCTCCTGAAAAGAAGAAAGACAGCAATTACAATAATACCGGCCACTATATTCAACATGTTATTTGAAATGACATCGAATACGGATTCCGCTATGTTTTTTGCATCTTCAAAAATATCAATACTACCGAACATATAAATCTTTTATCCCTTATCAACCTTTAACTACGATATTTACAAGTCTTCCCG
>CAZIHW010000010.1:0-4614 GCA_964539045.1 uncultured Eubacteriales bacterium | reverse complement strand
CATTACCCGTTATTGCGATAAGAGGAACAGAATCAAGCATAGCTGTAGCTATACCCGTTACGAGATTGGTAGCACCCGGACCGGAGGTGGCTATAACGACACCTATACCACCTGTAGAACGGGCATATCCATCTGCAGCATGGGCCGCGCCCTGTTCATGAGCCGTGAGTATATGATTAATCTTATCCCTGTACTCATACAGGGCGTCATATATATCTATAACCTGTCCGCCCGGATAACCGAATACATCCCGAACTCCCTGTTCTATCAACGTTTCAACCAAGATCTGTGATCCTGAAAGTTTCATTATATTCACATCCTTAAAATAAGGAGCAACAAATCAGTCGGCCAAAAGTCTGTTTATGGCACTGACAAGAGCCTTTACAGAGGAAACTATGATGTCGTTGTGTTCACCTACACCCCATACTCTCTTGCCATCTGTATTTTTGATTTCTACATAACTTGCTGCTCTCGAATCCGTTTTTTCATCTATAGCATGTTCTGTATATGACTCAAGTGAATACACATTTCCGACTCGCTGCTTAATAGCGTTGCTGACTGCGTCCAGACGACCGTTGCCCTTTGCAGTCTCAACTACCTTTTCGCCGTTGAAGACCATAGTAACCTCAGCAATGATGCTACCGTCGGGTTCCTGTTTGAAGTGACTCTCCGGAACTACGAGCTTTGTCTCTATGTTTATATAATTCTTAGAGAATATATCGAAAACTTCATCAGGCTGGAGTTCACGATGCTCATGATCGGAAACATCCTTAACCATATATCCGAAGTCTTCCTTCATCCTCTTCGGAAGAACGTAATTAAACTGTGTTTCAAGTATGTAGCCTATGCCGCCCTTACCCGACTGTGAATTTATACGGATAACATCGGCATCGTAGTCCCTTCCGACATCGTTTGGATCTATAGGAAGATAAGGTACGTTCCATATTGAAGAGTTTTTCTCCTCCCTGTACTTCATACCCTTTGCAATAGCATCCTGATGCGATCCGCTGAAAGCGGAGAATACAAGCTGACCGGCGTAAGGAGAACGCTCACTTACAGTCATCCTTGTAACCTTCTCGTAAACTTCCTTTATAGCAGGAATGTCGGAGAAATCAAGTCCGGGGTCAACTCCCTGAGAATACATATTCATAGCAACAGTTATAATATCTACGTTACCTGTCCGCTCACCGTTTCCGAAGAGTGTTCCCTCAACTCTGTCAGCACCCGCAAGGATACCCATCTCGGTATCGGCAACACCGCATCCCCTGTCATTGTGTGGATGAAGGGATATTATAATGTTATCTCTGTAATTTAAGTTTTTGTGCATGTATTCAATCTGGTTTGCATAAACATGAGGCATTGAATGTTCAACTGTTACCGGGAGATTGTAAATAACCTTATTCTCCGGGGACGGCTTCCATATTTCGGAAACTGCATTGCACACCTCAAGTGCAAACTCAGGCTCTGTTCCGGTAAAGCTCTCCGGCGAATACTCAAATTTTATATTGCCTTTTGCCTTTTCCTTATACTGTTGGCAAAGAATCGCACCGGAAACCGCTATCTCTTTTATCTCTTCCTTACTCTTTCTGAAAACCTGCTCACGCTGAGTTACAGATGTTGAGTTATAAAGATGAACTATAGCATTCTTACAGCCTTCGAGAGCCTCATATGTCTTTTTGATGATATGCTCTCTCGACTGAGTAAGAACCTGTATCGTCACGTCGTCCGGTATGAGATTTTTCTCGATAAGTGTTCTGCAGAATTCATACTCTGTTTCACTGGCTGCCGGGAATCCAACCTCTATCTCTTTAAATCCGACTTTAATAAGAGTATCCCAAAACTCCAATTTTTCTTCGAGGCTCATAGGTATAATAAGAGCCTGATTTCCGTCGCGCAAATCAACACTGCACCAGGAAGGAGCCTTTTCGATGTGATCTTTCTTTGCCCAGTCCATTGTTATGACCGGTGGCTGATAAAATTGTCTTGTGTACTTTTCAAAACCTTTCATATGCTTTCCTTTCTGATTTTGGGTATAAAAAAATCTTTTACCCAAAATGCCATATCATTTGGATAAAAGAGACGAAGAAAACTATTTTATACTCCGCGGTACCACTCTTTTTTGGTATAACATACCCACTCAGTCACGTCAAACAACGCGTTTCTCTGTAACGGGAGAACCCGGTCAAACCTATCTACACCGAAAATCCGGTGTCCTTCAGCCGACGGCTCCGGGACGAGTTATACCGAAAATCCGCTGGTGTCTCGCACATAACCGACACCTCTCTGTAAGCATCCTAGCGGCTTGTTTCCCTTCAACGCCTTTAACTATGTTGCGAATATGATACTACATATAAAAATCAAAGTCAAGAATAAATTTTAAGACAAAATTTAAGACAAAAGCCGTAGTTTTTGAAAAACTACGGCTTGGATATTTTTGTGATCAGAATAAGAACTCAGAACAAGAACTGAGCCAGGAAGCGAACGTCCTTAATAGCAGCCCATCTTCCTGCAAGATCAAGATTCGGAAGAGGAACCTTTACCCAGTCTTCCTGAATGTTCTTCTCAACCAATTCAGGAATTGTGAATATCTTATCTGAATAAGCGTCAAAGTGTGGTTCTGTCGGCTTACCGAGTGCAGCATTAGCAACCTTGAAGAAGTACTTGCGAACAGCACCTGCGCCGATAAGCGGGAGATACTTAAGGTCTGCCTGACCCGGAAGAGTCGGCATCATTGAAAGAGCCACACGAACAGCAAGGTTGTTAACCTCACCTGCTCCGTTTATGTAGAAGAACGGTGTAGCGGCATCCTTTGCAGCTTCTGACATAGAACCTACGACTACCGTGATACCCTTAAGGGCCTTAAGATCTTCAAGGGTATAAGCCTTACCGTCAACTGAAATCCAGTACTTTTCGCCCTCAAACTCTGCACCGTTACCGACAACAACATTCAGATGTCTGTATTTGTTGAGAGGATAGGAGTAAGAAGCAAACATAACTTCAAATGTTGTAGCAAGGGAAGCTGCATCATAACCTGCATTTGTCTTCTCCATAGCCTTAACAAGGTCCTCTGTTATGTTGTCAAGAGATGTAAGCTTCGGTGCACGGTGGTGCGTCCAACCCACATAGAGTTTAACATTCGGCCAGTTCTTATGGAATCGTTCTGAGAGAAGTGTAGGTTCAGCCTCGCGGAACTTAACAATTCTCTTTTCTCCTATAACTTCAACATCAGGATCGCCGAAATTACGCGCACTTGCTTCTATGAGAAGTTCGTTCTTTGTAGGATCAAATCCCATGAGCTCTGTTACAACACGGTCAACCTCAACCGAGTTTGTACCTGTAACGATTCTGTCCATGATAACGGGATCGTTCGGGCCCGGTGTATTACCCTCACCGCCGATGATACCGTCAACTATAGTAAGATCAGGTTTAAAGAGATAAAGAAGATCTGAGAGTTTCTTGTTAATCTGCCATGTATGGTTTCTGAAACGCATATTAGGTGAGAAAGTACCCATAGCGTTCTTAAAGCCGAGTGTTACGCCTGTGTATACATTGCACTTCATCTTCGGGCACGACACATAGAGACGCTCTCCGCTGATAACCTCGTCAAGTGTATTGGGAACATATACGTCCTGACCTACTTCAGCATGCGGGCAGAAATAACGTGACATAGGCTGTTCTTCAAAGCAAACGAACTTTGCGCCGTATTTCTTGGCTATTCTGTCATAGCCTGCCATCTTAGCATATGTCCACGTTACAAGGCCTGAGCCCTCTCCTATGATGATATCCGGGCATAGCTCTGAAAGAACATCCATAACCGCATCAAATACACGTGGGTCTGTGGTCTGAGGGATATCGTACTTATAACGGTATCCGGACTTAGGTGTTACGAAAACAAGGTTTGGCTTAATAAGAACCTTTCTGCCCTTAAACTTAGCCTTCCAACCTGTTGCCTTATCAAGATCATCAAGGCTCTGTCTGACCGTGGCCTTAATAGCCTTTATGTCAGCACGGGCTTCATAAGATGGACGACCGTAATCGTAAGGAAGCTGAACATAATTGTGAAAATAGTTAAGCTTCGGTGCTTCTGTTATAACTACCGCATTTTTTTCATAAACTGCACTCATCTCACAAGACCTCCCTTACCATCAACGATGCAATCGTCAGGTCTTCTTATAAAATCATCATCGGTAAACTGTTCTGCCTTGATCTGTTTGAGAAGCGGCAACCACCAGGTAAAACCGAATGTCATACACATAACTATGCTGTATGCGAGCTTTTTGCCGTATTCGAGACCTGTCTTAACACCGATAACAACGGCCTCGGTACCATGCATAGCGGCAAGTATTATTAAACCAATCGGATTCTTCTTTACGATTGTAAGAACAGCACTTGCAATCCAAAGAATTCCGCATCCGAGATACTGTATAGCTTGTACCATTTAAATTCCCTCCAAATCAAAACTTTGCAAGACCTGTCTTTGTCTTGAGCGGTATCCACCAGAAAAATCCGAACATCATACACATAGCAATACTGTATATGAGTCCCTCTCCTGCCTTGCGACTTACCGGAATACCGATAAATACAACCTCACATGCATGCATAGCAACGATGCTG
>CAZIHW010000009.1:0-9306 GCA_964539045.1 uncultured Eubacteriales bacterium | reverse complement strand
GATCGGCTGGGCAAAGTCCTGTACGCGCTGGCCAATTGCCCGGTGAAGCCGGAGTTCCGCCTAAGCTACACTGTCTCTGATCCGGAAGCGGCAAAAAATGAGCTTCTGGGAAAGGCAATTATCGACGCAAAGAAAAAAGCCTCCGTGCTGACGCAGGCCGCAGGCGTTACCCTGAAGGACATCCGGGGTATTGACTATTCTTGGGGTGAGATCAATTTTGAGGTTCAGCCGATGAACCGGATGCTCATGGCGGATGCGTGTATGGCAGCGACGACGGAGTCCGCAAGCTACGACATGGACATAGAGCCTGATGATATTGAGGTAGCGGATACCGTGACTGTGATCTGGGAGATCGGATGACGGAGGCACTTATATCAAAAGCGGTGTGCCATAAAACCACCGGTGGTTTTCCCAATCAGGGGGTAAGTTTTAATTATTTGCGTAATAACGGACGGATTGCCAATTGTTGATAATGACGAGATCATACAATCTCTGTGCGATAAGGCGTCCGCAATGTTTACTGATTATTACGAATTCGACACACACGATGTCCCGTGCCGTTTTAATCACGGGAAAGAGATTATGCTTGACTTTATCACGCAAATCGTTGTGCGCTTAGAAGAAATCAATGACGGGAGCTTTGTAATCGAGGACTTGGAAACCGAAAGGTTAAAAGCGTTATAAGCATAACAAACATAAACGCCGGCAGTGTAAAACTGTCGGCGTTTTCAGCACCAATAGGTGTTGTTTGCATTGGTATGGCGGTGGGAGCAATCCCCACTTTACAATCGCCCACGTGTGAATGCAGGTTACGTCATCTTTCCGGCCAACAGATACAGAGTTCACACACAATTACTGTTGGCAGGATGGCGTTCCCGAGGTGACTCGAACACCCGACCTACCGCTTAGGAGTGACCTCGAAGCACGGTCGCAGAGTCACTTTCTATACCTGATAATCACGTATTTTCAACGCTTTTTCGCACTTTGTATGTTTTACGTTGTGTTACGGAATTACTGATGATTTTACCCCGTTTTCGGCCGTCTGATTAGATGGGAATTAGCAAGGGTTTCGGTTTTAGGGAAACGGTTTTATTCCCACAAGATGCTTTCATTTAATCGCTTGTCCCTCGGTCTGTTCCAGTGTTGGGTTTAATATAACTCACTTCGCAAAAATCGGAATTTATCTAACCTCCAACCTGATGATAACACGATACATCAGTACAAGTCCTGCACTGAGCAAAGCACCACCGATAATATCGGTAAACCAATGCACACCCGAAATAAGTCTGCCGATTACCATAAAAACAATAAAAGCGGTAATTGCAGAAACAATACATCTTTTGAGGAAATCATTCTTGATACGGGTATTGAACTGCATGATAGCAGTCGGCATCACACACATTACGAGCAGTGTTGTTGATGATGGATAAGATGCTTCCAAATATCCGTTAATCAACACCGGTCTGTAATTTACAACAAACGCCTCAAAAAGGACATATGCTGCCATCACAACAATATAAAATCCGCCGAGAACAAGTATATTGTAATCGACCTTTAACAGATGTTTCCTCTTAATCCATTGAATAAGTCCAAGCAATGCAAATCCAATCACAAAAACGAGCGGCACCAGACCCAGCCAATCCGTGATAGTATACAGGGACATATGCACACCTGTAAGGTTGTGAACAAACCGGTTAATCGTTGCAAATCCTACGGATGATTCTTGTGGTCCGATTATCTGCACATCAATAAATCGGATCGCCACCGTCCATGATAAAAATGCTATAAGCATACATACTGCAAAGCAGAAATTTTTTTGTTTTTGTTTTCGTTTCTCCATTTTGTTCAATCTTCCTTTTTTGTATTTGGCTCTCGCCTAAACACATATTAAGAGAAGGTATGAACCATCACAAGAAACGGGGCGTCACAACAATGATACGCTTCGTATCACTGCCATTTTATAAGTATTAACACCTTTATCGCCAGGAATATGAACAGAAGTATTGACGCATACGGTTGCGAACTTATGATAAAGAGGAGTGCTCCAATCGCATTTAGTGTTAATGATATTTTACTCTTGTTCTTTACCCAAAATGCTTGGTGGCAATCTTGCAGAGATAGAGTTGAGATTCCCGATACAATAATTCCGATTACAACAACAAAATATGCAGTCCTCAAATAGGGTGCAATCCCGGTAAGGGATAAAAGAGATACTTCCTGTATTATCGCACTTACTTTCTGCCCGAAAAACGGGAGGAAAAAGAACATTGCAATACTACAATCGAGCAATCCAAATACCAGGTCACGAAAATGGTTTTCTTTTCGTTTTGTATCTTCCTCTGCTATGGCAAGCAATTCATCCCCCGATAGAAGTTCATCAATTGTTACCCCGAAGAACTTTGCAATTGCTTTCAAAGAATCTATATTGGGATATCCTCTGCCGGATTCCCATTTTGAAATAGCAGTTCTGGACACAAAAAGAACCTCTGCAAGTTCTTCCTGGGTAAGTCCCTTTTGCTTTCGGAGTTCCTGTATTTTTTCGTTAAATTCCATAATAGCTACTCTTTCTGAAGATAATAGACATACGGTAAATTCTTTCTAATAAAAACTATAACACATAAGTAGGAAAACTTCTACACAGTAAGGTAAATGAAAAGTGCCGGGAAGCCTTAACTTCCCGGCACTTTTTGGCGCGCCCGAGGGGATTCGAACCTCCGACCTACCGCTTAGGAGGCGGTCGCTCTATCCTGCTGAGCTACGAGCGCATATAAACATGTAATGTGCCAAAAGAACGCATTGTACATTTTGGCACGTCAATAATTTTAACAAATAAAGGATAGTGTGTCAATCTTGAAAAAAACATTATAAGTAGTATAATAAAAGAGACTTATTTTGTGCTTTTCGCGCATTCTTTGGAGGATAAAATAGATGAAAATAACAATAAAACGAATCCTGGCCACTGTATTGGCTCTGTCTATTATTCTTTGTCTTTTCGGTTGCACAAAGAAAGTGGACGAAAAAGATAAAAAAGATAAGGTTCAGGAACAAACCGAAAAGGTTGTAAAAACCAATCCGTTAACAGGTATTGACAATCTTAATGAAGCAAGCGCGGGTAAAAGGCCTATCGCAGTCATGGTTGAAAACTCGCCTGCAGCACGCCCTCAATGGGGTCTCGGATCACCTGATATAACGCTTGAAGGCCTCGTTGAAGGCGGTATCACCAGAATGCTTTGGCTATATGCGGATGTAAACTCAATTCCAAAAATAGGCCCGGCACGTTCAGCCAGAATAGACTTCCTCGAGATGGCAGAGGGTCTCGATGCTTTATATGTACACTTCGGAGGTGCTGCAAGCGCTTATGACGCTATGAGAGCCAGAGGTGTAGATGATCTTGACGGAGGCAACAATGCGGCGGCTGCCTTTTCCAGGGACAGTTCAAGAATGAGCCGCGGTTCGGAACATACTGCCTATACAACAGGTGAGAGGCTCGCTTCCACTATATCATCTATAGGAAGACGTACGGACATAAAGTCGGAGTATTCTGCACCATTTGCATTTAACGATGACGCTGTTGCCTACACAGCCGGCGCTTGCAATGAGATAAAAATGACATTTTCACCAAGCTATAAACATACATTCAAGTATAATTCAGAAGATAAGCTCTATTATAACTTTATGAACGCAAATGAAATGGTAGATGAAAACGGAAAACAAATGTCAGTAACAAATGTTATTGTTCTCTATTACCCCGGTTTCTCTATGATACCAAATACCAAAGGCTCTATCGATATGAATCTCTCGGAAGGTACCGGAGTAGTAGCTTCCAACGGAACATATGCCAAAATCACCTGGACCAAGGGCGGACCGTCAGATATGCTCAAGCTCATGGATGAAAACGGACAGGAATTCAAGCTCAATAAGGGAAAGAGCTACATTGCTCTTATTCCGGATAAAAACGCATCCGCCACAACGATAGCTTAAGGGAGGCATACCGAAGTGGAACGCACAACCAGAAAAAAAGTATTCCGATGGGCAGCCACTATTGGTCTGATTATAGGAACTATTTGTGTTGCAGCATTCGCATTTCTTTACAAATTACCAACCGTATACAAATATGAATCGGACGCTATCAATGTAAAAAAAGAGATGCCGGCATCCCTGGTTAAGAACTCAATATTGTCTTCTGAGGCTCCCGCTCCCTTTTTGCGGACGGGTATGAATAACGTATTCTATTCCATAACCGATTCGGGTTCTGCGAAATACTACAGGTTTGACGGTAAAAACTTTAAAGAAATAAAATCTTCAGGATCTATAGATATTACATTGCCTCTGTCAGAGAAAAAAGACTCCGTTCGTATCAACCTTTTTAAAAGAGGAAGTAAAACAGAGGGATATGGCGTTTACTCGGACAAAGACAGCGAAACATACCCATATGCCTTTCTCAGATTCGAAGAAAATAATGTAACAGACACGTACAATTTTATAGTTTTTGTAGACTACACCATCAAGGATTTCTTCAACAACAACAAAACATACGAAACCGCATATGCCCTGAACTCCGAAACCGGTGATATAGAGGCGATTTTCCCTGAAAAAGCAGTAGATGGAGAAATTATCATTCCCGTAGAATTCATGGCATCCAGAAATGACGGATTTTACTTTTTTGAGAAAACCGAAAAGGATAACGGACACCCGACATACAAGCTTTACAAGAAAAACTCCGTAAAGGGGTCCGAATCCCTCATCTGTGAAGATGTTGAATTTCCGTATGTAAGTGAAAAAGACGGTAGCATCTATCTGTTCGTAAATCCAAGTGAGGATACCGCGGATGGCTTTAACCTGATAAAACTCGGTGAAGAGGATTCCCCGATTCATAAGTTTTCCGGTACTTCGGAGCAATATATCATAAGAGACGATTGTTTATTGAACAAGGACACCAAGCTTATTTACCATGTTTATAAAGGCGAATTGATGAAAGTAAGATCATCTCTTATTATCTCTAACGTACAGGATTTCTGCGTCAACAATGACGGAAACAAGGTTATAATATCCGGTGTGTTTGGCGGAAACAAAAACAAAATGATGCTTTACGACTTTGACTATGATACTGTGAAGGTATATGACGGCGATGTAATGTTCATTTCAGAAAACTCAAACGTAACATTCCTCGGCGACAATGCATACTTTTTGGCTCCCGCTGTGACCTCATCCAAGGTAGTTAACTTTGTGATACCCTGGGAAAATATCATATAAGGAATTTACATGTATAATTTATCCGATATTAATGAAATAAAGAGAATTCTCTCAAAGAATGGCTTTTCATTCTCAAAATCCCTCGGACAGAACTTTATAATAGACGAAACTGTTTGTCCCGAAATGGCCGCGTTCGCCGTGCCTGACGATTCGTATGGTGTTATAGAGGTCGGACCCGGTATAGGTGTGCTGACCGCAGAACTTGCCAGACGGGCGGGCAAGGTAGTCTCCATTGAACTTGATAAAAGACTCCTCCCCATACTTAACGATACTCTATCCGACTTTGGCAATGTGAAAATCATAAATGACGACATACTGAAAATCGATTTGCATAAACTTATAGAGGAAGAGTTTCCGGGTATGCCTGTTGTGGTATGCGCCAATCTGCCGTATTACATAACTTCTCCGATAATCATGAAATTATTGGAGGACAGGCTGCCGATAGAGGCCATAATTGTTATGGTGCAGGCGGAGGCCGCGGACAGACTTTGTGCTGAGGTTGGCTCACGTGAGTCCGGTGCAGTTACCATTGCAGTAAACTTCTATGCGCAAACAAAGCAGCTCTTTTTTGTGCCGAGAGAATCTTTCTTGCCGGCACCTAAGGTTGACAGTAAGGTTATAAAACTTTCAATCAGGAAGGCTCCAATAGCTGAGATAGAAGATGAACACAAATTTTTTCATATGATAAAGGACGCCTTCTCCAAACGAAGGAAAACTATAACCAACTCCCTTTCAAACGAGTATGTTTCAAAAGAAAAACTACTTTCTTCACTTGATACAATCGGTATAAGCCCAACAAGCCGGATCGAACAATTAAGTATGGAAGAACTACTGAATATCTATAACATTCTTTATAACTAAAAGACAAGAGCCTTATGCATAACGCATAAGGCTCTTTTTCATTATTAATCTTTCATAATTAATTTTTAATTATCAGATATTGAATACACCGTATATATTTTGAACCAATAGAGATATTGCCACAGATGCACCTGTAGATACGCCTATGAGGATGGCCGTCAGCAATCTCATCTTGCTTATCTTAGCATCTGATTCCGCAGCTTCCACACTTTCCCTTACTACAACTTCGTCGGTAAACTGAGGTATAGCATATCCGGTATCAGCCCAAAGGCCGAGCATCTTAAACATCTCCTCAATAGCTTTATAAATAAGCTGAGGCGGTGTCTCACCCGGTTCAGCCATAAGCTTGGCTATATTGGCATTTTCCTTGTCTGCAATGCAAACATACATAAAGTACTGGGGTGTGCCATCCTCCGCTGTGACGGACATTACCTTTGTGAGTGCAGCTCCGACACTGTTGGATGAGTTAAGCAATGCACCGTTCGCAAGATTTATTGCATACTCTCTGGCGGGCATATCACCCTTGTCGCATGTATAATCGGAAATGAATATGGTTTTGCTCAAATCTACAGATGTTGTTGAAATCGTACCGAGGAAGTCAATAGTCTTGGTATTTGCAACAGCAACAGTAAGACCTTTAGCTGACAGTTTCTTAAGCGTTTCTTTTATTAACTTCACATCATAAAGTTGGCGACTCTGGGATGGTCTGGAAACAGCCTTTTTGGAACCTACATCCTTAAGCGGATCCGCTGTAAGAACAGACATATCCATATTGGAACGGATAAAACCATACAAATAGTTATTTATTATATGGTCTATTCGTTTATCATCAAGCGGGAGCACGATAAGAAGCTGCTTCTTAGCCTTGATTCCGAAACCGGAGTACAAACCATCCTGGGAAATGAGTGGTACTGCACCTACCGGTATATCAGCATGCGTACTTATGAACTCGTCATCAAACTCAGGATGCACGTCCATCATAACCCTTGCTATATCCTTATTCGTTTTTGTCTTAAGCGCAAAAGCATTAACAACAAAGCTCTTAAACGCCTTATATAATCTCGGCTCTGCACTAAGGACAATTATGCTATCGTTTGCAACAGCATCGGATAGTTCCGAAAGAAACGCCTTCTCATCTGCGAAGTCTCTGAAGGAATACGATTCATCCAATACAGATTTGAATGCATTCTCTATAGCTATCTGCGCTTCTCTAATACCGGGTTTCATCTCAGCACACATTGAAAAAAGACTCAATACCATTTTTTTATCACTGCCTCGTTCGGTGTCATTATCAAGATTCTGTAGTTACAGTAGGTCTCCACTGATCATATTCTGCATATGGATTAGTTGTTTTCTTAGCATCATACCAAGCTTGTGGATAACGCGGATTCTCGTTTACTTTTGCCTTTGAGAAATCAATTTCTTCGCTCTCGTTTTCACGAAGTAAACGACCGATTATAACAAGTCGTGCATTATCAAACTCATATGTGCATGTTGAAAGTGTTATAAGCTTATCATCCTGCTTTACAGATACGCCTGTGGTATAAAGTTTACGCTGATTTACCTGATTTATGAATCCTGCAAATGAAGATGTATTTGCCAGATTTGAGAAAGTATAGTTGAATACGTATCCGCCTATATCTCCTTCTGAGGAGCCATTCGTAATAAATGCTGCATAGACTTTAAACTTGTAGTTCTCATAAAGAGTATTATATTCAATTATCGGATTTTTCTTAAATCCTTCTATAGATTTGTATTCTTTGAGCGCCGTGAACATCTGAGTATCACGTCTCATAGAATGTCCATAGATTACACTGTTTAAATCCAACTGTTTTGAATTGTTTTTCTTACTGAGAAAGACTGTTCCGTAAGGACTTGAATTTCTAAGATAGTCATGCTTCAGATAATATGAGTCATCCGAAGTCTGTACTACAGGGAAGTCTATCTTAAGTCCGGGAATTCTTATCCAACCAACAAGATCCTGATTCATTGCATATAAGTCAGCAAACTTTGTCTGCATACCGGAAGGGAACTGTATATCAGGGTATTTTGAGTATATAGTGCTCCAGTCCGATTCGCTTCCTTCGGCGTCTGACATTGTGCTGGAAAGCTTATCATATACCTTTGCGTTATTTCTTCCCTCTATAAATACATTGATGAGGTAAATACCACAAACAAGGATAGCAATTGAGGAAATTATCAAAATCATCTTTCTGATGATCTCAGAAACTGAATCTCCCTTTGTTGGGAATATAGCTGCAAGTTTTCCCTTAAATCCCTTCTTTTCGCCGGAAACTTCAGGCTGTACTTCCTCCTCGACTGCATCTGTTTCGATATCTACAGGGGCCGAAGGCTCGCCTTTCTTTGCAGCTTTTTTATCTTTCTTTGCCGCAGCTTTAGCAGCTTTAGCTGCCGCCTTTTGTTCAGCTTTAGCGGCTTTTTCAGCTTCTTTCTTAGCTTTCTTTGCTGCTTTTTCGGACTCCTTGGAGGTTTCGGCAACTTCATTCTCAGGTATCAACCACGACTTGTCATCATCTGTGGAAACAGATGCAACATTTGTTGATGAAACTATAGGTTCGGGAGTCGGTTCCGGCGCTGCATTGGATACATCACGTATAACAATTCCTCTGCCTTGAACAGTACGACCTGTAGGAGGAGCGCTGTTACCGATCTGAGCAGCACCCAGAGCAGCTGCGATAACACTTGGATCATATGGATCTGCAGGTTGCATCGGTACCGGTTGCGGTGCAGGTGCGGGTTGTGCCACCGGCGTAGGCTGAGGTGCTGGTTGCACTGGTATAGCCTGCGGTGCGGGTACTGGCTCTGCTACCGGCATCGGCTGAGGTGCTGGTTGCACTGGCATAGCCTGCGGTGCAGGTACTGGCTCTGCTACCGGCATAGTCTGTGGCGCAGCCTGTACCGGAATCTGATTAACGTTTGCTGCGCCTTCTGAAAAAGGGAAACCTGATTCCCCCTTCCTGGAATCAACTCTCTGTTCTACCGGAGGTACGTTTAATTCTGCTTCTGTATGAATTTGGCCATCGTCAAAATTGTTCAGAAGCGTATTCATATAGGCCCAATATTCCGGACCCTTCTCTACATCATTTGCTGCTTCCGGGGTTGTGCTGCTTACATCAAGTACAGTTGTAGCGGGAGCATCTCCCATCACGATATCAGGCTGTACATAATCGT
>CAZIHW010000008.1:0-38876 GCA_964539045.1 uncultured Eubacteriales bacterium | reverse complement strand
TAAAGACAGGCATAAATTATCAATGCAAATGCAAGGTACGGATTTGCACCCGGATCGGGAGAGCGGAGTTCTGCTCGTCTGTATTCTCCGACTGCGGCAGGTATTCTCAAAAGCGGTGATCTGTTCTCTCTTGACCAGGTTACATATCCCGGCGCCTTTTTCTTGCCGAAGCGTTTATATGAGTCTTCGTTCGGGTTTAAAAATACAGTTATATCGCACACCTTATCAAGTATGCCTGAGATGATATGGGGAAGATGATCCTTACCATCTTCCGATTTTACCGATATGTTTATGTGGAATCCGTTTCCGGGCTTATCATCGATAGGCTTGGCTCCGAAGTCTGCGTGGAGACCGTTTCTGTGGGCAACGGTTTTAACAACCGTTTGGAAGGTTATCGTATTATCGGCAGCTGTCAGCGGATCTGAATACCTGAAGTCTATCTCGTTCTGACCAGGACCCTCCTCATGATGGGAGCTTTCCGGGCGAATACCCATTTGCTCAAGCATCAGACATATTTCGCGCCTTATATTTTCCCCTTTGTCCTCGGGGGCAATATCCATATATCCGGCCTCATCATAAGTTTTATCCGTAGGGTTGCCGTTTTCATCCAGACAGAACAGGTAAAATTCCTGTTCTGCTCCGAATTCAAAACGATAACCCGCATTTTTCGCATGTTCGATCACTTGTTGAAGAAGATATCGGGTGTCGCGCTCAAAAGGTCTGCCATCGGGATAGGTTATGTAGCTGAACATACGAACAACCTTTCCGTGCTCGGGCCTCCAGGGGAGGGCAATAAGAGTGTTCGGATCCGGGTGTAATAATAAATCCGAATGGCTTTCATCACCGAACCCATCGATGGCAGAAGCGTCAAAGGCTATTCCATATTCAAAAGCACGGGGCAACTCTTCGGGCATAATGGAGATGTTTTTCTGTTTTCCGAATACATCGCAAAAGGCGAGACGAATAAACTTTACATCTTCCTCCTGCACATATTGGAGAACCTCTTGTTTTGAATACTTCATTACTTCACCGTCTTTCTTTTTGATGCTTACCGGTAACACAGTGACATCAGTTGGCAACATACATCTGCTTGTATGGGCTTTTGCTGTCAGGAGTGATAACGGTAAAAGGTACGCTTAAAATTTCGTCTATATCAC
Organism: uncultured Eubacteriales bacterium; assembly: GCA_964539045.1. GTDB lineage: Bacteria > Bacillota > Clostridia > Oscillospirales > Acutalibacteraceae > UBA1227. The sequence continues at coordinate 37,719 of CAZIHW010000008.1, read as the reverse complement.
ATTTGAATAAATCGCAGTATCTCATTAAGTATTCTTTTATGTCTTCCAGATCTTCCTTTTCGGCTGCACGGGCCGTTATTTGCGGCGGAAGAAGAATGTCTTTGCAGTCGCTCCTGATGTACATCTTTCCGCCGTGCATGCCTGTACACGGGAAATTTCCCACAATCTTTTTGCCCTGAGAATCAAGGCCCAGAACTATTATGATTCCGCCGGCCTGGTACTCTCCCAAGAAGCTTCCGACAACACCGCCGATGACCATGACCGGCACTTTTTCTTTGTATTCTTTCATGTGGATGCCGGCACGGTATCCGCCATTGCTTTTAACATATATTCTGCCACCGCGCATAGCATAACCGGCGGCGTCGCCTATGTTACCGTGAATTACTATTTCGCCATCGTTCATTGTATCTCCGACGGCATCCTGTGCATTTGCATTTACAGTTATTGATGCACCGTTGAGATATGCTCCGAGAGCGTTGCCCGGAACGCCGTCTATCGTAATTGTCTTTTCAGACATGCCGGCGGCGATGAAACGTTGTCCGCAGCAGTTTTCGATTTTACAAGCTTTATCTGCTTTGCGGAGCTTATCATTAAGTTCTTTATAACCAAGCTCTTTAGCATTAATTAAGTCCATATTATATCACACCTCCGAACTTTTTTCTACGCGTCTCAGGAGAAAAAGCATATGACGTTGCCACTTTTTTGAGCATCTCAAAATCAATGGTTTCAAGCGGTGTTTTTTCGCGAATTAATGATGTGTATATACCGGCGCGTTCTACCCCTCCGACAAGTATGAATCCTGTAAGAATACCATCCCTTGTGAATAACCTCTTGAGTTTGCCGTCACTTCTCTCTTCGTAGAGTTCGCCTCCATCAGTTTCCCCGTAATATGAACCGGCGGTCATAATATGAAGTCCGAAGAAGCCGATTGAGTTCATAGGCATGGCTTTATCGAATACATTTTCCAGACCGGCCATATTTTCGCCTGCACACCTGCCTTGCATATAGGCATTTGGAAGAATTGCCAGAACGCGATTCTTACCGCAGGTTATATCATACCCTTCAGTGCAGTCGCCTGCGGAATATATACCGGGAATTGAAGTTTCCATTTTAGTATTTACTACGATACCTTTATTTACTTTGCCCCCGGCTTCACTTATCAAAGATATGTTGGCGCGCACGCCTACAGCCAGGACGAGTATGTCGAATTCAACTGTTTTTCCGCTCTTCATTTTGGCGGTGGTCTTCTCAAAACTATCGGCGCTGTCACCCAAAATGAACTCAATTCCGTTTGCCTCTAAGTGTGACTTAACTATAGAGGCACAATCGTTATCGAGAATGCTCGACAGCACTCGGTCCGCCAAATCGCATACAGTGATTTTTGAAACTCTTCCACGTAAGCCTTCGGCACACTTCAGTCCTATCAGGCCGGCGCCGATTATAAGAACCTTTGATTCGGGTGTTATGGCATTTTCCAAAGCGAGGGTATCGTCTATTGTCATAAAAGGGAATTTGTTTTCCACTGTATCAAGCCCTTTGAACGGTGGTACGAAAGGGGACGACCCGGTTGCAACGCAAACGGAAGAATAGGGGAGTGCGGAACCGTCGTCGAGTTCCACGTTCTTTTCTGTGCTATTGATTTTTACGGCTTTTCTTCCGTATATAACCTTGCAATTCATTTCTTCATAAAATTGTTCCGATCGGTAATTCATTCGCTCAAGATCGGTTCTGCCCTCAAGGTAGTATGAAATCAGAGGACGGCAATAAACAGGGTACTTTTCTTCGGAAATAACGGTGATTTCACTCTCTGAGTCGATGCTTCGAATACCCTCTATGCACCCTGCTGCAGCCACACCGTTTCCTACTATGATAAACTTTTTCATTACCCTCACCTCTCTTCATATACTATTGCTTTGTTAGGGCAACCCTTTACGCAGGCGGGTTCACCACAGGTGTTTTTCAGGCAGAGCTCGCATTTTTGCATAATGCCGTCTTCTGCGGGCGACAGTGCGCCGAATGGGCAAACCAATACGCATGTAAGGCAACCCACGCACTTGTTTTGATCAACGCAAATCACCCCGTCTTCCTTGGTAAGAGCTCCGGCTATGCAACTCTTTACGCATATGGGGTCTGTGCAATGTCTGCAGGATACTGCGAAAGATATATTGTCATCGCCCTCTATATGAATCCTGGGGAAAATGGTTTTTCCTTTTAATGCCTTGGCCATATCGGTTTCACCGGAGTTTGCAAATGCACAATTATATTCACACAAATGGCAACCGAGGCACCATTTTTCATTTACATATACTTTTTTCATGCTTATCACTCTCCTGCATGGTAAATACCGAGTATTTCAAGTTCCTTTTCACTCAATCCTATACCGCGGAGCATGAGGCGGTTTCCTCTAAGTGCTTCTATTGAGTTGATTCCCATTCCGCCCATTAGTTCTTTTATCTCATGCTGCCATGCGCTGACTAAGTTTACCAGACGCTCGCTGCCGATATCAGGGTTAAGCCTTTTCACAAGCTCCGGGCGCTGTGTTGCTATGCCCCAGTTGCATTTGCCTGATTGACACGTACGGCAAAGATGGCAACCCAGAGCCAATACGGCTGCTGTGGCAATATAGCACGCATCTGCACCGAGAGCTACAGCTTTTACCACATCGGAGGCGCTCCTTATACTACCGCCTACAACAAGTGAAACATTATTCCTGATACCTTCGTCGCGAAGCCTTTGGTCAACTGCCGCAAGGGCAAGTTCTATAGGGATACCGACATTGTCCCGAATCCTTGTCGGAGCAGCACCCGTGCCCCCTCTGAAGCCGTCTATAGCTATTATGTCGGCGCCGCTTCTTGCAATTCCGCTTGCTATGGCGGCAATATTGTGAACGGCTGCAACCTTTACAATAACAGGCTTTTTATACTCTGTAGCCTCTTTGAGAGAAAAAACAAGTTGTCTCAAATCCTCTATAGAATATATATCGTGATGAGGGGCAGGAGATATAGCATCGCTTCCCTCAGGTATCATTCTCGTTCTGGATACGTCGCCGATGATTTTAGTTCCCGGGAGATGTCCGCCGATACCCGGCTTTGCGCCCTGACCCATTTTTATTTCTATAGCTGCTCCGGCCTTTAGGTAGTCCTCATAAACACCAAATCGTCCGGATGCCACCTGAACTATCGTATTTTCTCCGTAGCAGTAGAAGTCTTCGTGCAATCCACCTTCACCCGTATTGTACAGGATACCGAGCTCAGTGGCGGCTCTGGCCAGGGAGGCATGTGCGTTATAACTGATAGAACCGTAGCTCATGGCCGAAAACATGATGGGAACCGAGAGCTCGAGTTGTGGCGGCAAATCGCATTTCAGATTTCCGTTCTCGTCGCGCTCAATCTTACCCTGTTTCTTTCCGAGGAAGACTTTGGTCTCCATAGGCTCACGGAGCGGGTCAATGGGCGGGTTTGTAACCTGTGATGCATTGATAAGAATCTTATCCCAATAAACCGGGAACGGCTTTGGGTTACCCATTGATGAGAGCAACACACCTCCGCTGTTTGCCTGTTTGTATATCTCTTTAATTGTTTCGTCTTTCCAGTTTGCATTTTCGCGAAGGCGACAGTCACTTTTTACTATTTTTAATGCCCTTGTAGGGCAAAGTGAAACGCAACGCTGGCAATCTACGCATTTTGACTCGTCGCTTATCATTATTCCGAGTTCGGGATCGAGTGCGTGTACTTCGTTTGCACACTGTCTCTCGCAAACTCTGCACGTGATACAGCGATTTTCATTGCGGATTACTTCAAATTCAGGGTACAGAAATTCTACGCCCATTAATACGCACCCTCCTTTACTCTTATTACGACCGGTTCTCCGCCGGCCGGTGCCCAGATGTTTTCTGCATCGGGCTCCATCACTCTTATGGCTGCCTCTTCGCTTGCTATGAATACTTTGTCATCCTTTTCCCCGACAACCATAGAACGAAGCTTAAGTCTGTCATTAAGCGCCATAAGCCCACCGTTAAATCCGAATACTATTGAAAAAGGACCTGTGATGAGAAGACTCGGGAACAAAGTTCTAAGGTAAATATGTTTATTTTTATCTATTAAATCTGTTTTGTTGTCAATCGTGCTCCAGAATGGTGCCGCAATTACGCTTGCCGCCTCTTCCAGGGTCAGTCCCTGACGTCTTATCAGATAGTCCATTATATATGTAATGACCTCAGTGTCGGTTTGAAGAGTACACTTGTAACCAAATGTTTCTATATGGCGTCTGTTTGCATCGTAAGATGAAATTTCTCCGTTATGAACTATTGAGTAGTCAAGCAGTGTAAACGGGTGGGCACCGCCCCACCATCCCGGTGTATTGGTCGGATATCTGCCGTGTGCTGTCCACGAGTATCCCTCATACTCCTCAAGCTTGTAGAACACGCCTACGTCTTCGGGATATCCTACTGCTTTAAATGCACCCATGTTTTTTCCGCTGGAGAAAACATATGCGCCTTTCATCTCTGTGTTTATTTTCATTACTGTTCTTGCAACGAACTCTTTTTCATCAACCTGCATTGAAGCTACTTCAGATTTGAGGGGAGATACGAAGTATCTCCAGATTATCGGTTCATCGGTTATGGCAGGGATTTTACGGGTAGGAAGTATCTCAGACTTTACAATCTCAAACCGCTCTTTCAAAAGAACTTCGCATTCTTTTCTGGTGGAGCGGTCATCAAAAAACATATGTAATGCATAAAAGTCCTTATATTCAGGATATATACCGTACGCAGCAAATCCTCCACCCAGTCCGTTTGATCTGTCATGCATGGGTTTCATTGCGTTGGTAATCATCTCACCGGACATCCGCTTTCCTTCTTTGGAGATAACGGCAGCTATTGCACATCCGGATGGAATACGTACTTGGCCTTCGATTTTCATAATGATCCTTCCCTTTCTGAAGTACATAAAAAAGACGTCCATCTCAGCGCAGAATACAGCACTGAAATGAACGCCTTTGCTCATGTTTGAGATTATGTTACTAAAAAGACAGATGTTTGTCAAGATGAAAAAATGCAATTTTGCAAGATTTAATTTTAAAAATTGCAAAAATAGGGGTTGACAACGCCATTCTATGGGTGTACAATGCAGTCAATGAAGGCAAGGGCGTCTTCGAGTGTCAAACTCGGAGACGCTTTCTGTTTGTTTATACAAATGGTTTACGATGTATTTGAGTTTTGTTGTAAACCAAGTTGTAAACCAAGTTGCAAAACAAATTGCAAACCAAAAAAATATATATAAAAAGGCAAAGATGTCTTTAGTGTATCCGGGAGCGGATTTACATTAAAGATGTCTTCTTCTTTTTTATATCAAAACCATCATTAAAGAAGGAGATTTTATCATGGCAATCGTATCTGAATACTTTGGAAGTCTTGTTTTCGATGACAGAGTGATGAAAGCAAAATTGTCTGCGGATGTCTATCAATCATTAAAGAAGACAATTGATGAAGGAGCACAACTTGATATCGGTGTTGCTAATGCAGTTGCAACAGCGATGAAGGATTGGGCTGTTGAAAATGGAGCTACACATTACACTCATTGGTTCCAACCGCTTACAGGTATAACAGCAGAGAAACATGATAGTTTTATTTCTCCGTCTCCTGATGGCGGAGTTATCATGGAGTTCTCAGGTAAGGAGCTTATAAAGGGAGAGCCCGATGCATCTTCCTTCCCGTCAGGCGGACTTCGTGCTACTTTTGAGGCCAGAGGATATACAGCGTGGGATCCGACTTCCTATGCATTTATTAAAGGTAAAACTTTATGTATACCAACCGCATTCTGTTCTTACGGCGGCGAAGCACTCGACAAAAAAACACCGTTGCTCAGGTCAATGGAGGCACTCAATAAGCAAGCCTTGCGTATTCTGAGGCTGTTTGGAAATGACACAGTAAAATGTGTTCGTACATCCGTTGGTCCTGAACAGGAATACTTCCTTATTACCAAGGAAATGTATGAGAAGCGTCCGGATATACGTTATACCGGTCGTACATTGTTCGGTATTAAGCCTCCAAAGGGTCAGGAAATGGATGACCACTACTTTGGTGTTATAAAGCCAAAGGTAGCCGAATTTATGGAGGATCTGAACGAGGAACTCTGGAAGCTCGGAATTCTTGCAAAGACAGAGCATAACGAGGTTGCCCCGGCGCAACATGAGCTTGCTCCTATCTATACGACTACCAATATAGCAACGGATCACAACCAGTTGACTATGGAGATTATGCAAAAAGTTGCATCGAGACATGGACTTGTCTGCTTGCTCCATGAAAAGCCTTTCGCAGGTGTAAACGGAAGCGGTAAACACAACAACTGGTCGATTTCAACCGATACGGGTGTTAACCTTCTTTCCCCCGGTGAGACACCATATGAAAACGCGCAATTTTTATTGTTCCTTTGCGCAGTAATAAAAGCTGTTGATGATTATCAGGATCTTCTCAGAATTTCCGTTGCAACAGCAGGAAACGATCATCGTCTCGGTGCTAATGAAGCTCCTCCGGCAGTTGTATCAATCTTCCTCGGAGATGAACTTAACGCTGTTATGGAAGCGATAGAGACTGATACCCCATACCTCGGTTCCGAGAAGACGCAAATGAAGCTCGGCGTTGATGTATTACCGAAGTTTAACCGCGATAATACAGACCGCAACCGCACTTCGCCGTTTGCTTTTACAGGAAATAAATTTGAATTCCGTATGCTCGGTTCGTCAAACAGTATAGCTTGTGCAAACATAATGCTTAACAGTGCTGTTGCAGAGAGTTTGAAGATATATGCGGACAGACTGGAGGGCGCTGAAGATTTCGAAACAGCTCTCCATGAAATGATTAAGAAGACGATTAAGGATCATAAGCGCATCATCTTTAACGGAAACGGTTATGACGACGCCTGGATCGAAGAGGCAACTGAGAAGCGCGGACTTCTCAACTATCGCACAACACCTGACTGTATGCCTCATTTGCTGGATAAGAAAAATGTCGATATGCTCACTTCTCACGGCGTATTCTCAAAGGCTGAACTGGAATCCAGATGTGAGATCATGTTAGACAATTATTGTAAGGCTGTTGTCATTGAGGCAAACACGATGGTGGGCATGGCCAAGACTCAAATAGCTCCCGCTGTTGAGGCGTACATATCCTCAATTACCCAAGCGGCAGTTGCCAAGAAATCACTGGATGATTCAATTTCTTGTGGTTACGAAATGAGTCTTATAAAGAAACTTTCAACATTGACCGAAAGGATTCTTGTTAAGACGGAGGAAGTCGAGGCCGCATTGTTAGCCGTTGAGCAAGAGGGGGATATTATCACAGAGTCATATGAGATTCGCGATAAACTCCTCTCTAAGATGAGTGAGTTGAGACTTGCATGTGACGGAGCTGAGGCTCTCACGGCTAAGAAGTATTGGCCGTTACCGTCTTATGGAGACTTACTCTTCAGTGTAAAATAAGTAGTTGCCTAAAATAGGAGATGGTATATATGGCAATGGAAGAAATCATTAAAGTGGTACAGGAAACTGCCACCGGTGAGGTTTTCGGTGTGTGGTTTCTTATAGGGGCAGCACTTGTATTCTTTATGCAAGCTGGATTTGCAATGGTTGAAACGGGTTTCACAAGGGCTAAGAATGCCGGCAACATAATTATGAAGAACCTTATGGATTTCTGTATAGGCACGGTTGTCTTCGTTCTTCTCGGCTTCAGCCTTATGATGTCTGAGGATTATATTTTCGGAATTATAGGTGCCCCGAACTTCGGTATATTCACTGACTTTGGTACTTTCATTAAAACAAATGCATCAAGCTTTGTATTTAACCTCGTGTTCTGCGCTACCGCAGCTACAATAGTTTCCGGTGCAATGGCCGAGAGAACGAAGTTTATTTCATATTGTATTTACTCGGCAGTTATTTCGTTGTTCGTTTATCCTATTGAAGCAGGCTGGATCTGGAACTCTCAGGGTTGGCTCGTGAAACTCGGATTCCACGATTTTGCCGGTTCCGCAGCTATCCATGCAGTGGGCGGTTTAACAGCCCTTATCGGAGCTATTATGGTTGGCCCGCGTCTTGGTAAATACGTAAAGGATAAAAGCGGTAAGGTTACAAAGGTAAATGCCATTCAGGGACATTCTATTCCGCTGGGTGCTCTCGGATGTTTCATTCTTTGGTTCGGTTGGTATGGATTCAACGGAGCTGCCGCATGGGATGGTACATCGCTTGCTTCGATATTTGTTACCACGACTATTGCTCCTGCAGTAGCCACCGTTGTAACAATGCTCTTTACCTGGATTAAAAACGGTAAACCGGATGTTTCTATGTGCCTGAACGCATCCCTTGCAGGACTCGTCGGCATAACCGCCGGATGTGATGCCCTTGATGCAATCGGTGCAATTATAGTAGGTTTGGTTTCGGGATTCCTCGTTGTATTAGTGGTTGAATTCCTTGATCTTAAGCTACATATTGATGATCCTGTCGGTGCTGTAGGCGTGCACTTTGCAAACGGCGTTTGGGGAACTATTGCCGTAGGTTTGCTTGCAAATCCGGCTGCTCCCGCAGGGCTTAAAGGATTGCTCTATACAGGCAGCGCCAAGCTTTTGGGAATCCAGCTTCTGGGTATCGTTTCAGTTCTCGCCTGGACAGCAGTTTGTATGACAATAACTTTCATTATCATAAAGAAGACAATCGGTCTTCGTGTTACGGCAGAAGAGGAAATCGCCGGTCTTGACAGCACAGAGCACGGTTTGTCAACCGCATATGCAGACTTTGTTCCTACTGTCGAAAGCATAGACTACGGTTTCGAAGAGCCTGCGATTGCAGTAACAGGAAGTGCTCCTGTTGCGGAGGCAATCCCGGTTAAGAAAGTTCCGGCATTTGATGACGGCTCACCGAGATTCACAAAGATTGAGATTATTTGTAAGGAATCAAGATTTGAGGCTCTCAAGACGGCGCTTATGGATATCGGAATTACCGGCATGACAATTTCGCATGTTCTCGGTTGCGGAATTCAGAAGGGTAAACCGGAATATTACCGTGGTGTACAGGTTGAAGCTAACCTCTTGCCGAAGGTACAGGTTGATATCGTAGTAAGTGCGGTACCCGTAAGAGATGTCATTGAGACAGCTAAGAAAATTCTTTATACAGGTCACATCGGCGACGGTAAGATATTCGTATATGATGTTGAAAATGTTGTTAAAGTCCGTACCGGTGAAGAAGGATATGATGCATTGCAGGATGTTGAATAAAGCAGATTTACTGTTATTAAATAAAAGCGTTTGAGGAGAGATAAGTAATACAGGAACTCACTCACAGCGAGCATGGGATGGTGAGAGCCATGTAGCAGAGCCTGTATGAATAACACTTTCCGAGCTGCAATCTGAACGGAGTAACTTCCTATTAGGTGCGCCGTCCGCGTCACACGTAAGCTGGCAGAGCTCTTTTGGGAGCTTGGAAAAGAGAACAAATATAGGTGGCACAGCGAGTACAGCACTTGCCCTATAGAATGCTGTTATCCAAGATTTACGGAGGTATTTTCATTATGTGTTCTATTATGGGTTATTGTGGCAGCAGTGCTGCCTTTTCGGCGTTTCAAGAGGGCTTTAAAGAGACTGTTTCAAGAGGCCCCGATGAAAGCAGAATTATAGATACCGGAAAAGGTATTCTGGGATTTCACAGACTCTCGATAATGGGTCTTACGCCTTCCGGTATGCAACCGTTTGAACTCGATGGTAGCTATGTAGTTTGTAACGGCGAGATATACGGATTTGAAAAGATAAGGGCGGAACTCACAAAAAAATATACATTTAAGAGTGACTCTGACTGCGAAATTTTACTCCCTTTGTATCGGGAATACGGAACTGATATGTTTGCCATGCTCGATGCGGAGTTTGCATGCGTCATATTTGACGGTGAAAAACAGGAGTATATTGCGGCCAGAGATCCTATAGGTATCAGGCCACTTTACTATGGCTATGATAAAGACGGGGTAATTATCTTTGCAAGCGAGGCAAAAAACCTTGTAGGACTTTCCGATAAGATTATGCCGTTCCCTCCGGGACATTACTACAAAGGCGGAGAATTTATTTGTTATTCAGATATAACAAAAGTTGAGAGTGTATGTAAGGATGATCTTGAAACAGTTTGCAGGAAAATTCATGATAAACTCGTTGCGGGTGTTGAAAAAAGGCTGGTATCGGATTCCAAGGTGGGATTTCTCCTTTCGGGAGGTCTCGACTCTTCACTTGTGTGTGCAATTGCCGCCAAAAAGAGTGATGTACCTATCAAAACTTTTGCCATAGGAATGAGTGAGGATGCAATAGACCTCAAATATGCAAAGCAAGTGGCGGATTATATCGGAAGTGACCATAAGGAGATAATCATAACTAAGGACGATGTGCTTTCTTCCCTTGAGACAGTTATCCATCTTCTGGGTACATTTGATATAACGACTATACGTGCCAGCATGGGCATGTATCTTATTTGCAAGGCAATACATGAGCAGACAGATATAAGGGTTATTCTCACGGGAGAGATATCGGATGAGCTCTTCGGATATAAATACACAGACTTTGCACCGGATGCGGATGCTTTCCAAAAGGAATCACAAAAGAGGGTACGGGAGCTTCACATGTACGATGTTCTCAGAGCAGACAGGTGTATCTCGGTAAACTCTCTTGAAGCTCGTGTTCCGTTCGGTGATCTGGATTTTGTTAAGTATGTAATGTCCGTTGACCCTGAGATGAAACTCAACAAGTACGGAAAGGGTAAATATCTTTTAAGACACGCTTTTGAAGACGGAGACTATCTGCCGGAAGAAATACTCTGGCGTGAAAAAGCAGCTTTTTCCGATGCAGTCGGACATTCAATGGTAGACTATCTCAAGGAATACGCAGAATCATATTACAGTGATCAGGAATTTGAAGAAAAGTGTAAACAGTATACTCATGCGGCACCGTTTACGAAGGAATCATTACTATATCGGGAAATTTTTGAAAAGTATTACAGCGGACAGGGTGAAATGATAGTGGACTTCTGGATGCCGAACAAGGAATGGGAAGGCTGCGATGTAAATGACCCGTCAGCGAGAGTTCTTTCGAACTACGGTGACAGCGGGAAATAATAAATTTATAGGAGCGGGGTTTATGACTAAGTACATATTTGTAACAGGCGGAGTTGTATCCGGACTCGGAAAAGGAATAACAGCTGCATCGCTGGGACGATTGCTCAAGGCAAGAGGGCTGAAGGTGGCGGCGCAGAAGCTTGATCCATATATAAATGTGGACCCCGGAACGATGAGTCCGTACCAGCATGGTGAGGTTTTTGTTACTGAGGACGGTGCAGAGACCGACCTTGACCTTGGACACTATGAAAGATTCATAGATGAGGACCTCAATAAATTTTCCAACCTTACAACCGGTAAGGTTTATTGGAATGTTTTAAACAAAGAGCGCAGAGGCGAATATTTAGGCTCAACAGTACAGGTAATCCCCCATATCACCAACGAGATAAAGGAATTCGTATATTCTGTCGGAAAAAAGACAGATGCGGATGTTGTAATAACAGAAATAGGGGGAACCATAGGCGATATCGAATCACAACCGTTTCTGGAGGCAGTACGACAAATCTCGCTCGAGGTGGGTAGAGAAAACAGTCTGTTTATACATGTGACTTTGGTACCGTTTTTGAGTGGTTCGGATGAACATAAATCAAAACCTACGCAGCATTCGGTTAAAGAATTGCAGGGGATGGGCGTAAATCCGGATATAATCATATTGAGATGCGACAAGCCCTTGGAGGAGTCCATTTTTAAGAAGATATCCATGTTTTGCAATGTAAAGCCGGACTGCGTTATAGAGAATATTACATTGCCGGTTATTTACGAGGCGCCGACAATGCTTGAGAAGAGCAATTTTTCAAGCATAGTGTGTAGGGAACTCGGGATACACGCGCCTGATATAGATATGAGTGAATGGAATGAGATGCTTGATAAGATACACAATATAAACAAGCGTGTAACCATAGGCCTGGTAGGAAAGTATGTAGCGCTGCATGATGCATATCTTTCAGTGGCTGAAGCTTTAAGACATGCGGGATATGTATATGGGGCACGAGTGGATATAGAATGGATAGATTCTGAGACAATTACGCAGGAAAATGTTGAGGAGAAGTTGGGTAACTGTAACGGAATAATAGTTCCGGGCGGGTTCGGTAACAGAGGAATAGAAGGAAAGATAGTTACGGCCAACTATTGCCGTGAGAATAATCTTCCTTATCTCGGTATATGCCTCGGTATGCAAACAGCGGTAATAGCTTTTGCGAGATATGTTGCCGGATTAAAAGATGCAAACTCGGGCGAGTTTGAACCGGACAGCAAAAATAAGGTAATAGACTTTTTGCCTGATCAGAATGATGAGGTGGCAAAAGGCGGTACATTGCGCCTGGGTGCATATCCTTGTAAGATAGAGAGCGGAACCCAGATGCAAAAGTGTTACGGAAAGACCGAGATATCGGAAAGACACAGACACAGATACGAGTTTAATAACGACTATCGTGATGTATTAAGCAAAGCCGGATTGAAGATAAGCGGTACATCACCGGATGGATATATAGTAGAGACCGTGGAAATACCTGAGAATGACTTTTATATAGGTGTTCAGTATCATCCTGAATTTAAGAGCCGTCCCAATAAGGCACATCCGCTGTTTAAGGGACTTATAGGGGCTGCACTTGAACAATCGGGAGGACAGGAATAATGGGTTTGAGAGAGGAATGCGGGGTTTTCGGCGTATTCGGAACTGAGCCTACTGATGTGGCAAACATTTGTTATTATGGGTTGTATGCCCTGCAGCACCGCGGACAGGAGAGCTGCGGAATCGTTGTAAATGATGACGGAGTGTTTTACTCACATAAGGATTTAGGCCTTTTAAGTGAAGTTTTCAATTCGGATATTCTGTCCGGATTTCCGGAGTGTTCCATGGCGGTGGCACATGTACGATACGGAACCACGGGTGCCAACAATCGCAATAATTGTCAACCTATTGAGGTTAATCATCAAAAGGGCAGAATGGCTTTGGCGCATAACGGAAACTTAAGTAATTCCGCAAAACTCAGAAATGAACTCGAGCTTACAGGTGCAATTTTCCACACTACATCTGACACGGAGACGATTGCATACATAGTTACAAAGGAAAGATTAAAGGCACCTTCTATAGAAGACGCGCTTAGTTCTGCCATGGGGATTCTGGACGGAGCATATTCATTGGTGCTCATGTCTCCGCAAAAGCTTATTTGCGCAAGAGATCCCTATGGCTTCAGACCGCTGTGTTTCGGAAAGACTCCGGAGGGGCTTTATGTTATCGCCTCCGAGAGCTGTGCCTTAAAAGCTGTCGGTGCAGAATTCATACGTGATGTGGAACCCGGAGAGATAATTGTATTCTCGAAAAACGGTATTGTTTCAAGGAAGGAACATTGCGGCGTAAAGCCGAAGAAACTTTGCATTTTTGAATATATTTATTTTGCCAGACCTGATTCCGTTATAGACGGCATCTCAGTGCATGCTGCCAGGGTGCGCGCGGGGAAAATTCTCGCGGATAAGTATCCGGTCGATGCAGATGTGGTAGTCGGCGTTCCGGATTCGGGTCTTGATGCCGCTATAGGATATAGTGTAGAATCAGGTATACCATACGGTATCGGTCTCATAAAGAATAAGTACATAGGAAGAACATTCATATCTCCGGGACAGAACATGCGACTTGATCAGGTGAAGATAAAGCTCAGCGCGATTGAGGAGACCGTAAGCGACAAACGTGTGGTTCTCGTGGATGATTCCATAGTAAGGGGAAACACGAGCGGCAGGATTGTAAAATTGCTCAGAGAAGCCGGTGCGAAAGAGATTCATATGCGTATATCTTCGCCGCCGTTTTTACATCCGTGTTATTATGGTACAGATATAGATTCAAGAGATCATTTGATCGCTTGCAATCATTCTATAGAGGAGATAGCCGACATAATCGGCGTTGATTCCTTGGGCTATCTACCGGTTGAATCATTGGGAGATTTAACAGGGGGAAATGAATTTTGCAGTGCCTGTTTTGACGGAGTATATCCAACCAAGGTCCCTGTTGACACAAGAAAAGACAGGTTCGAGCTGAAGCTCTCGGAAATAGTTAGGGAAGGTGTGTAGTTTATGCATTTTACCAAGATGCACGGTCTGGGAAATGACTATTTGTATGTATACGGAGAACCGGAAAACCCGGGGGAACTTTCAATTAAGTTATCTGAACGACACTTCGGTGCGGGTTCGGACGGCATGATCTGGATATCACCGTCTGATATAGCAGATTTTAAAATGCGCATTTTCAATGCTGACGGCAGCGAGGCCAGGATGTGTGGAAACGGCATCAGATGCGTGGGCAAATATGTGTATGATAAGGGTTATACGGATAAGAAGCGTATAACCGTTGAAACTTTGTCCGGTATTCGCACCCTGGATTTACAGCTTTGTAACGGAAAGGTAAAAAGCGTCACCGTTGATATGGGAAAAGCTGTTGTCGATGGGGATAAAGTCCTATCTATAGACGGAAATGAATACACCTGCACACTTGTTTCTGTGGGAAATCCGCATGCGGTTATATTTGTCGATGATGCTGAAGCTGTACATTTGAGTGAAATCGGACCGAAGATTGAGCATCATGAAGCTTTTCCGGACGGCGTCAATGTAGAGTTTGTTCAGGTCATATCTGAAAATGAAATAAGGATGCGCGTATGGGAGCGCGGAAGCGGTATTACAATGGCTTGCGGTACCGGTGCCTGCGCCAGCACGATGGCATCAATCACGAAAAAGTATTGCAATTATGATGATGTTATTTCCGTCCACCTTGACGGGGGTACATTGAAGATCAGTATCTCACAGGATAACGACGTGACGATGACAGGTCCGGCAGAATTTATTTATGAAGGAGAAACGATGGAATGATAACTCCTAACATGTACTATTCCGATTTGAAGGATTCTTATCTTTTTTACAATATTGCGCAAAAGACAAAGGCGTATTTGAATGAACATCCGGGTGCACATCTTTACAGGATGGGAATAGGCGATGTATCGCTACCCCTTTGTGATGCCGTTATAAAGGCGTTGCATGAAGCAGTTGATGACCAGGCTGTGAAGGAAAACTTTCATGGATATATGCCTGAGTGCGGAGACCCGGAGCTTCGTGAAACAATCGCAGCTTACTACGGTAAATCCGGCGTGAAACTTGATCCGGATGAGGTTTTCATTTCAAGCGGTGCCAGTGACGAGCTCGGGGATATACTTGATTTGTTCTCCCGGGAAAGCGATGCCCTGGTTATAGAGCCTGCTTATCCCGCTTATGTGGATGCCAATATCATGTCAGGAAGAAAAATCATACATCTTTCCTCAGGAGAGGAAAACGGATTTTTACCTGAACCGGATGACAGTATAAAGGCGGATATACTTTATATATGTTCTCCGAATAATCCGACAGGCGCTGTTTTCGGCAAAGAAAAACTATCAGCATGGGTCGACTATGCCAACAGGAACGGTTCGGTTATACTCTTCGATGCGGCCTATGAAGCTTTTATCGAAGAGGAGGGCTTGCCGCACAGCATATTTGAGATAGACGGTGCCCGAACTTGTGCTATCGAGATTTGCTCGCTTTCAAAGACCGCGGGCTTTACCGGCACAAGACTCGGCTACACGGTTATACCGAAGGAACTAGAGCGTAACGGTATGAATTTCAACAGCATGTGGGTGAGAAACAGAACAACAAAGACAAACGGTGTTTCTTATATCATACAAAAGGGCGGCGCTGCTGTTTTCACTTCGGAGGGTCAAAAACAGATACATGACAATATAAAGATATATAAGAATAATGCCAAGGTGTTGATGGAAGCTCTTGATAAGCTCGGGATCTGGTATTGCGGAGGAAAGAATGCTCCGTACATATGGATGAAATGCCCGAACGGAATGGGCAGCTGGGAATTTTTTGATTATCTTCTCAATGAAATTCAAGTGGTTGGAACACCGGGCGAAGGTTTCGGCGCTTGCGGAGAGGGCTATTTCAGGTTTTCAACCTTCGGAAGTCCTGAGGATACGGCAACGGCAGCTCAGAGGATCTATGAACTTTTGAAATAAAATATATAGAAAGTGCGATAATATTTAAGAGGGCGCGACAATATTTAAGAAGGCGCAATGATATTTAAGAAGGCGCAATGATATCTGAAAAAGCTCAATTTCATTTTGAAATTGAGCTTTTTGTTTTATAAGAGTATAATACCCTTTGAATTCGTATAGGATAATATGATTCAAAACAAGAGGTGACAGGGTTGAAAACAGGATTGGTTTTAGAGGGCGGAGCTATGCGTGGCATGCACACAAGCGGTGTGCTTGATATCCTGCTTGATAACGGAATAGAGTTTGACGGTGTTATAGGAGTATCTGCAGGTGCCCTTTTCGGAGTGAATTTTGTTTCAAAACAGCGCGGCAGAGCGATCCGATATAACAAGCGATTTTGCGCTGATAAAAGATATATGGGGCTGCATTCCCTGATTACAACCGGAAATGTAATAAATACCGAATTTGCATATTATACGGTGCCGCGGGAGTATGATTTATTTGACGACGAGACCTACATGTCGGGAGTTCCCTTTCATGTGGTTGTTACGAATATGGAGACCGGTGATGCTGAATATCCAAGGCTGAACAGTGTCCTGAATGAGATGGAGTTGCTTCGTGCATCCGGAACAATGCCTTTTTTGTCAAAGCCGGTAGAGCTGGACGGCAAACTCTATCTTGACGGCGGTGTTGCCGATAGCATACCCTTTGAAAAGTTCAAAGAAATGGGGTATGAAAAACTCGTCGTTGTATTGACAAAACCGTATGATTACAAAAAGGGTCCTATTCCAAAATGGTTTGTTGACCTCTTCTACAAGCGTAAGTACCCGAAGTTTGCGAGCAGGTTGGCAAACAGACCGAACGAGTATAATGCTTGCGTTGAGAGATTGAAAGCTGCGGAGAATGCAGGTGAGATTTATGTTATAAGGCCTAGTGAGCCTCTTGCGGTAAAACGCATAGAAAAAGATCCGGAAAAATTACAGGGCGCCTACGACTTAGGGTTAAAGGACGGAAAAGCGGCCTTAGGCGGACTTGTTGAATACTTGAATAAGTAAGTATGGAAATGTTATTGCAATTATGGTAAAATATATAGACCTAAATTGCACTGATTAAGAAACTCATGGAGGTGGCTCATGTCTCAGAATTCACCATATGGAATAATTCATGTGAGATATGATGATATAGGCAGGGTTGAACCTGTTTATGAAAAGATGAAACGCCCGGAAATAATAAGGCTTATGATAACAAGCGGTATTATCGGGCTTTGTGTTATAGCGTTCAATGTTTTCGCAGACTGTTTTTTGGCGATTCTCAGAAAAACCCCGATTGCGGAACACTATGCCGATTCATATGTGCTTATGTATACGGTACAGATTTTTTATTCTGTTATTTGTATAGTTTTACCGTTTGCAATCGGTGGTTTTATAATAAAACATTTCGTGCTTCGGAACGTGGATACATTGCCGCTGAACAGACCTAATTCCGGCAAGCTTTTTGTACTGGCTCTGGGGATATGCTTTCTTACTTTGGTAGTTACGAATTTTGTGACCAGCTTGTTTGTGCTCTCGGCTGAGAGCTTTGGTTTTGTTTTTGAGGGTGGCATGGATAATAAACCTGAATCCATGGGCGAATTCTGGTGGCAGATGCTCTCGACTGCCGTTGTTCCTGCGCTTACGGAGGAGTTCGCGGTAAGAGGGGTTGTGCTGCAATCACTCAGAAAATTCGGAGACAGATTTGCCATTTGTGTCAGCGCCGTTATATTTGCCGTGATGCATGGAAATCTTGTTCAGGCTCCTTTTGCACTTGTACTCGGCATTGTTATGGGCTGGCTGGTTATAGTGACTGACAGCCTTTGGACAGGTATAGCCATACACTTTATGAATAACACTTATGCAACTGTTCTTACGGGTCTCGGTTCTGTAGTTCCCGAAACAATTCAGGTTGTAGTTATAGCTATTGTAAATATCGTAGGGGCTCTTTTGGGACTGGTTGCATTGCTCATATTTATAGATAAATACAGACATAAAATAAGTCTGTATGAACCCGGCGGAAACACGGCGAAGGGCAGACGTGCATACAGAAGAAAGTGCTACCTTTATACTGTTATCTCTTTGCCTATGATAGCCGCAATGATCCTGATGTTTAAAGAAATAGCAACTACCGTGCACTATGTTGGTGTTTAGTTATGGATAGAGAATACTTTATGCGGGAGGCATTGACGGAAGCGGAAAAGGCTATGTCCCTCGGAGAGGTTCCGGTAGGTGCCGTAGTTGTATGTAATGGTGAGATTGTAGGACGCGGATATAATAAGAGAGAATCATTACGGAATTCACTTGCGCATGCGGAGCTTGAAGCCATAAATCAAGCCTGTAAAAATTTGGGCGGCTGGCGCCTTTTTATGTGTGATATTTATGTTACTCTTGAGCCGTGTTCGATGTGCGCAGGCGCTATAATAAATTCCAGAATAAAGAATGTTTATTTCGGTGCTTATGATAAAAAAGCCGGTTCGGTAAGCAGTGTCATCAAGCTTTTTGATTTGCCGTATAACCACAAACCCGAGGTTGTCGGTGGAATAATGGAGAGCGAATGCGGCGCTATCTTAACTGATTTTTTTAAAAATTTGCGTAAAAACGGCTGATAAAAACGGATAATAACAAAAAATATTGACATGATATAGTTTAATTCATATAATTTTAGTAGGAGATGATTGCAATGTCAGAATGCACACATGATTGCAGCTCATGCTCATCAAAGTGTGACAAGCCTGATTTCAGACTTGAACAAAATCAGAACAGCAATGTCAAGAATGTAATCGCAGTAGCGAGTGGAAAGGGCGGCGTAGGCAAATCACTTGTGACATGCTTACTTGCCGAGGAGTGCGCTTCCCGCCAGAACAGTACTGCTATAATGGATGCCGATGTTACCGGTCCTTCAGTACCGAAGGCTTTCGGTATTCACGATAAAGTAGAGGGCATAGAGGGAGTGGGACTTGTACCCGCAACTTCAAAGAGCGGAATCAAGGTTATGTCAATAAACCTTATTCTTGATGATGAAGAGGCTCCTGTTGTTTGGCGCGGTCCGGTTATAAGCGGTGTTATTAACCAGTTTTGGACCGATGTTGCCTGGGGCGATGTAGATTACATGTTTGTAGATATGCCTCCGGGAACCGGCGATGTACCTCTTACTGTTTATCAGTCACTCCCTGTTAAGGGCATTGTTATCGTAACAACTCCTCAGGACTTGGTAACGCTCATCGTAAAAAAGGCATACAACATGGCCAAGATGATGAATGTTCCTATTCTCGGAGTAGTGGAGAATATGAGCTATGTTTCATGTCCTGATTGTGGAAAAAAATTAGAGGTTTTCGGTCACGGAAAAGCAGATGAAATAGCAGCAGAACTCGGCGTTCCCGTTCTCGCCAGGCTTCCTATAAATCCTGAAACTGCAAAATTTGTGGATGCCGGGGAAATTGAGAAGGCTGACAGGGAAGGTATTGCCGAAGCATTTGACTCTATTACAAAAGCTTTGTAAGCCGGTCCGCAGTCCTGTTTCAGAGGTGATGTTTAATGATAGAACTTAAGAACCTTTATTTTACCGTCCAGGGTGAAGACGGAAAGCTCGACATCATAAAAGATCTAAACTTAACACTTGATGACGGAAAGTTCATAGTTATAACCGGTCCAAACGGTGGCGGAAAATCAACCCTTGCAAAGATTATCATGGGGATTGAAAAGCCGACTTCAGGACAAGTTTTATACAATGGAAAGGATATTACCGAATTAAATATAACCGAGCGTGCTAAGCTGGGTATAGGCTATGCCTTCCAACAGCCTCCAAGATTTAAAGGACTTACTGTTCGCAGTCTTTTGAGTCTGGCGGCAGGAAAGGAACTTCCGGAAGATGAATGTTGTTCTTATCTGACCAGAGTGGGTCTTTGCTCCATGGATTATCTCAATCGGGAGGTTGATACAAGCTTGTCGGGCGGCGAGGTAAAGCGTATAGAGATAGCCACTCTTATGGCGAGAAACCTCGATGTGGCAATTTATGACGAGCCTGAGGCAGGTATCGATCTTTGGAGCTTCACAATGCTTGTTGATACATTTAAGACCCTCGCTAAAAACGAAAGGAACAGCGTAATCATCATTTCTCACCAGGAAAGAATTATGCAGCTTGCAGATGAAATCATAGTTCTGGCTGACGGAAAGATTAAAACTCAGGGTCCGAAGGACGAGGTATTCCCTAAACTTCTTACGGAATTTTCAGGTTTCTCAAAGGACTGCACGTTTAGAGGGGAGGCAAAATAGTATGGATATCAAGGATTTCAAATTTGATCTCTCTCTAACACCGGTAGACAGACAGATGCTCAGTGAAATAGCCGATATGACAGGTGTTCCCGCTGGGGCATTGAATATACGAAAAAACGGTGAGGGTCTGGTTCGCTCATCTTCATCGAATGTAGAAATAAGACAAAAGACAGATAAACCCGGTATTGATATAATTGTAAAACCCGGAACGAAGGGCGAAGAGGTACACATACCGGTTATTATAACTGAAGAGGGTGTAAACGATTTAGTTTACAATGACTTCTTTATAGGCGAAGGTGCGGATGTATCCATAGTTGCCGGATGCGGAATCCATAACTGCGGAGATAAGAATTCCGAACATGACGGAATACACTCTTTCCACATAGGAAAGAATGCCTCTGTTAAGTATGTTGAAAAACATTACGGTGAGGGCGACGGAAACGGAAAGAGAATCCTCAACCCCACGACCATAGTAAATATGGATGAGGGCTCCTACTGTGAAATGGAAATGGTACAGATAAAGGGCGTCGATTCAACCTACAGAAAAACAGAGGCGAATCTTAAGGCCGATGCAAAGATATATGTACTTGAGAAGCTTATGACACACGGCGATCAGGTCGCTAAGACAGATATGGTTGTAAATCTCAACGGTGAAGGTTCCTCCGCACAAATCATATCGAGAACGGTTGGTAAGGATAATTCAACTCAGGTGTTCTATCCCAATGCCGTAGGTAACAACGCTTGTCATGCCCACGTCCAGTGCGATTCCATTATTATGGACGGAGCGAAGATTTCATCCATACCGGCTATTTCTGCAAACCATCCCGATGCCAATATCATTCATGAGGCGGCTATCGGTAAGATAAATAATGATCAGTTGATAAAGCTTCAAACTTTCGGAATGACCGAGGAAGAAGCAGAGGAAATTATTATTGAAGGTTTCCTTAAATAGCCTGGCGGGTTCAAATTCGCGCCGACAGGCTAAGAACGACGAGTGAAGCCTTTTAGGGTTTCACTCGTTATTTTGATAATTAGATTTTTTCTTGATAATCAGATTTGAGGAGGACTGTCAATGGCGGATATCTCCACTCTTAAGAAGCCAAGGGTGTATCTCTGGGACAATGTAAAATCGCTGTTGATATTTTTGGTTGTATTGGGTCACTTCGTTACACAATGTAACGGTAAGTTTGAAGTCGCCCAACAGCTTTTTACAATCATATATTCATTTCATATGCCACTGTTTATATTTGTGTCCGGCATGTTCGCCAAGTCATCATTTAAGGACGGGGTTTTGAAAGTTAATAAGGTCATATCGTATCTTATTCTGTATCTGGCTCTAAAAACTATAATATTTCTTGAGGGCCTGGCCTTCGGAAAACATGCTTCCTTCAGGTTGTTTTATGAGGGCGGCATACCATGGTATATGTTTGCAATGGCCGTATTTATATGTGCTACATATGTCCTGCGTGATATAAATCCGAGGTTTTTAATACCGTTTTCATTTGTTCTGGCTTTAATTGCAGGATATGAGAGCGGAATAGGAGATACGTTTGCTC
Organism: uncultured Eubacteriales bacterium; assembly: GCA_964539045.1. Classification (GTDB taxonomy): domain Bacteria; phylum Bacillota; class Clostridia; order Oscillospirales; family Acutalibacteraceae; genus UBA1227. The sequence continues at coordinate 15,707 of CAZIHW010000008.1, read as the reverse complement.
TGTCAAGATTACTAGTGTTCTATCCTGTGTTCTTGCTTGGCTTCTATACGGACAGCGTATCGTTGGCCGAATTTTCAAGAAAGCCGGCTCTCCGGTTGCTCGGGGGCTGTTTGCTTTTCATATTCATAGTAGTGACTTTTTTCTTTGACAATCCGCTGTACTTTTTGAGGACGATGATGACGGCAAGGCACTCATATGCAAAGCTGGGTATACCTGAACTCGGGGCTCTTTACAGAATGGCGACCTATGTATTAGGGGCTGCAGTATCATTCGCAGTGATATGCGTATTACCAAATAAAAAGAACGCTCTGTCTTATATAGGAGCTGCTACATTGCCGATCTATTTTTTACACAGACCGATTTTATATGTGTTCATGGATTGCGGGCTCGGAGCAAAACTCATAAACGGATTCGGCGGATACGGAATTTATATATTCTTTGCATTGTCGGTGGTACTTACACTCTTGCTGTCGTGGCCAGCTCTCTCGAAACCGTTTAATAAACTAATGTCATTCTCATATAGTAAATTATTTAAGGTGAAGAAATGAAGGTAAAGGTAACAGGCTCGGTTTTGTGCTATAACTTTGAAAATGATAAGTATTCAAAACTATCGGCCATTTGTAAAAAATACGGTATAAAGATAAGAATGGTAGAAAAAGAGGAGTTTAATCTCACCGTCGGTCAAATGATGGGATTTTCGAATTCGGAGCCCATGAACCCTGATTTTGATATCGAGTTTGATGACGAGATGATGATTTTATACAATATAGTCGGAAGCAATCTGGATAAATTTCTCAAAGCGGTGAAGGAGCAGGGTATATCTGTACCGTATAAAGCAGTATTGACCGCTGCAAATCAGAGGTGGTTCCCTGCTGAACTTGTAAAGGAATTGGCAAAAGAACATGAAAAACTCAAGAAATGATTTTTGCGGGTTATGTCCCAGAAATTGCGGCGTCAATCGCACAGCGGGAGAAAGAGGATTTTGCGGAGAGACAAATTCCGTGCGCATTGCAAGAGCATCCGTACACATGTGGGAGGAGCCTTGCATATCCGGCAATTCGGGTTCCGGTACTGTATTTTTCACCGGATGCCCGTTGGGGTGTGTTTATTGTCAGAATCGCAATATATCAAACGGTAAGAACGGCATAGAGGTTACACCGTACATGCTTGAAGAGATCTTTTTCAAATTGTGCGAGATGGGTGTTAACAATATAAATCTTGTTACTCCTACTCACTTTGTACCTGTTATAGCTGATGTTTTGAAAAGAGCGAAGTCAAACGGACTTCGGATTCCGATCGTATATAATACCGGCTCATATGAAAATGTCGCTACTTTAAAAATGCTTGACGGACTTATCGATATATACCTTCCGGATTTGAAATATTATTCTTCCGATACAGCCCTACGCTACTCTAAAGCTCCGGACTATTTTGATGTATCTTCGGGAGCGATAGCGGAGATGTACCGGCAAGTCGGCCCGCCTGTATTTGATGAAAACGGGATTATGAAAAGGGGCGTCTTAGTAAGGCATCTGGTTCTGCCGGGACATACGGATGAGAGTAAGGATATTTTGAGATATTTGTATTCTGAGTATGGTGATAATATATATATAAGCATCATGAACCAGTTTACGCCTTTAGACGGTTTGGAAGGTTATCCCGAGATAAACAGGAAGCTTACGGACAATGAATATGATGAGGTAGTAGACTTTGCTGTTGATCTCGGAATAGAAAATGCTTTTATACAAGACGGAGAAACCGCAAGCGAAAGCTTTATTCCCGATTTCGAAAATTTTGACATAAATGATTTCTTAGGCTGATGGCGCAGATTTGAACTCGATTTTGCAGGGAGGTTTTGCTATGATCATGGACGGATGCCAGGGGAAACCCAGGACGCCTACTATTTCAGAGAAAATATGTCCTAAATGCGGTAGTGAGGTTGAGATATTTTCCTGTGAAACAGAGGCTGTGTGCGAGAAGTGCGGAACAGTTATATATAATGATACATTGAGTTGTGTTCAATGGTGTAAATATGCAAAACAGTGCGTGGGTGAAGAGATGTATGAAGCCATGATGATTATTGCAAAACGCAACAAAGAGGAAGCGGACAGGCAAAGGAAAGAGCGCCTTAAAGAGCGTAATAAAGAAAAACAAAGCAGCCCCATGTAGGGCTGCTTTGTTTTATGTCTTGGGTAATATACTTAAAACTTAAAGCTCTAAAGTCTTTAATGCATCGGCAACTTCACGGTAGTCTGCAACTACCCGGTTGTAGAGTTCGGTTACATTTTCACCGGGATTTCCGTCTCTGAGGTCTTCTACAAGTTCTGACGAAGATGCCCTGAGCTTCTCGAAACTGAAATTTGCGCAAACTCCCTTAATTGAATGGGCTGCCCTGAATGCAGTTTCCCAATCTTCCTTTTCAAAAGAGTCACATAACTCCTCGAAAGATTTGTCTTGGAGGAATTTCGGGAGGAATTTTTTAACTCTTTCTTCTCCGGCCATACGAGCTACTACTTCGTCGTAGTTACCGTCGATAAACTTATAAAATTCTTTGATTGTCATTATTCGTCCCCCGTACATTCACAAGCTCTTTTGAATCTGTTTGCAGGTGTATCGTCTTCCTTATTCAGCGCCCTGCTTCCGAGAAGAGCAGAAGTGGTGATTCTGATATCTTCCGTCATCTGTTTTTCCAGTATATCTTCTTTCAGACCGTCCTGAAGAATCGGTGCTATATCCAGGAGACATTGCAAAACAAGAGGATTAAACGTACCGCATTCACCGTTTACTATCATTTCTATAGCTTTCTCATGAGTGAAAGCCTTTTTATAGCATCGTTCGCTTGTCAATGCATCATATACATCGGCAATTGATACAACTTGTGCAGATATCGGTATTTCCTCTCCTTTAAGATGGTCGGGATATCCTCTTCCGTCATACCTCTCATGGTGCCAACGTGCGATTTCATACGCATATTTTACCAAAGGCTCATCTTGTCCTATAGGTATGTTCTTAATCATGTCTGCACCATTGGCAGAGTGCGTTTTCATTATCTCGAACTCTTCTTCAGTAAGCTTTCCCGGCTTGTTCAGTATGTTATCAGGTATGGATATCTTTCCTATATCATGAAGTGAGGATGCAGTTCCTATCAGCGAAATCTCTGCATCGCCTATCTGATATTCATCTGTCCGTTCCTTCAAAGCGTTGAGCAGAAGCGTTGTAATAGTATTTATATTGACTACATGTGTACCGCTTTCTCCGTTACGGAACTCAACGATATGACTGAGAATTGAAACCAACATTCTGTTGTTTTTAGAACGTTCGTAGATTTGCTCGGCAACCAATCTGGCAAGACGACGTTGTTTCTCATAAATAAAAATCGTGTTTTTAATTCTCTTGAGTATTATGCTTGCATCAAACGGTCGAGTAATGAAATCAGTAACGCCCATCTCATAGGCATGGCTGATAAATTTTGGATAATTCTCCGAAGAAATCATTATTACCGGTATATCTTCCATAAGCCCGCGCTCATTCATTATTTCAACGGTTTCCAAACCATTCATTACCGGCATTACCATATCCAAGAGTACAAGAGATATCTCAGTTCCGTATTGGGAGATAATGTTGAGAGCTTCTTGACCGTTATCCGCCTCAATAATGGAGTACTCATCTTCGAGCATAGAAGCGAGAATAGAACGGTTGAGTTCTAAGTCGTCAACCACAAGTATCTTCATTTTAGCTGCATTTCCCAATGTTACTTTTCCCCCTTTGGTATGCTATATCAAATATAAATATAATATAAATCTGTATAATATATAATATCAAATCCTTACAAAAAAGCCAAGTGGTTTTTAATAAATTTAGTTAAATCTTACAATTTTTTTACTCTGATATTCAAATATAGTTGACGATAAGTCGGATACACCCTATATTATTTTATAATTGTAAATTGAAAAGTAACTTGAAAAGTGACTTGAAAAACTAACAATCGGACTTGGACATATCAGAGGAGGAAGACAATGAAATTAGCAATTTACGGATACGGAAATATAGGAAAGGGTGTAGAATGTGCGGTCTTACAGAATCCGGACATGGAGCTTACAGGAGTATTCACAAGAAGAGACCCTGATACGGTAAAGACACGCACAGGTGTGCCGGTATATTCTGTCGACAACATTCTGGACCATAAAGATGAGATAGATGTTTTAATAATTTGCGGCGGAAGCGCTACAGACCTTCCGAAAATGACACCGATGCTTGCAGAAAACTTTAATGTTGTAGACAGCTTTGATACACATGCAAAGATTCCTGAACACTTTGCCAATGTAAATGCTGCAGCAAAGAGCGGTTCTCATGTAGCTTTAATTTCAGGTGGATGGGACCCGGGTATGTTTTCACTTAACCGCCTTTATGCGAGCACCATATTGCCCAACGGAAAAGATTATACTTTTTGGGGTAAAGGCGTGAGCCAGGGCCATTCCGATGCTATTCGAAGAATACCCGGAGTTAAGGATGCCAGACAATATACAGTACCTATAGATGCTGCGGTTGAAGCCGTAAGAAGCGGGGAAATGCCAGAACTTACGACAAGGGAAAAACACCTTCGCGAATGCTATGTTGTAGCCGAGGAGGGCAGCGACAAGAGCAAGATAGAAGAGGCTATAAAGACGATGCCGAACTATTTTGACGAGTATGATACAACGGTTAATTTTATTACGGAAGAGGAACTTAAGCTCAATCATTCCGAACTTCCTCACGGCGGTATGGTTATTCGTTCCGGCAAAACCGGATTTGATAATGAGCATACCCACACGATAGAGTTTAAGCTGACACTTGATTCCAACCCGGAATTTACCTCAAATACACTTGTTGCATTGGCTCGTGCCGTTAATAAGAAATTCAATAAAGGTGAATTCGGATGTATAACAATTTTTGATGTAGCTCCCGCAGATTTGTCACCTCTTTCCGGCGATGAACTCAGAGCTAAAATGTTATAAAAGAGGGAAAAACAATGGAACATTTTTTCGGGGTGTTCGTAAATACTATAACGGTTATTATAGGTGGTTCTTTGGGACTGCTTTTGAAAAAGGGAATCCCTGAGAAACTCACTGAGGTCATAATGAGCACCATAGGCCTTTGTACCATAGCAATAGGAATAACCGGAATCATGAAAGGCCAAAACCAGTTGGTGATGGTTATATCAATGGTTCTCGGCGTTGTGGTAGGAAGCATTATTGATATAGACGGAAGAATAAATTCTATCGGAGAAAAACTTAATGCAAAATTCAATAAAGGCAAATCGGGACCATCGATTACCGAGGGTTTTGTCAGCGCTTCTCTCTTATTTTGTGTGGGTGCTATGACCGTAGTAGGTTCTATAAATGCCGGTATATCAGCTGATAACCAAATGCTTTATACCAAGTCATTGCTGGATTTTATATCCTCAACAATGTTGGGTGCGAGTCTTGGAATAGGGGTCGTATTTTCTTCCGCATTTGTATTTGTTTTCCAGGGGCTGTTTGTTGTTATCGCCATGTTTGCCGGATCATTCCTGAGCGAATTTGCTATAGCAGAGCTCATATGTGAAGGCTCGATTATGATTATGGCTATTGGTCTGAATATGATGGGATTGACAAAGATTAAGGTCGCAAACCTGATGCCGGCCCTTATATTTGCCCCATTGATTTGTATGGTGATTCCGGTCTGAAAGAGGTGAGGGCATGGAGTACAATTCTCTGAATAAGGAAATGATGAGAATATACGGCGAGAAGGTTTACAGAATTTCTCTGAACGGTGGTATGACATGTCCCAATCGCGACGGAAAGCTCGGTACTAAAGGCTGCATTTTTTGCAGTGAGGGCGGATCGGGCGATTTTGCCGAAGACAAAAGGATTTCCATTACAGAACAGATTGAACGCGGTAAGGCGCGTATTGCCTCAAAGACAAAAAATTGTCGCAAATTTATAGCTTATTTTCAGGCTTATACAAATACATATGCTGATATAGAATACCTGCGGAAAATATTTTTTGAGGCTATAAACCATCCGGATATAGTAGTGCTCTCCATTGCAACAAGGCCCGATTGTCTTGGTGATGACGTTATAGGGCTTTTAAGTGAACTCAATAAGATTAAACCCGTTTGGATAGAACTCGGGCTCCAGACAATACATGAAAAAAGCGCGGAATTCATAAGGCGCGGTTACGACCTTAACGTGTATGAAGAGGCAGTAAAGCGACTACATGCTATAGGTGTTTTAGTTGTAACACATGTCATTCTGGGTTTACCTGACGAAGCAAGGGAACAGATGCTGGATACAGTAAGATATGTAGCAAACAGTGGTGTGTGGGGTATAAAACTTCAACTCCTGCATGTACTCAGTGACACCGATTTAGCGGACTACTATTTTGAAAATCAATTTCATATAATGTCCCTTGATGAGTACTGTGACATAATAGTGGACTGCCTGAAACTTTTGCCAAAAGATATGGTTGTGCACAGGATAACCGGAGACGGTCCCAAAAAGACTTTGATAGCTCCGCTTTGGTCTGCTGATAAGAAGACCGTACTTAACGCACTCAATAAGAAGATCGGAGATGCCTGATATGGGAGACTTAATAACAGAACTCGGCAATCCGGCTAAACCCGAGGGTGAGGCCGGTAAAGCAATGCTCTCCAGAATGAATGACAGCCATTTTGAGGTTACCGGTTGGGCGCTCGGACTGTGGACTCTTAATCCGAATGATGTTGTTCTCGATATAGGATGCGGAGGGGGAATGACACTGAAGAGAGTGTCTGACTCCTTAAATGACGGTGTTCTATTCGGAATCGATTATTCCGATGTGTCGGTACAGATGTCTTCTGAGTTGAACAAAACAGATGTGATGTCGGGAAAGGTAATGATCTCAAAGGGAAATGTAGAAAATCTGCCTTTTGAAGATGATAAATTCGATAAGATAATAACTGTTGAGAGTTTTTACTTTTGGCCGGATCCGATAGAGAATCTGAAAGAGGTAAGGCGTGTTCTGAAACCTAAAGGACATTTTTTGTTGGTAGCAGATATATATGAAAACGGTCTTTTAAGTGAACACGAGCTTGAAAATGTAAAAAAATACAGTCTGAATAATCCTACCAAAGAAGAGTTTGAAGAGTACTTCCGCAAATCCGGATTTTCAGAGACCAAGATACATACAAAGAGCGGGACAAATTGGATTTGCGTCGAGGGAATAAAATAAAAAGCAAGGCGTTCATCGTCTTGCTTTTTTTATCAGGCTATTTTAAAATCGGATTTACATAGCGATTTCTTTTTTCTGTGGATTTTCCGTATTGTATGGCTGCTGTAGGGCATCTGTGTATGCAAGCCAGACATTGAACGCATTTTTTTGAAACCCATTGCGGGATTCCGTCCTTTATTTGTATGGCATCTACAGGGCAGTTAGTTGCACATTTTCCACAGCTTATACAGTTTTCGGTCACATAGAATTTTTTTGTGGTTCTCATAGGATCATACATGGCGTACATTGCTAATGTTTGTGCACGGTCCTTTACATTATTGCTTATAGACTTCTCCTGCTTTTTGACTAAGAGAGGTATTATCTTATCTATATTTTTATCCGCCGCTTCCAGTCTTTCTTTTGCCTCCAAAGTTGAGGGTACATTGTACATAGGTATGTAGTTGTCCGGCATCTTAACGGAGTAAGATGCATTTATTTTTAATCCCAGGGCTTTTTCGAACATACCATCAGCTGCAGCGATGCTTCCGCCGCAAGTTATTACGGAAAAAATAAAGGGATGACCTGATGCGGTGAATTTTTTTGCAAAATCTTTTACAATTGACGGGACACCGTAGAAATAAACCGGAAATACAAATCCCAAATAATCGTCGTCATCAAAGCTGTAATTAAATTCTTTGTTTTTGTATGCGGATGCGATGTCAACTGTTTCTTCCGATAAAGAATCCGCTATTTTCTTTGCGGTGTACAATGAATTTCCTGTTCCCGAAAAATAGAAAATCATAATAAAACTCCAATCATCTAATATATTTAAATCATAAAACCTTATATTTCTATTGTCAAACAAATAAATATAGGTTCAATTTTTACAATCTTTGTTGTATAATCACATTGTGATTTTCTTATAGAAAGTAGTATGTTTATGAGTTTGCTTGATTATTTGGATGCAAGGCTTTCATCTCGTATGAGGGCAAATGCTATACCGATTGCTTTGGATTTGGCAAAAGAACTTATTAATAGTGAGAGAGGCGACAGATCAAAATCCAGATCTACAGTTGACATGCAAAGAAAGAAACCGGAGTATCCGCCTCTTTGCCCTAATTGCAATGCAGTTTTAGACAAAGATAAATTGCCGGAATGTACCTTTTGCGGATGCATAGTAAATCCGTTAAAAGAGGAGGATGAATGATGATCTTATTTTTAGAGTATCCAAAGTGCACAACCTGTAAAAAGGCCAAGGCCTGGCTCGATGAAAAGGGTATAGAGTACGAAGACAGACATATAAAAGATGAAAATCCATCCTATGATGAGCTGAAAGCCTGGCACGATAAGAGCGGGCTTGATATAAAGAGATTTTTCAACACAAGCGGACTTCAATATAAGGCTTTAGGTCTTAAAGATAAATTGCCGCAGATGAGTGAAGAGGAAAAACTCAAGTTGCTCTCGACAGACGGTATGCTGGTAAAGCGTCCGCTTCTGGTCGGTGAAAACTTCGTTCTTACAGGATTTAAAGAAGCTGAGTGGGAAGACAAGATATTATAATTTGTGAATAATAAAACCCGGAAACTTAAGGTTCCCGGGTTTTTATTTTAGATTTGCATAATAGATTTTCAAACTTTGCAATCACAAGTTATACTGCTTCCTCAATATCTGACAGATTTTTTTCGCCTTTGCTATTTGAGAGGAAAATAACGCAGAGGTTAAGAAGACTTATAATTATGAGATAAATCAGCGCGATTATAAGCGAGTTTAAACGCACAAATCCATAAAGCATGTAACCGCCGACACACATGACAGCAGCGACAAACAGGCTTATTCCCATAGTGAATACAACATTTGTGTTTTCTCTGAGCGCGCCGAGTTCATCATCCCAAGTAATTTTGGGTTGGACTGAGTCCATCAACACCCCCAGGAATGACACAAAGCTTACCGATAAAAAGCTTAGAAGCAGGGCTGCCGCGAAGGTCAAAGCCGATACTTTAACGGCTATCTGAAACGGAATCAGATAAATCCATATACCGATTATTGAAAACAAAATTGATACTGTTACCTTGACGTCCCATTGTGAGTGGTAAGGAACAGGTATGTACTTCATAAAGGAAAAGTGTTTGCCTTCTCTTGATATTGAATTGGATGAAATACTGTTCATAGCAGTAATTATGAGGCTTATGGCTATGGTAGCACTTAGCAATGCAAATGTCGCAGTCGGGGTATGCTCTTTGAAGTAACTTTGAATAGCTCCTATGCCTAATTCATAATTTCTGAATCTCAAAATCACATATATCAGAGCGGGCCAGAGGAAGTTTACTGCAATGCAATTTGTGAAAAATGCAGGGGTACGTATGAGTATCCGAATCTCCTTCAAAAGATAAGCAATGAATACATTTCTTTGCCTGTTATTCTTAAGCAATTTATCAATATTCTTTGATCCGTGATACGAGTTGTCAGTTATATTTTCAAAGCCTTTGAAGTATATAAGCTTAGCCACAAAGAGCACGAAGGCAATGGATATGATATTTATCACAATATACAGGATAAGAGAAGATATATTGCCATAGCTGAGTGCATCTACTATAAGTCCCACGTTTGGGAAGATAACATTCATTGTATCGACGAAAGCACTTCCGCCGGGTGTTATGAAAATTGATACGATGTCAATGTTGTTTTGCTTAACATATCCGGAGAATAAAGCCAAAAGTATTATGGCAAGCGCAATGGTAAATGCAGACATCTTCTGTATAACTTCTCTGTTGCGTATAAATTTTGAAAAAGCCATTATTAGCATGCCGAGACAAGCACAGTATGTAAGGGGCAGTATAGGGAGTGTGAAGACGGCAAATACAGAGGCTATCATTCCCAATACCCTCAAGTCAGATGCCATGTAAAAACCCACTATACAAGCGACAACAAGTGCAAATTGCATTATATTATCAAGATAGTATGAAACTGTAAGTTTTGCACCTGCGATTTGGACCGGGCTCAGTGGAAGAGGCCTTAAATAATCCAAATCCGATGAAAAATAGAATTCGTTGAATATAACATTAAATCCGAATACTGCGGAAAACAGACATATTATGTGAAATACCAAGGCAATGGCCAAATGTTGCATCTCAAACGGAATCAACGCCTCTGTCATTACCTTTACCAAAAAGGTACATCCGAGTAAAACGGGCGCAAAGATGAAGACAAGCACAAATATTCCGATTAATGCGAACATTATCTTTTTGCGTTTGTCCTGAGGCTTATCCATTTTTACGGATGCTATCAATGTTTTGGTAAGGCTGATATACTCAGACAATTTCGGTCAACTCCAAGAAAATTTCCTCTAAGTCCTTGTTTGGATGCATCTCACAAAGTTCGTCCAGGGTTCCCTGAAACAGGGATTTACCGTGATTGATGATTATTACCTTATCACATAGTTTTTGCGCAACTTCCAACACATGTGTGGAAAAGAGAACGGAATTACCTGCTGCAGCATGCTCTTTCATCATTTTTTTGAGTTCAAAAGCGGATCTGGGATCAAGACCTATCAACGGTTCGTCTAATATCCAAATCGGAGGGTTGTGTACCAAAGCTGCGGTAACCATCATCTTTTGTCGTTCACCGTGCGAATAACTTTGCATTGGAGAACTTAAAAGTTCGGTCAGCCCAAATCTTTCGGAAAACATCTTTATCCGGGCATTTCTCTCGTCCGTCGATACCTTGTAGATATCGGATATAAAGTTTAAAAACTCTATTCCTTTCAGTCTCAGAAACATGTCAGGACTGTCGGATATATATCCGGTGATCCCCTTGGCTTGCATAGGATCCTTTTGAATATCAAATCCGTTTAGTGTGATTCTGCCGCAATCCGGCTTGAAAATACCGGTAAGCATTTTCATGGTTGTGGTTTTTCCGGCACCGTTAGGACCTATGAATCCCACAATCTCGCCGTCTTCGACTTTTATACTGAGATTGTCTACCGCTTTTTTTCCGTTGCTGAAGGTTTTGCTGACATCTTCGACTTTTATCAAATTTAATCACCTGTTATTCTTACCGATTATGAGGTTCGTGATGGCCCTTGCCGTTATGTCTATTTGTTCAAGCCTGTTGATAAGGGAAGTGTGGTCTCCGTTTTGGAATCCGTATGTACCGAAATTTCCGTGGTTTCCACCGTCTATGACAAGCTCTCTCATATCTTTTTTGAAGTTGTGATAGTTGTTCTTATATGTTTCTCTGTCCATAACGCTGTCGATAGATCCATATATGCTGAGCGCGGACATATCTGTACCGTTCATATCGTCATTCTTATCAGGATAAGCAGCGAGGAAAACGACACCGTCATACACACCGGGGCGATTTACAGCATGTTTGCAAGCTATTGTTCCGCCTAAAGAGTGACCGCCTATGTACCATGTCTTTATATTGGGATAGAGCTCTTTATATCTTTTTATGTACTTGTCGGCTGCATTTGGGTTTAGCACCGCAAGATTTACCGGCATACCGGTTACCACACAGAAAATATTATTTTTAGCTATTCTGGTTAAAAGCTCGCCATAAGCATTAAGACCGACTTTTCCGCCCGGATAGAATATGAATCCCTTATCGCATTTCTCCGGATCACCATACTCCATGTAACCGAAACTTCTCTTGATTTTGACTCCTTTTGCATAATCCATGTGTTCTTCCGCATGGTAAAAATCAAGACCGTAGATGCTTGTTATAGTGAGCATGGCTCCTATAGTGCCGCCCGCAAGTTTAAGTGTAGTTCTTATTAAACCCATTTTGATCCCCCTGAGAGTTATACTTTATGATATATTATATAGTAAAGACACGTCCCTTTCAATCGCTTTGTGAACATGTTCATATGAATTTGTAAAATAAATACTTTTTTGTGTCAAACTTTTTTCTATGTGATATAATGCTGTTATATGAAAGTGGCAAAAGAGCGCCGTTTCGGGCGGGTTAAAATTCGCGCCGTCAGGCTGAGATTTAAGGAGGAGATAACATGGATTTTTATCAACTTAAGAAAATTGAAAAAGGCGTACATAACATTAATGAAATGCTGGTGTCACAGTTCGTGTTTGAGGGGGATGACAAATATGTTGTTCTGGATACCGGATGTGATATCGGAAACTACACAAAATACCTTGAGAAAAAACTTCTGAAAGAGGACAAGGAAGTTATGGTTGTAAACAGCCATTTCCACCCCGACCACTCAAACGGAAATCATCGTTTCAAGAAGGTATATATAGGTGAAAAAGACGTACCGTTTTCAGGAGGAAAATCGGCATATTTTAATCTCGTAGATACCATATCCGGAGCGGCATATAAGTCACATCCGATAGGAACCTTACCTCTTCGTCCTATTGTGAACAAGTTGCTTCGGACGAAAAAAGGAAAGACTAAGTACGTGCCCCTTCATGACGGCGATAAAATTGATCTCGGAGACAGAAATCTTGTTGTAAAAGATCTTCCGGGTCATACACAGGGCAGCATAGTTCTGCTTGATAAAAAGAGAAAGACGATATATACCGGCGACGCTGTAAATATGTCCACCTGGCTGTGGACCAATCCGGACATGAAGCTTTCCGAGTACTCGGATACACTCCGCGCATTTTACGGTGATATAAAGGGAAAGGGATACAAGAGACTTCGTTGTTCCCATGTCCCGTTCCCGAACAGACCGAGCTTTATCAAGGATTATGCGAAGTTCATTGACAGCATAAAGCAGGGAAAAGAAACAATTAAGTTCAATATGCCCGGTATGCCGAGCCCTCTGTGTATTAAGGTCCGTCCATCGCTGAAGCACTTAATGTATTGTTGCTTCTATTTTGAGGATCAAATAGGCTGATTCATCATCTGCCGATATTGCAATCGATTGTGTTCTGATAAGAAACGGGGCTGAACCCAGTAAAATGATACTGTGTTCAACCCCGTTATTTAATCATTTTTCTATAATCATCTCATAAATCATGTGGTAAATAGGATATATGACGGCTGCGATAGGCCAAACAATCCATGTCATATGCCAATCTGAAGAGATAAAACTCCAGGAAAGATAGATTGCTGTGGCCAAAAGCCAATAAACAGTTTCTGCTCTTTCCTTTTTCTTTCCTTTTTCGGAAAAGTCACCTTCTTTAAGTAACTTCTGCATGCTTTCGTGTTGTATTCCGGCCACTATAAAGGAAATCACACCGATGCCTACCAAAAACAGCAGCAGGCAAAGCATAATTACCGATAAAAACTCTTTTTCGGAAAGAGAGGCAACCAGCAAGGGAATAGGCGAGATCACACAGAGGCAAGTCCCGAATATATTCAGTTTAGCATATGTGTTATGGAAGGATTTTTTCTTTTCCCGTACCATACCTATAACTCCGTATTCTGTTTCAAAATCCCCTTTTTCCAAAAATTCGTAGGGCGAGTTGCGAAATCCACAGGAAAGGAACACGCAAACGGCTATGCTTACGAGTAATAAAAGCACGCCCAAGCCTATAGCACACGCAGTGTTTTCCGAAATGCCCAGGATTTTCAGCTCCGATGCGCTTGTCAGGAAAATCAGACAAATAGGCGAAATAATGCAGGCAAATGTAGCGAGGGCGATTTTCTTTGAGTCTTTCTCTCTGAGCTCTAAAAACTCATTTGCCTCTTTCAATGTTACTTTTTTTATTGGATCCGAGTACGTGTCGTCTGCAAATTCTTCGTTTTCCATCTCGTCCTTTAAAAGATAATCGGTTGTAACGCCGAATAATGAACTGAGCTGCAGTATTTTTCCCAGATCGGGAACTGATTGCGCACTCTCCCACTTTGATACCGACTGTCTGGATACATTCATCTTCTCTGCAAGTTCTTCCTGTGACCAACCATTCTTTTTTCTAAGGTTAATAATTTTATCAGCTAATATCATTTTCATCACCTCTGTCACCAATGTACACCTATACACGGTTGATATCTATCAATCGGGGCCGGTCAATTTGTCAACCGGCGGTTGCGTTTGGTTATAGAATAAGGGTTGAGTTTATGATATCATTGTTTGTAATATTATTAAAGTATCATATCTCAACCTTTTCGTGTCGACTACAAATATGTTTTGTGAGGAATTGTAATGAATATAAAGATTATTCCTGCCTATGACCACCCCGGGGAAATAGGTGAATTGTTTACGGAATATACGAACATGTTAATTGAGGGTGACAGCTCATTTCAGAAATACCTTGACCTTCAACACTATGATGAGGAAATAAAACATCCTGAAAGCAAATACGGCGGTCCTTACGGAAGATTATACTTAGCTTATTGTGATGGAGAATTATCAGGCTGTATAGGATTGAAAAAAATAGATGAGCAGAATTGTGAGATGAAACGTCTCTATGTCAGACCGCAATTCAGAGGAAAGAAGATAGGGAGTAGGCTGGTCGAAAAAGTAATAACGGATGCGAAAGAAATCGGATATAAATACATGCTTCTTGATACCTTTCCGTTTTTAAAGCCTGCAATTCACATGTATACGAAATTCGGCTTTTATCCGATAGAAAGATATAATGACAATCCAATGGATGAGTCTGTATATATGAAATTGGATTTGTAAAGTTTTCAGGAAGCTTGCTGAGGTGAAACATCATGAAAGGAAAATTACCGAAAATCATTTTACGAGTGTTTATTGTCCTTTTGGCAGCAATTTTGCTGCTTTTCTCCGGAACACTTATATACCATGTTATAAAAACCAGACAAGAAGTAGTTTTACTACAAGAAAAGGGATATTATAATCCTGTTTCCGTAGGTGATTATTGTATAAATGTATCCATGTTCGGAAACAAAGACGGCGAGCATACCATTGTGGGTATGGCGGGAAACGGTATGGGTGATTACTCGGTTGCGGCAAGACAAATGACAGCTTGTCTGGAAGAGGATAATCTTGTTGTGTTTGTTGACCGTGCAGGCTATGGATTCAGTGATGATACCGAAAATGAAATGACGCTTAAGTATATAGTCGAAGACTATCGCAAGGCGTTAAAAAGTGCAGGAATAGACGCCCCTTACATACTTATGCCTCATTCCATAGCAGGGGCCTATGCAAATTATTGGGTCAGTAATTATCCGGATGAAATAGAAGCAGTCGTATTTATTGATGGTTCGCAGCTTTCGGAAAATGCATTTGAAGACAGTCCGACATACGAAATCGGCCTTGGTGACAGAATGCTTACATTGCTTGCAAAAATCGGATTCAGCAGATATGTTCTTCGTGATAATTTTTATCACTATCCTGATAACTATACAGAGGAAGAACAACTACTCGGCGATGCACTTATGCTTATGACACTCGATTCGATTGCGCCGCTATCAGAAGATGCAAAACTTGCGGAAAACGGACAGGCGGCATTTGACGGAATCATTACAAATGATGTACCGAAGTTGTATATCTGCGCAAGTTGGGGGATTCAAACCAAAGAAGATGTAATAGAATCAAACAAGTGGATTAATCGACAGATAGAGATAAATAA
>CAZIHW010000007.1:0-12384 GCA_964539045.1 uncultured Eubacteriales bacterium | reverse complement strand
GAATGTTCGCAGAATGAACGATTCAGCTGACAGACTTTGTCTCCCTCAAATGGACGAGGACATGATGCTTGAGGCCATCAAGAAGTTTGTAGAAGTAGAAAAGGACTGGGTTCCTCATACTGAGGGAACATCTCTTTACATCAGACCGTTCCTTCTCGGCATTGATGAGACTCTCGGTGTTCATACTATTCAAAAAGCTATGTTCATCATAATAGGCTCCCCCTCAGGAAGCTATTATCCGGAGGGCATTAACCCTGTTAAGATTATGATAGAAACTGACGATGTACGTGCAGTAAGAGGCGGTACCGGATATGCAAAGTGCGGCGGTAACTATGCTGCATCAACCAGAGCCGGTCATAAGGCAGAGCTTCAGGGCTACTCCCAGGTTCTTTGGCTTGACGGTGTAGAGAGAAAGTACATTGAAGAGGTAGGCGCAATGAACGTTATGTTCAAAATCGACGGAACAGTAGTTACGCCTAAGCTTCTCGGTTCTGTACTTCCGGGTATCACAAGAAAGTCATGCATAGAGCTTCTCAAGGAAAAAGGTATCCCTGTTGAAGAGAGAAAGATAAGTGCTGATGAGGTATTCGATGCTCTCAGAGCAGGCAAGCTTGAGGAGGCCTGGGGAACAGGTACAGCAGCTGTTGTATCTCCTATAGGCGAACTCTCTTATCTCGGGGAAAAGTACACCATCAACAATTTTGAAATAGGTGAAACTACCCAGTGGCTCTATGATACTCTCACAGGTATTCAGTGGGGAAAGATTGACGATACAAAGGATTGGGTCGTAAAGATTGATTAAGTCCCCAAAAAATATATCGGTACGAATAGTCTGTACGGCGCCAAAAGGCCGCTGTTTTGGGCGGGTACAAAAGGGCGCTGTCAGACTAGTCAAAACTACAGAAAAATGTATGTAAAATTGTCGTAATTTGTACATTAGTTCGGTTGATTTTTCCATGTGTTTTTGAGTATAATTAATTTGTTCTTTGTAACTGACGGATTTGTGGAGCACTACATGGGAGCAAAGGATTATATTATGTCGACCGTCTGGGCAGTCCATTAGTTACACGCTAAAGGACTGCCCTTATATTTTTTAAGAATTTAAGGTGGAAGTCATGAAAAAAGTTGCAGTGATAATGGGGAGCGATTCTGATCTTCCCGTTGTTGAAAAGTGTATTAATACCTTGAAAGAATACGGTGTTCCGACAGAGGTACACGTTTATTCTGCGCACAGAACCCCGGCACAGGTGCAACAATTTTGCAGCAGTGCGCGTGAAAACGGTTTCGGGGTTATTATAGCTGCCGCCGGCAAAGCCGCTCATCTGGCCGGAGCCTGCGCTGCTCAGACAACTCTTCCGATCATAGGTATTCCCGTAAAGAGCTCTACTCTTGACGGACTTGATGCCTTGCTTTCAACAGTACAAATGCCAAGCGGATTGCCCGTTGCTACTGTTGCTATAGACGGCGCTCAGAATGCAGCCCTTCTCGCTATTCAAATACTGAGTGTTGAAGACGAAGTACTTGCAGATAAGCTTAACGAGGCAAGATGTGCAGGTGCGCAGAAGGTGCTGGAAAAAGACAGGGAAATTGCAAGCAAATACTGATGGTATTTGCTTGTTTTATTTTGTGAATATTTGGAGGAATTAACAGTGGAAAAACTCGAACAGATTTATGAAGGAAAAGCCAAAAAAGTATTTGCTACATCAGATCCTCAGCTTTGCATAGTTTCTTATAAGGACGATGCTACTGCATTTAACGGACTCAAGAAAGGTACTATTGTCGGCAAGGGCGTAATCAACAATAAGATGTCGAACTTCCTTATGCAAATGCTTGAAAAAGAGGGTATCCCTACACATTTTGTAGAGCAGTTAAACGACAGAGACACCGTTGTGAAGAAGGTTTCTATAGTTCCTCTTGAAGTTATAATCAGAAATATTTCGGCAGGCTCATTCGCAAAACACTACGGTGTTGAAGAGGGTATAGTTTTTGATGAGCCGACCATTGAATTTTCATACAAAAATGACGACTTGGGAGATCCGCTTCTTAATGAGTACCACGCGCTTGCTTTGAAGCTCGCCACCAAGGAAGAGATCAAAACAATCAAGGATATGGCCTTCAAAATCAATGAGGTTTTAAAAGCTTATATGCTTACTCTCAATGTAAGACTTGTAGACTTTAAACTTGAGTTCGGTAAGACCGCAGACGGAAAGATAGTACTCGCAGACGAGATATCTCCTGATACTTGCAGACTTTGGGATAAGGATACGAATGAAAAACTCGATAAAGACAGATTCCGCAGAGATATGGGCGGAGTAGAAGATGCATATAACGAAATAATGAGAAGATTGATGGGTGAATAAAATGGGCGGATTTTTCGGTGCAGCTTGTAAAAGCGATGCAATGGCAGATGTTTTTTTCGGAACCGACTACCATTCCCATTTGGGAACAAGACGAGGCGGAATGGCCGCTTATGACAAGGAAATAGGTCTACAAAGGGAAATTCACAATATAGAGAATTCACCCTTCAGGACAAAGTTTGAGTACGTGTTCGATGAGATGAAGGGCACTTCTGCTATCGGATGTATTTCTGATTATGATCCGCAGCCTTTGATAGTTAAGGCGAGCTTCGGCACTTATGCTATATGCATGGTTGGAATTATAAATAACAAGGACGAGCTTGTCGAAAATTATCTCAGAACAACCGGAGGACATCTTATGGGTATGACTTCCGGAAAAATCAGTTCAACCGAAGTGTTTGCCGCATTGATGAACTCCAAAGCCGGATTTGAAGAGGGAATAAAATATGCACAGGATGCCATAGACGGTACGGCATCTGTTCTTATATTGAAGGATGACGGACACATAATTGCGGCTCGCGACCTCTACGGAAGGCTCCCAATTATAATCGGAAAATCTGATGAGGGCTATGCGGTTTCATTCGAAAGCTTCGCTTTTGAAAAGATGGGATATGCGGTTGAGAAAGACCTCGGCCCCGGAGAGATAGTTGAATTAACCTCCGATGAGATGAAGGTTCTTTCACCGGCGAGAGGTAAGCTTAAGATATGTGCTTTCCTCTGGTCATACTACGGTTATCCGACTTCCGTTTACGAAGGGGTAAACGTAGAGGTTATGAGATACAATAACGGTAAAATAATGGCCCAGAATGAGATGAATCACGGTACATTGCCGGATCTGGACTTTGTATGCGGAGTTCCTGATTCGGGTACACCTCATGCTATAGGTTACAGCCATTCTTCAAAATATAATTTTGCCAGACCTTTTATAAAGTACACCCCTACATGGCCCAGGAGTTTTCTCGGAGGAAAGCAGGCTGAACGTGTAAAGGTGGCAACGATGAAACAGATACCCGTACATGAGCTTATAAAGGGCAAAAAGCTCCTGTTTGTGGATGACTCGATTGTCAGAGGAACACAGCTTAAGGGAACCGTTGAATTTCTCTATGAAAACGGGGCTAAGAGCGTTCACATGCGCTCTGCCTGTCCTCCTATCATGTACGGATGCAAATATTTGAATTTCTCCCGATCCAATTCTGAGATGGAGCTCATAACAAGGAGAACCGTCATGGAACTTGAGGGAGAAGAGGGATTCAACCATCTGGACGAATATGCAGATCCGAGAACGGAACGCGGTAAAAATATGCGTAAAGCGATTTGCGATAAGTTTAATTTTGATTCACTTGAATTCCAGACCCTTGAAGGCATTATAAAGGCCATCGGACTTCCGAAGGATTGCCTTTGCACATATTGCTGGGACGGAGAAGAATAATAGAAAGGAATTATGAGAAATGGAAAACTCTAAATCCGAAGCATATGCAGCTGCCGGGGTTGATATAACTGCCGGATATAAGGCTGTTGAACTCATGAAAGAACATGTTACGAAAACTCTTACCAAGGGCGCTATGGGTAACATCGGCGGTTTCGGCGGACTTTTTGAACTTGATATGACAGGTATTACGAAGCCTGTTCTTGTAAGCGGAACCGACGGAGTCGGTACAAAACTAAAGCTTGCTTTTCTTATGGGAAAACATGATACGGTAGGTATCGACTGTGTGGCTATGTGTGTAAATGACATTATATGCTGCGGAGCGAGGCCTTTACTCTTCCTTGATTACATAGCCTGCGGTAAAAATGTTCCGGAGCGAATAGCCGATATAGTAAAGGGTGTTGCGGACGGTTGCCTTCAATCAGGCGCCAGCCTCATAGGCGGGGAAACCGCAGAGATGCCGGGATTTTATCCTGAGGATGAATATGATCTGGCAGGCTTCTCGGTAGGTGTTGTGGATAAGGATAAGATTCTTGACAACAGCACCATGAAAGCAGGAGACGTAGTCATAGCTCTCCCGTCAAGCGGTGTTCACTCCAATGGATTCTCCTTGGTCAGAAAGGTTTTTGACATAGAGAATATATCGGAGGAGGAACTCAAAAGACCGGTTGACGAACTCGGGGGAAAGTCTATAGGAGAAACTCTTTTGACTCCGACAAGGATATATGTAAAGCCGATTCTTTCTCTTGTGGATACAGTTAAGGTTAAAGCTGTATCGCATATAACAGGTGGCGGATTCTACGAGAATATACCACGCTCTATTCCCGATGGAAAATGCGTAAGGATAAAAAAGTCAGACGTAAAAGTACTTCCGATATTCGATCTTATACAAAAGCGCGGAGGCATATCGGAACACGATATGTTTAATACATATAACATGGGTGTCGGTATGACTGTCGTCGTAGGCTCCGATGATGCCGAAAAGGCTTTGAAGGTGCTTAGAGATGCAGGGGAAGACGCATATGTTCTCGGCGAGATAATTGATTCAAACGATACAAAAATCGAGCTTATTTAAGGGGAGATAGACTATGCCTAAAGCCAGAATTGCAGTTATGGTGTCGGGAGGCGGCACGAATTTGCAGGCTCTTATTGATGCGCAAGGTACTGTCATAAAAAGCGGTGAAATAGCACTTGTTGTATCAAACAAAGCCGGTGTTTATGCGCTTGAAAGAGCTGAAAAAGCCGGTATAAAGCATGTCACGGTTTTAAAAAAGGATTTTCCGACACAGGCAGATTTTGAGGCCGAGATTTTGCGCATCCTTAAAGAAAACAGGATAGATATGATAGTTCTTGCCGGATTCCTGGCCATACTCGGAACAACTATAATATCTGAGTACAAAGACCGTATAATAAACGTTCATCCTTCCTTGATTCCCGGATTTTGCGGCGAGGGATACTACGGTCTTAAGGTTCATGAGGAAGCTCTGAAGTACGGTGTAAAAATAACCGGAGCTACGGTGCATTATGTAAATGAGGTTCCCGACGGCGGTAAGATTATCTTCCAAAAGGCTGTGGAGATAAAGGATGATGACACGCCTGAGACATTACAGAAAAGGGTGATGGAGCAGGCTGAGTGGCAATTACTTCCCAAGGCTTGTGAGTTGGTTTGTAAGGAGATTTGTAAATGAGCATTTATGATATAAAGTCTATGGGCACAAGAATCCATGGCAATGAATATGTAGGTCGGGGTATTGTTATAGGAAAGACCGAGGATGCAAGCAAGGCCGCTATAGCATACTTCATTATGGGACGCAGCGAGAACAGTCGAAACAGAATTTTTAAGACAGAGGGGACAAATGTTACTATCTATCCTTTTGACGAGTCAAAGGTAGAAGACCCTAGTCTCATAATCTATTCTCCTATCATGGTCTACAAGAATAAGACTATCGTTACAAACGGCGATCAGACATCTACAATTTATGATTTATACAAAGAGAATGAAGGTAAAGAAAAGAACTGTTGCAGAGCATTTGAAAATGCACTTTCTACCCGTTGCTTTGAGCCTGACGCTCCGAACCTCACTCCGAGAATATCCGGTATAGTGGATATAGAGGGCGGTGAACTCAGCTATAAACTGAGTATTCTCAAAAGCGCAGATGCTCTCGGCACTGCCTGTAACAGGTATACTTTTGAGTACGAACCTATAGCCGGACTCGGACATTTTATACATACCTATGTATGCGACGGAAATCCGATTCCGACATTTCAGGGTGAGCCTGAAAGGGTAAGCATACCCGATGATATAGATGAGTTCTATGAGGATATCTGGAACAATCTTGATGCTGATAACAGGATTTCACTTTATGTAAGATATATAGATCTCAAAACAGGTGCATATGAGGAAAGGATGAAAAATAAGAATGAAAGAGTTTGAGCTTAAGTACGGATGCAACCCAAACCAAAAGCCGGCAAAGATTTTCATGAATGACGGTACGGATTTGCCTATAGAAATCCTTAACGGCCGTCCCGGTTACATAAATTTCCTTGATGCATTTAACAGCTGGCAGCTCGTAAAGGAGCTTAAGGAAGCATTGGGATTACCGGCCGTGACTTCTTTCAAGCATGTAAGTCCTACATCGGCCGCAGTCGGAATTCCTATGTCTGACAAGCTGAAAAAAGCTTGCTTTGTAGACGATGTCGAAGGACTGGATGATTCACCTCTTGCCCTTGCATATGCACGTGCCAGAGGAACGGACAGAATGTGTTCTTTCGGAGATTGGGTTGCGCTTTCCGATGTGTGCGATGTAACTACCGCAAAAATGATAAAGCTTGAAGTTTCAGACGGAATAATAGCTCCGGGATATGAGCCGGAAGCACTCGAGATTCTCAAGTCAAAGCGCGGCGGAAACTACAATATAGTTAAGATAGATCCAAACTATGTACCGGAAGAAACCGAACATAAGCAGGTTTTCGGTGTTGTTTTTGAGCAGGGAAGAAACAATTTCAAAATAGACAGAGAACTACTTTCAAACATAGTTACCGAAAATAAGGATTTGCCTGAAAGCGCTGTAAGAGACCTGATAATTGCTCTTATAACATTGAAGTATACACAGTCAAATTCAGTTTGCTTTGCTGTAGACGGACAGGCTATAGGCGTTGGAGCCGGACAGCAATCAAGAGTACATTGCACAAGACTCGCAGGATCAAAAGCCGACACGTGGTTTTTACGTCAAAGTGACAAGGTTTTATCTCTTCCTTTCAAAGCAGACATAGGAAGACCTGACAGGGACAATGTAATTGACGGTTATATAAATCAGAATGAGGAAGATGTTTGCGCAGACGGAAATTGGCAGAAATACTTTACCGAGCAGCCTGCTCCCTTCACTAAAGAGGAACAGAGCGCTTATCTCTCCGGTATTGACGGCGTAGCGCTCGGCTCAGACGCATTCTTCCCATTCTCTGACAATATAGAGCGTGCATTTAAGACCGGTGTTAAGTATATAGCTCAGCCGGGCGGTTCGATTCGCGATGACCTCGTTATCGACACTTGCAATAAATACGATATGACGATGGCATTTACGGGAATGAGACTTTTCCATCATTAAACTTTTCCATCATTAAGTTGAGAGGTTGATTAAATGAAAGTATTAGTAGTCGGCGGCGGCGGAAGAGAACACGCCATAATTAAGAAGATAAAACAAAATCCTGAGGTAAAAGAGATATTTGCTTTACCCGGAAACGGCGGTATAGCAAATGATGCCGTTTGTTATGACATCGGTGCAAAGGATATTCCCGCTATAGTGGATTTTGCATGTGAAAAAAAGATTGATTTTGCGGTTGTAGCACCTGATGATCCTCTTGTATTGGGATGTGTGGATGCACTTGAGGAAAAGGGAATACCTTGCTTTGGACCAAATAAGGCTGCCGCCATCATAGAGGGAAGCAAGATTTTCTCAAAGAATCTGATGAAAAAGTACGGAATTCCTACGGCGGAATACGAAGTTTTCGAGGATGAAGAAGCTGCCCTCAAATATCTGGAAACTGCTCCGATTCCAACGGTTATAAAGGCTGACGGTCTCGCACTCGGAAAGGGCGTTATAATTGCAGAGGATCGTGAAACTGCCGTAAATGCCGTTAAGAGTATGATGGAGGACAAGATTTTCGGAGAGAGCGGTTCTAAGATAGTTATAGAAGAATTTCTTGAAGGTCCCGAGGTGTCTGTTCTTTCATTTACGGATGGAAAAACGCTTGTTCCCATGGTATCATCTCAGGATCATAAGAGGGCGCACGACGGCGATACGGGTCTTAACACAGGCGGTATGGGAACCGTTGCCCCGAATCCGTACTACACTGATGACATAGCCGATGAGTGTATGGAAAAAATCTTTATTCCTACAATGAATGCAATGAATGCTGAGGGCAGGACTTTTAAGGGCTGCCTCTACTTTGGACTCATGCTTACGGAAAAGGGTCCGAAGGTTATAGAATATAACTGTCGTTTCGGAGACCCTGAAACCCAGGTTGTTTTGCCACTCCTTGAAACAGATTTGCTTACTGTTATGAAAGCGGTAAGCGAAGAGAGACTTGCTGAGGTGCCGGTTAAGTTCAGAGATGAGAGTGCCTGCTGCGTAGTTATGGCTTCCAAGGGATACCCACAGAGCTATGAAAAGGGTGCATTGCTGGAACTGCCGGAGGACGCTGAATGTATTTATGTTGCGGGTGCTGCTGTAAAGGACGGAAAGCTTGTTACATCCGGCGGACGCGTATTGGGCGTAACCGAGATTGCTCCTACTTTAGAGGAGGCAATCGACAAGGCTTATAAGACCGTTAAAAAAGTTAAGTGCGACAATCTCTATTATAGAAACGATATAGGCCAGAGAGCTTTGAGAGCGAAAAACTGATAGCGAAAAACTAAGGAGGAACTCCAATGGTTTACAGAATCTTCGTAGAAAAAAAGATCGGACTTACACATGAGGCCGATGCTTTGTTCTCTGAAATAACTACATTGCTCGGTATCAATACCGTTACCGGCGTGAGAATTATAAACAGGTATGATGTTGAGGGACTGGATGAAGCTGTGTTTGAGAATTCGGTCAGGACGATTTTCTCCGAACCTCAACTTGATAATACGTACCGGGAGCTTGAAATTCCCGAGGGAACAAAGTGCTTTGCGGTAGAGTATTTACCGGGTCAGTTTGATCAGCGTGCTTCTTCTGCTGCAGAGTGTATACAGTTGGTCTCAAAGAGTGAAAGACCGACCGTACGTTCCGCAAAGGTATACATAGTAAGTGGCGATGTAAGCGACAGTCAGCTGGAAGAAATAAAGAAGTATGTTATAAATCCTGTTGAGGCGAGAGAGGCTGATTTTAAGAAACCCGATACCCTTGATATACCTGTAGAACTCCCCGAATCTGTTGAGACGCTTGACGGATTCATACTTTACAGTGAAGATGAGCTTGCTGAGTTTGTGAAGGAAAAAGGTCTTGCTATGGACCTTGATGACATCAGGTTCTGTCAGGACTACTTTAAGAACGAGGACAGGGATCCTACCATAACCGAAATCAGAATGATAGATACATATTGGTCGGATCATTGTCGTCATACAACCTTTCTCACAACGATCGACTCGGTTAAATTTGAGGATGATTTCCTGAAAGAAGCATATGACAGCTATATTGCGGACAGGGAAAAGCTCGGAAGAACTAAGCCTATAAATCTCATGGACATAGGCACTTTGGCTGCAAAGGTACTTAAGGCAAATGGGAAGCTTCAAAAGCTCGATGAGTCAGAGGAAATTAATGCCTGTACCGTAAAGATGAAAATAAATCATGACGGAAAGGAAGAGGATTGGCTTCTCCTTTTCAAGAATGAAACGCACAACCATCCTACGGAAATAGAGCCTTTCGGCGGCGCCGCTACATGTATAGGCGGTGCTATCAGGGATCCGCTTTCCGGACGCTCGTATGTTTACGGTGCGATGCGTGTTACGGGAGCCGCAGATCCTACAAAACCGCTTTCAGAGACAATGAGCGGTAAGCTTCCGCAGAGAAAACTGGTTACTACTGCCGCTGCAGGATATTCTTCATATGGTAACCAGATAGGACTTGCCACAGGTATGGTTGATGAGCTTTACCATGACGGATATGCCGCAAAGAGGATGGAGATAGGTGCTGTTGTGGCAGCCACTCCTGCCGAAAATGTCAGAAGAGAAGTTCCTGCACCGGGTGATATAGTTATCCTGCTCGGAGGACGCACGGGACGTGACGGATGCGGCGGTGCTACCGGATCTTCAAAGTCACACAATCTGTCTTCTCTTGACACATGCGGAGCAGAGGTACAAAAGGGTAATGCGCCTGAGGAGAGAAAGCTTCAGAGACTTTTCAGAAATCCCGAAGCTTCACGCCTCATAAAGAGATGCAACGACTTCGGCGCAGGTGGTGTTTCCGTAGCTATAGGTGAGCTTGCTGACGGACTTAAGATATCACTTGATGCCGTACCGAAGAAGTATGAGGGACTTGACGGAACAGAACTTGCCATATCCGAATCCCAGGAGAGGATGGCAGTTGTTGTAGCACCTGAAGACGCCCAGAGATTTATAGAGTTATCAGGCAGGGAAAACCTGGAGGCATGCATAGTAGCTAAAGTTACCGAAAAGCCTTATCTTGAGATGACCTGGAAGGGAAAGACTATAGTAAATATTTCCCGTGATTTCCTGAATTCGAACGGCGCTGAAAAGCACATAGACATACATACATTGCCGCAGGAGAGCTTCGGACGTTCTGTCAAAGGTTCATTCCATGATAATTATGTTTCTCTTGTAAGCGATTTAAATGTTTGCGATAAGAGAGGACTTTGTGAGAGATTTGACTCTACCATAGGCGCAGGTACGGTACTCATGCCTTTCGGTGGAAAGAATCAGAAAACGCCTATTCAGGCGATGGTAAATAAGATCTCCGTTGAATCCGGAGATACGGACACCGTTTCTATCATGGCTTATGGATACAATCCTTTTATAACGGAGAAGGATCAATATCACGGAGCCTATCTTGCCGTTGTTGAGTCCGTGTCTAAGCTTATAGCGACCGGTGCTACATTTGAAGATGTATATCTCACTTTCCAGGAGTATTTTGAAAAGCCCGGAAAGACACCCGAGCGTTGGGGCAAGCCCCTGGCGGCTCTACTCGGTGCATACAGGGCACAGCTGGATTTGGGATGCGCCGCCATCGGCGGAAAAGATTCTATGTCGGGTTCATTTGAAAACCTGGATGTTCCGCCGACGCTCGTGTCTTTTGCTGTAACAACAGATAAGCTTTCAAGAATCATTTCCAATGAGTTTAAAAAGCCGGGACATAATGTTGCATTGATCCGACCCTCATATGATGAGTTCGGAGTTCCTACGCCGGAAAGCCTGAAAGAGGCATATGCCTTTGTTTCAAAGCTGATAGAGTATAAGAGAGCAGTCGCTGTATATACTCCGACCTATGGCGGAATAGCCGAAGCTGTATATAAGATGTGCATAGGAAACGGTATCGGTTTCAAGTACGATAACGATATATCTATAGATATGTTGTTTGGTTATAACTATGGTGCATTTGTAGTCGAGATAGACGGGGACGTCGAGCTTCCTGAGGATTGTGTATATGATGATTGCAATCTTATCACTGTAGACATACTCGGTAAAACCACTGCTGAAAGCTGCATAGAGATGTCAGGGGATAAGGTATCTCTTGATGAACTTGAGATTGCATCTGAGAACAAGCTGGAGTCAGTGTTCCCATGTAAGGTAGAATCAGATGAAAGTGATATTCCCGCATTCGAATTTGAAGCTGATGAGATTCATTCGTGTAAACTTAAGGTATCAAAACCAAAGGTATTGATACCTGTATTCCCGGGAACAAATTGCGAGTATGATACCGCTAAAAGATTTGAAAAGGCCGGAGCGGAAACCGAGATATTTGTTATAAACAATCTCTCTGCAGACGCTATAGCAAAATCGGTAGATGACTTTGCCGCAAAGGTCAAAGAATCGCAAATAGTATTTTTGCCGGGAGGATTTTCCGGCGGCGACGAGCCTGACGGCTCAGGAAAGTTCATAACATCTTTCCTCAGAAATCCGGAGATAAAAGAAGCCATAACAGATCTCATTGAAAACAGAGACGGACTTATGGGCGGTATTTGTAACGGATTCCAGGCTCTCATAAAGCTCGGACTTGTACCTTACGGAAAGATAATTGATACAGATGAAAAATGTCCTACGCTGACATATAACACGATATCAAGACACCAATCGAAGCTTGTAAGGACAAGGGTTTGCTCAAACAAGTCGCCTTGGCTTAAATATGCAAAAACAAACGATGTATACACTGTTCCGATATCACATGGAGAAGGACGACTTCTGGCTGACAAGGACTTGCTTTTGAAGCTTGCCGAGAACGGTCAGATACTTACTCAATATGTTGATCTTGAAGGTAATCCCACTTATGATATCGCTTACAATCCAAACGGTTCTGTCTTTGCTGTTGAAGGACTCTTGTCACCTGACGGAAGGATATTCGGTAAGATGGGACACTCGGAGCGTATCGGAGACGGCCTTTATAAGAA
>CAZIHW010000006.1:0-2536 GCA_964539045.1 uncultured Eubacteriales bacterium | reverse complement strand
TGGAAATATCTGCTTTTGATAGAGATGCTCCTTTTATAAACTTGCCGAGATCACCAATCTTTGCAGCAGTCCATGATACTTCCTTTAACTTACACAACTCTGGCGTCAGGAGTTCTCGAACGACACCTCTTTTATACTTCTGATCAAGTATGCAGAAATAGCTATATGACAGACGAAATCCCTTGCAGTAGCGGAAAACCTCTGCTACCGCAAGGGATTTTACTTTGAGTTCATGCAGAGATAAGCCCGTAAAATAGGCCTCAAGTAACAATCTCGAAAAGCGTCCGAAACTTCGCTTTCCGGGCTTTGATGAGCCGTGGAAAACTGAGAAGCTATCTGACTTTGCAGATCGTATAACACGAAAGAACGGTAAAAACGAAACCGATCTTCCACTAACCATCTCATCTAAAGACGGTCTTGTTGATCAGGTGAGCTACTTTAATAAGACTGTTGCCAGCAAAGATATGAGCGGGTATTATCTGCTTAAAAATGGCGAGTTTGCATACAACAAGAGCTATTCCGTAGGTTACGACTTTGGCTCTATCAAGCGTTTGGATCGTTACCAAATGGGAGCTTTATCGACGCTTTACATATGTTTTGCACTCAAAAGGCATGACAGCGACTTTATGAAAGCTTATTTTGACTCCCTAAAATGGTATCGAGAAATATACATGATTTCCGCCGAAGGTGCAAGAAATCATGGTCTTTTGAATGTTCCTACCGAAGAGTTTTTTAATACGAAACATTTCCTGCCGGAGGGTGCGGATGAGCAAAGAAAGATAGCAGACTTCCTTATTGCTTTGGAACGTCGGATAGCAGCACAGCAGTCGCTTGTAGATAACCTCAAGAAGTATAAAAGAGGTGTCATGCAGCATATTTTCCGTCAGTCTATCACTCAGGATTGTACAGAGTGGACTTGTGTTCGGTTAGGTGATGTTTTCAAAAAAGTGTTGCGCCGGAACACAAACGGAATGGTGAAGAATGTGATAACTAACTCCGCTGAATACGGACTAATTCCTCAGCGTGACTTCTTTGACAAAGATATTGCAGTCGATGGAAATACCGCAAATTACTATGTTATCGAAGAGGGAGATTTTGTTTACAATCCGAGAAAGTCAAACACCGCGCCATACGGACCGTTCAATAGGTACACCCTCAACGAAAGGGGTATCATTTCACCTCTCTACACTTGCCTTGTACTTCAAGCGGATATTAACCCTTCCTATCTCGCATGGTACTTTAGGAGCGATGCTTGGCACAGATACATTTACGACAACGGTTCACAGGGAGTTCGCCATGACCGAGTATCTATGACTGACGATTTACTTATGGGGATTCCGGTAATGTTTCCAGACCATGCAAAGCAGCTTCTATATGCGGATGTTCTTGATAAGGTAGAGGCTCGTCTGCAAGCTGCTCAAAAAGAATACGAGTTTCTTGTTAATATGAAAGATGGTTATGTGCAGCAGCTCTTTATATGAAGAGCTGCTGCAACAAGCCATTCCGCATTTTAGTTAAGGACAGTGCCACGTTTTCTTCTGCGTTTATTAGTAAATCAATGGAGCTTAATAGCCTTACAATCTCTTCCTGCCTTGCCGTTTCCGGGACGGTAATAATACAGTCTGACAGATCTGACTTGCTTATTTCTCGGAATGTGTTGCCGGATGCGTACTTTTCGCACCAAGGCTTGATGATGATTTGCAAATAATACAGGTATTCGGAAGAAACTCGATCTTGGTAAGGAACCAGCGATTGAAACCCCTGATTGGTGCAGCACTCTCTTTTTGCAATGGACATCTCACCCAAGGTAGCACGAGTTGTTAATAATACCGTCCCGATAGGAAGAAGCTTTGCAGATGAGTTATTCAGACCCACATCACTTAACTTACGAACACTGCTGCTGACATATTTTGTTTTTCCGATTTCTGAGGGAGTAAACCATTCTACTGTATTTCCCCAATATTCAGCGTGAAGGGTGTCGGGCGTTCCACCTCCAACAATTGTACATACCGAGCCGAGATTGCATTTATAGCTATCATCAATCTGCGAAAGAATTTGATGATTGAGTCCTCTTTTATACTTCTGATCAAGTATGCAGAAATAGCTATATGACAGACGAAATCCCTTGCAGTAGCGGAAAACCTCTGCTACCGCAAGGGATTTTACTTTGAGTTCATGCGGAAATCAGTCCGTAAAATAGACCTCAAGTAACGGTCTCGAAAAGCGTCCGAAACTCCGCTTTCCGGGCTTTGATGAGCCGTACAAACAATACCGTATCGGTGACATATACGCAGAAAGAAATCAGCGCGGAGATTCTGATATGGAGCTGCTTTCTGTCACTATGAAAGATGGCGTCATGCCTCGTTCTGAAATTGAAGGTAAAGACAACTCAAGTGAAGACAAAAGCAACTATAAGGTTGTCCTGACGGGTGATATGGTCTACAACTCCATGAGAATGTGGCAAGGCGCAAACGGCATCTCTCCGTGTGATGGGATAGTAAGTCCTGCATACACCGTTCTAATGCCTAAAATCCCG
>CAZIHW010000005.1:0-1880 GCA_964539045.1 uncultured Eubacteriales bacterium | reverse complement strand
ACAGAGATTTTGAAGTTCAGAATCACATCTGAACAGCATGTCCGAAGAATCATCATTCCACTCTTCATAGAATAAGAAATTCTTGGGATATACACGTCCCGGCTCATAATCCTTAAACATAGAATAAAGTCTCGTCGTGTGCAAAATAGGATTCGAAGGAGTTAAGGTAACGGACAGGTAATTCGGCAGAGCCTTACACGGTATGTTAAAAAAGCCTTCAACCAAAGTACAGAGTTCTGTCGCCTTTTCGGACGGTATAGATGCTATCTCCAAACGTCCTTTTCTGCCTAACATAAATACCGATTTTCCGTACTCCTTAAGACGGGCTATACTATGAACCCTTTGCAAACCGAAAAGTATGCAGCCCTTCCGAGTTAAGGATTCAAATGCAAACTCAGCGCCGCCGGCTCCGGGCACAACCCCTATCATCTGTCCGGCAACCACAAAAGGTTCCAGATCATCAGATAGAGAATTAAAGCACTCAGCCGGAACTGTTATAAAAACAACTTCCGCTCCGTCCACAGCTCTTTTCAGATCGTTCGTCACATTGGATAAGGTACCGCAAAGTACAAATTCGTCATCGTTATTGTAAACACTTATTTCTTTTTGCCACCTATCCGGTTTGGAGGTATACATAGTGGTATCATGACCCCCGGCTGCGAGTTCTGCCGCCATTAAGGTCCCTATGTTGCCTCCGCCGATAACAGTAATTTTCATAATTTATCACCAATAAGATAATCAGCATATTTTTGTGCCATCGTATGCCAATTTTCAAGTGCATCGCCCATATTGGCTCCGCAAGACTCTCTGTATAATGCCCAAACATACCAATAGTAGGCTATAAGAGAAGTATACGCCAAAAAGTGAAATTCATGTTCTTTGGAATAATCATCACCGAGATATTCACGAATGAACCTCTTTGCGGTGTCAAAATCATACATCGCATCCACTATGTAGTAACCTACATCAATACCGGGGTCGGAATAACCTGAATACTCCCAATCTATGAGAATAACCTCCCCGCTTTCGCGAATCATCCAATTAGGCTTGTACGTATCTCCGTGACAGAAACACTTTTCTATATCATCGCCCACGGTAGCATAATAGAGTGTTCTTACCTTTTCTCTTAACGTATCAATGCCTTCCAACCGCTCCGGTGCAGTCTTTTTCAAAAGCTTTTCTATCTCCATTGCGTCTTCCCACGGGTTAAGACCGTATTCCACTGCTATCGGAAGCTTATGAAGTTTCTTAAGAACATTCAAAACCTTTTTAGAGTCCTCAAAATCATTGTAGTCAGGTTCCCTGAATTGTGAGATAAACTTTGATACCTTCCAGCCCTCTTTTACATCCATATAAACGTAGGTAGGGTCTATCTGCCACTTTTTAGCTATCTCCAAAGAACTCTTTTCGTTCTTTCGGCTTATTATATTTTCAGTACCGTCTCCCGGATGTCGGTATATATAGTCGGTCTCTCCGATTCTGAAAATGAAAGATGTATTGGTAAGTCCCTCGGATATACTTCTGAAATCATATATATCGGACTCAGAACAGTTGAACACCTTGGTTATATTTTCAATAATTTTGCTCTGAGTATTCTTCACGTATGCACTGTCAAAGCGGCGCAACTGATCAAAATAATCAAATTCAACCACTGCTCCCTTTATGTACTGCTTAAAATACATCCCGGGCAAGATATTGATGTTATCCTTCACAAGCCATTCCCAAAAAGCATTGCTGTACTTGCCTTCTGTTCTGTCCGCCTGCACAAGCTCAATAAACTTATCTGCAAACTTTTCATTCCAAAAAGAATGACCTAAAAGCACATAACCGTCGTCAAGACCCTTTACCATCTCACGGATATATCTTTTATCATCAAGATT
>CAZIHW010000004.1:0-10357 GCA_964539045.1 uncultured Eubacteriales bacterium | reverse complement strand
AAAAAGAAAAACGGTATAGCTTTTAGCTATACCGTTTAACTATACCGTTTTACAATGTCAATTATTCAACATTTTTACGCTTTTAAAGCACGCTCAAGCCAAATCGATCCAATATCCATAGCAGGGTACAGACCGCTCTTTTCGCTTGTCTTTATTATGCGGTTTCTGGGACTTAAATCCATGTCCGTTGATATAAGCTGAACCGAAACTTTATCTGCGATAGTCATGTCACCCTGTTCCTTTGTGCTCTTTATGGTGAGCATAACAACATAGGGATCATACATATTGCCATAATAAAGAGTGTTGCCGTTGCGAACTAAAGGCTTTCCCTTATAGGTGAGAAATTTCTTTCCCTTTTTAGCAGCCACTGTTTATTCATCCTTTCAAGAACTCACTTACAAGTGTTTGAAGGAGTTCATCTCTGTCTATTCGTCTGATAAGACTGCGGGCATTGTTGTGTGTGGTGATATAGGTCGGGTCCTCGGAGAGGATATAACCAACTATCTGGCTAATAGGGTTATAACCTTTTTCCTGAAGAGCATCATACACCTCACCCAAAATCTGTTTCATTTCTGCGTCAGAGTCTTCTTTTATAGAAAACTGTATGGTTTTATCAGTCACGATAGTCCACCTCCAACAAATTCATACAAATCATTATATACCATATATGTTAATAAAACAATCTAAATTTTTTGGCACCCTGTAAAGGCGTAATCCTATCCACGCAGGACTGCTCCGATTTTCTCCACAGCTTTTATCGCTTTATTTACAGCATTTGTGCATTCTTCATCGGTGAGAGTCCTCTCTGAGGAGCGGAATCTGAGGTTGAAAGCAACACTCTTCTTATTCTCTCCAACCTGATTGCCCTGATATACATCGAAGAGGTCTATGTTTTCAAGAATTTTTCCTGAAGCGAGTTTGATTTCCTTCTCGAGCTTCAATACAGGAGTATCTGCATCAACTACGAAAGCAAGGTCTCTTGTTGTAGCAGGATATTTCGGCAGAGGCTTATAAACCCTTGTGAGGTTCTTTATCTCAAAGAGATATTCTGCATCTACCGTGGCAATGTAAGCACGTGTGCCAATATCATAGTTACCGAGAACCTTGGGATGTACTTCTCCGAGCATAGCAACATCCTTGTCATTTACTGTAATTCGTGCGGTTCTTCCCGGGTGGAATACAGGACATGATTTTTCAGGACTTACATCATATTCCTCAACTCCGCAAATCTTGAGAAGCTTCTCAACAACACCCTTGAGTGCGAAGAAGTCTACGTCTTTTCCATACATACCCATAACGAGCTGACGGTTTTCGTCCGGGAGCTCTTCGAGTCCGTTGGACTTGTATGTTGTTGCGAGTTCGTACATCTTAACTTTTTCGTTTCTGTTGTTGTAGTTCCTTGCTAACACTTCAAGCATTGAAGGAATTGCTGTTGTTCTCATAACACTGGTATCCTCACCGAGTGGATTAGAGATGACAACACAGTCACGAAGTTTGGAATCCTCAGGCAGACAAATCTTATCATAAGCCTTTGGACTTATGAATGAGAATGTCTGTATCTCTGAAAGTCCGCAACTCATCATTGTATTTTCCATGAGTTTTGCAAATGATTGGCTGGGTGTAAGTCCCGCTTTGGCTACGCCGTGGAGTTCTCTGTCAGGGATATTGTTGTAGCCGTAAAAACGTGCAACTTCTTCCGAGAGGTCGGCTTGATGCTCTATATCAATTCTGAATGCCGGAGCGGTTACGATTCCGTTCTCGACTGTAAAACCTATCTTTTCCAGAATTGCTTTTTGTTCGTCTGCCGACAGGTCTATACCGATAAACTTGTTTGTCCATTCCGGATCAAACGGAAGTGTAACAGGCTGCTTTGGTGTTTTGTAGCAGTCAACTGTTCCGTTTATTACATCGCCCGCGTCAAGCATCTGTACAAGCTCAAGTGCCCGTGCAAGGCAAATGTCGCAATCATCGGGATTGAGCTGCTTCTCAAAACGTGCTGAGGCCTCTGTTCTCATGCCGAGACCCTTTGCTGCACGTCTTACTGCAGGTCCGTTGAAGCATGCTGACTCGAACACTATAGTATTTGTGTCATCCATGATTCCCGAGTATTCTCCGCCCATTACACCGGCAACAGCTACAGGCTTATTTGCATCGGCGATAACCATCATCTCTTCTGTGAGGGAGCGTTCTTCTCCGTCGAGTGTTGTGATTGTTTCACCGGCGCGCGCATTTCTTACTATAACATGATTTCCTTCTAAGTATCTGAGGTCGAAGGCATGCATCGGCTGGCCGTATTCAAGCATTACATAGTTTGTGATATCTACTATGTTGTTTATAGGTCTTACACCGCAGGCACGGAGGCGCTCACGCATCCATCTCGGAGACGGAGCAACTCTTACATTCTTTACAACAGCACCTACATATCTGTAGCATTTGTCCGGTGCTTCTATATCAACCTTGAGATAATCATTTACATCCTCAACGCCCGGTTTAACCTCAGGAGTATGGAGCTTAAGCGGTACATTGTAAGTTGCTGCTGTCTCCCTTGCGAGACCTATGACAGAAAGACAATCAGGTCTGTTGGATGTTATTTCAAACTCAACAACGGTATCATTCAGACCTATAGCCTCATGTATATCCATACCGAGGGTCTTGTCGCAGTCATCGCCGAGTACAAAAATACCATCCTCTATGGCATACGGGAAGTCATGTGCGGTAAGTCCGAGCTCTCCGAGTGAACACATCATACCCTCTGATTTTACGCCGCGGAGTTTGCCTGTGGTTATCTTATGTCCGCCTGCAACTACCGACTTGTTCAAAGCTACCGGAACATAGTCACCTGCATTCAGATTTTGTGCGCCCGTTACTATTTGAATTTTTTCGTCGGCACCCACGTCTATCCGGCAAACCCACAGGTGATCTGAATCGGGATGGCGCTCGAGGGATTCAACTTTACCTACAACTATGTTCTGAAGCTCTGCACCCTCATGTTCATAGGATTCAACCTTTGAACCGGAAATGGTGAGGTCTTCTGCGTAATCTCTGTCGCTCACATCTATATCAACAAAGTCTGCAAGCCATCTTTTTGATAAATTCATACCTCACACCTCCTTAAAACTGCTCGAGGAAGCGCATGTCATTTTCATAGAGCATACGCATATCATCGAGACCGAATCTAAACATAACTATACGTTCAAGGCCTATGCCGAAAGCAAAGCCGGAGTATTTTTCAGGGTCAACACCGCCGTTTTTGAGAACCTTAGGGTGAACCATACCGCCGCCGAGAATCTCAATCCAGCCTTCGCCTTTACACATCGGGCAACCCACACCGCCGCATTTGAAGCATGATATATCAACTTCGCATGAAGGCTCGGTAAACGGGAAATGATGTGGACGGAGACGGGTCTTTGTATCAGGTCCGTAGAGCTTTTTGGCCCATGTATCAAGAGTTCCCTTGAGGTCTGACATTGTTATACCTTCGTCTACCACGAGTCCCTCTATCTGGTGGAATAGAGGAGAGTGTGTAGCATCAACTGCATCTGACCTGTAAACGCGGCCGGGTGCTATGATTCTGATAGGCGGTTGTGTTTTTTCCATAACACGAATCTGCACCGGAGAAGTTTGTGTTCTAAGGAGCATCTTCTCCGTGATATAGAATGTGTCCTGTGTGTCACGGGCAGGATGATCAGGCGGGAGATTCAGTGCTTCAAAGTTGTAATAATCCCACTCAACTTCAGGTCCCTCTGCGATATCAAAGCCCATGCCCTGGAATATTTCCTTTACTTCGTCGAGTACGATAGAGAGGGGATGTCTGTGTCCCAATTCTACCGATGTACCCGGCAATGTAACGTCGATCGTTTCAAGAGCAAGTTTCTTTTCCTGCTGTGCTGCTTTAAGCTGTGCTGCCTTTTCGTCTATCTCTTTTGCAATGTATTCCCTTACTTCATTTGCAATCTGACCGATTACCGGACGTTCCTCCGGCGTAAGGGCTCCCATTTGCTTTAATACAGCGGTCACTTCACCTTTTTTACCAAGATACTTGATTCTTATAGCATCAAGCTCTTCGAGAGACGGTACTTCTTTGAGAACCGCTTCGGCATTTTTTCGAATTTCTTCAAGTTGCTGTCTCATTGTTATCTTTCCTTTCCGGGCGTAAAAAAACTCCGCCCCTGAAATAAGGGACGAAGTAAGAACTCCGCGGTACCACCCAAATTCCCGTTACAAATGTACGGGCACTCAAGAACCCCGTTCGTGGGGCATACGTAAAGTGCTCGGGAGTGAACTTCGGTTTGCATCCTTTGCGTCGGCTTTCAGCCGATGACCGACACTCTCTTAAAAGGTATTTTCAAACTTACTCTTTCCGTCAATGCACCTTAGTTAAATTTTAATACGGGAAGTATTTTAACATGTAGGTTGAGCTATTTCAACCAATTTCGGTTTTTTTTTAATAATTATGTTATAATATAGCACGTAATGTTGAATTTAACTCGTGGTATCGGCTCGACGGGACGCGATATCAACGGAGAACGATATTGTTGGTGCCGTCAGACTAAGTGTCTGAAAAAGAGTAACTGAAAAGCAGGTGTGTTCGTGAATTTTAAGATTGGTACAGATATAGTGGAGATAGACAGAATAAAAAAGTCTATGGAAAAGGATCGTTTTTGCAAAACTTTGTTCAGTGAGAAAGAACTTGAATACTATGCGGGGCACGGCATGAAGCCCGAAAGTATAGCAGGGGCGTTTTGTGCCAAGGAAGCATTCTCAAAAGCTTTGGGTACGGGGATGAGAGGCCTTGCCTGGAGCGATATAAGAGTGTTGCACAACGAACTGGGTAAACCGTATTTTGAGCTTTCCGGAAGTGCTTTGGAGGCTGCGGGAAGATTGAATTTTGATTTGAGTATTACACATGATAAAACTACAGCTCAGGCGGTTGTTATAGCCTGGGAAGAATAATTCGGAGGGCCGGTTATGAAAGTTTATACTGCTGATGAGATAAGGCGCGTTGAGGAGCGGGAAAATGAGATAGGAACCAGGTTTATACGTCTTATGGAAAATGCGGGTTCTGCCTGTGCCAAACAGACCATGAGTTTTATAAATGAGAGATTTTCTCATATAGACGATCCCGTCAGACTTGTTAAAGTCTGTGTTGTATGCGGAAAGGGAAAGAACGGCGGAGACGGATTTGTTATAGCCAGAAAACTTAAAGAAAACGGATATAACGTTCAGGTAGTTTTGGGGCTTGGAGCCCCGGTTGCTCCGGATGCCGTTGAGATGTATACAAAGGCGGTATCCGCCGAAGTAAAAATGATACGTTATGACAGGGAGCAAGCGGGGGCGCAAACCGCCATTGAAAATGCCGATGTCATAGTTGACTGCATATTCGGAATAGGATTCCACGGTGAACCGAATCCGGTTTGCGCCGAGGTTTTCTCCTTGATAAACCGCTCCAAGGCCCTTGTGGTGGCAGTTGATGTACCGAGCGGGGTGAATACTGATACGGGAGAGGTTTGCAGAGATTGTATTAATGCCGATCTCACCTTAGCTATAAGCACTTTAAAGCCTGCGCATGTCCTTGTTCCGGCTAGAATGGCTTGCTGTAAAGTAAAAGTACTTGACATAGGCATAAGTGAGGCTGCTTTGGCTTCGGAAAATCCCGTAATTACAACGATTTTCGGTGATGACTTGTGCTCGGTATTGCCAATGAGGCCGTACGATTGCCACAAGAACGATTTCGGTCGTGTTTTGTGCATAACAGGCAGTAGAAATATGCCCGGGGCAGCATGCTTGTGTTCCTCAGCCTGTGTAAAATCAGGGGCAGGGCTTACAACAGTTGCTTTCCCGTCATCGGCTTATGCTTCTTTGGCTTCACATACTGTTGAAGCAATGCTATGCCCTCTTGATGAGACGGAAGACGGCAGCCTCATGCTCAGCGAGCATAATATGCAATCCCTCGCAGAGCTCATGACAAAGTCGAATGTGGTTGCTATCGGATGCGGACTCGGACTTTCAGAGGCTACCGTCGAGGCAGTTTGCGAGATAATAAAAAGAGCAAAAGGCACTTTGGTTATTGACGCTGATGCCATCAATGCAGTCTCTGCCAATAAGGACGTTCTTAAAGAGTCCGAGGCGGAGATTATTATCACACCTCATCCGGGAGAATTTGAAAGACTCACGGGAGTTAAGCCGGGAAGTGACTTTGTATCAAGATACAGTGCAGCAAAGGATTTTGCTTCTGAGTATGGGGTAACCGTATTGCTGAAGGGCGCTTCTACAATTGTTGTATCAAAATACGGAGATCTCTATATAAATTCGTCCGGGTCCAATGCTTTGGCAAAAGGTGGCAGCGGGGATGTTTTGACGGGTATTATTGCAGGGCTGTGCGCGCAGGGTGTTGGTGCCTTTGAATCCGCTTGTGCAGGCGCATTTATTCACGGTAAATCCGCAGAGATCATGTCAGGGAAAAAGGGTATTGCATCGCTTTGCGCTACGGATGTGATCGATGGAATTTCCTATGTCTATAAGGAATTTTCGAGATAAACGTTAATTGATTATTCGGCATATTATATAAAGGGTCGGCAAGTCTCCAACCTTGTTCAAATATTGTTTTATGTTCTGTGATTATTTTTTGGAAAAACAGGCAAGAATAATATTGTCGCAACAAAACAGGAGAGTGATAAAATGACTGTTAAACGCGGGGATATATATTATGCCGACTTGAGTCCCGTCATAGGTTCGGAGCAGGGCGGAATTCGTCCTGTACTTATAGTTCAAAATGATGTTGGAAATAAATTCAGTCCTACCGTTATAGCAGCTGCCATAACGAGTCAGAAGCTTAAGGCGTCGCTGCCTACACACATCGAACTTGATGCTGAGTGCTGCGGCCTCGCTAAGGATTCAATTGTACTTCTGGAACAGGTGAGAACCCTTGACAAAAAACGACTCAGAGAACACATTGGAACGTTGTCCGAAAGCGATATGATGCGCATAGATGCTGCGATTATCGTAAGCATGGGACTTAAAGCGGCTATCGCGTAAATCTTGCCGAGCCTTCAGGGCTCGGCATTTTTTTATAGTTTTTTTCGCAAAACCTTGTATACAAAAATCAATTTTGTTATAATAAATAGTACTTTTGTTTATTTTATTTTTATATATTAGCTTTATTATTATTTTATAGGCTTGTTTATAGGCTGAAACTATAAGCATAACCATAGTGTGTATAATTGTAGACTACACGCTGAAAACGAGGAAGATTTATGAAAAAACTTATTGTTATCGAGGGCCTGGACGGATCCGGAAAATCAACTCAGACCGAGATCATAAAGGCTTATCTCGAGGACAAAGGTGTATCTGTAAAACAGATAAAGCTGCCGGATTATGATTCTCCGTCCAGCTCTTTGGTGAAGATGTATCTCGCCGGCGATTTCGGAACACATCCGTCTGATGTTAATGCATATGTTGCTTCATCCTTCTTTGCAGTGGACAGGTTCGCTAATTTTAAGAGCAAGTGGAAGGATGACTATGACAACGGAAAGCTTATATTGGCTGACCGTTATACCACTTCGAATGCTTCTCATCAAATGACAAAGATTCCGAAGACACAGTGGGATGAATATTTGTCCTGGCTGGAGGACTTCGAATACAACAAGATGGGTATACCTAAACCGTCCCTTGTTATCTTCCTGGACATGCCTGTCGAGATATCGCAGAAGCTCATGACCGACAGATACAAAGGCGATGAGGGCAAAAAGGACGTACACGAGGCGGATGTTTCTTATCTCAAGGCTTGCCGGGAGGCCGGTCTTTATGCCGCCGACAAGCTCGGTTGGAAGATAATCAGCTGTTCCCGGGGTGATGAGCCGAGAAGCATAGAGTCAATATCAGAAGACATAAAAGCACTTGTCGATCTTGATTTGTTTGGCGGTGCCGACGATGTTTGATTTTAAAGCTGTGACCCTGGAGGACAGAGAGTGGGTAACTGAGGCTTTGCATTTTTCCGGAAGGATGGGCTCTGAATCATGCTTCGGCAATTTATTTATGTGGTGTGAAGCATATAAGTGTTCTATCGCAAAAGTGAACGGCTCATTAGTATGTAGGGCGGACGATAGTTATACATTGCCCGTCGGGGGAGAAAATCCAAAGGCGGTCTTTGCACAAATGATTGAACTCGCCCGTGAGTCCGGAAACGGATTAAAGCTACATTGCATATCGGAGGCCCAAAAGCAGGAGATAGAATTGTCGATGCCGGGAATGTTCTCTTTTACGGATAATCGCGACATGGCTGATTACATATACCGTGTTGATGATTTGGCCACGTTAAAAGGAAAAAAGTACCATGGAAAGAGAAATCATATTTCTTTTTTCGAATCGAATTTTGATTGGTCATATGAGAATATGAACTCCGGCAATGCAAAGGAATGTCTTGAGTTTTCATCATATTGGATGATGACAAACGGAGAGAAGGCCGATACGGGCACAGATGATGAGTTTTATGCTATTAAGAAGGCTTTGGATAACTTTGATATGCTCGGTTTTAAGGGCGGAATTCTAAGAGTGCAAGGGGATATAATCGCATACACTTTCGGCGAACCTATATCCGAGAAACTTTTTTGCACTCATGTGGAAAAAGCCGTTTCAGATATAAGAGGCGCTTATCCTATGATAAACCGCGAGTTCGCGAAGAATACAATATCGTCCTTCGAACTCGTTAACAGAGAAGAGGATCTCGGTATTCCGGGCCTAAGGAAGGCAAAGGAATCCTATAAACCCGAGATTTTGCTCTCGAAGTATACAGCGCAATTGGTTTGATTTTGGAAAGGAGACTGACTATGGAGCATGTTGTAGATTTTGCAAATGCGGGTGATTTTGATAATCTCGCAGCCATGTGGCGCATGGCTTTCAGCGACTCCGATGAATATATAAAGAACTTTTTTGATATGATGTACAAGCCCGGATATACTTTGGTTTCCAGGGTGGAGGGCGTTCCGGTTTCGTGCGCATTCCTTTTGGAGGCACAGCTTGTTATACAGGGCAGACCGTACAGCGCTTATTATTTCTACGCTGCTTCAACCCACCCCAATTACAGGAATCAGGGTCATATGGGCGCGATTCTGCATGCAGCGGAAGAAATAGCAAGTGAGCGGGAAATAGATTTTATTGTTTTGGTTCCTGCCGAAGACTACTTGTTTGACTATTATCAAAAATTCGGATATGAGACGAAGTTCTATAAGCGTGTCGCCTACTTTACGAGAGACGAGCTGAAGGCTATGGCTTGCGAACCTGATTTGAAAGATGCATTCTCCCTTAATATTTTTGAGACCAGACAGACAGCTTTGGGCCTTAATGACTTCATGAACTGGGGAGAAAAGGCGATAAAATATGCAATGTACGAGCACAATGCAACCTCGGGATCCGTAGCCTTCACAAGCGACGGATATGCCATATACAACATGGGCAAGGATACCGTGTATGTAAAAGAACTGTGTACCCTTTCAGATCCCGGAGAGCTCTTTACCATGCTCCTTATGGAGGATGAAGCAGAGAAGTTTACATTGAATCTTCCTGTTGACAGTCCTATACATTCGCAGAATGAGAAGGTAGTCGGGGTAGGCATGTGCCTTGCCGTAAATGAGATGGCAAGAGTTGCATTGCAGAAAATGAACAATGCCTATATAGGAATAACGCTGGGCTGAGAGGAGATACTTATGATTTACTTGTTTTTGGCTAACGGTTTTGAGGAGATAGAGGCAGTAGCTCCGGTAGATGTACTGAGACGTTGCGGTCTTGAGGTAAAATCCGTATGTATAGAAGAAAATCCGGACTATCTCATAACCGGAGCCCACGGAATAACAATTAAGGCGGACTTGCTCGCAGATGAAGTTAACTATGATGATATAGAGGCTGTTATACTTCCGGGTGGCATGCCCGGAACAAAGAATCTGGAAGCATCCGATGGCTTGAGACAGATTTTGGAATTCTGCTATAGCAACGGCAGGCTTATCTGCGCTATCTGCGCCGCACCGTCCATACTCGGGCATCTCGGTATGCTAAACGGTAAAAAGGCGACTTGTTTTCCGGGATTTGAGAGAACATTGGCCTGCAGCGTGTTCACCGGTGCTTCTGTAACGATTGACGGCAATATCATAACTGCGGACGGTCCCGGAAGCGCAGTGAAATTCGGTGAGGCCATCGCAAGTAAATTTGTAGGTGGGGAAGCCGCACGCAGAGTTTCAGAAGATATGCAAAGTAGATTTTAATTCGGAGGAATTTATCAATGCCCGATAGCAATAAGACACCGGGCTCTTTCGATGTAAACGAGGAGCTCGAGTTGTTATTAAAGAGTGTGAAGGAACAACAGTCT
>CAZIHW010000003.1:0-10978 GCA_964539045.1 uncultured Eubacteriales bacterium | reverse complement strand
AGTTACGGTATTTGTGCCAAAACGCGGTATGACTAAGAGAATGCGTGTTGATATAAAGAATACCGATTCAGATTCAGCGGAATTCAAAATCGGATATTATACCGAACCGGTATTGGGTGTATCCAGATCCCTGTCTAAGTTCTTAACCGGTGAAATCCATAAAAGCGGAATCACTGTGACCAACGAATCTTTGTGGGGCATAAAAGGATATGCTTTTGTCGGAATAGCAAACTGCGGTATGGATTTTTGGAGTTGTAACGCCCTGCAGGTTTTATCAGGAAACTTCGATGACGGTAGTCTTATGCCCTGTGCCGAAAATTGCGTTTTTGTGGGCAAGAATATGGATATAGGGGCTAAGGATACGGGTAGTATAACTTTCTCGTTGAGCTTTGCCAAAAGTGAAAATGCAGCTGTTTTTCTGGGGACTGATTTTGATGCAAGGCCGCCTGAAATAAGACGAGCTTTTAATGTGGATACCGGAGATAAAGCACTTGACGTTATGATAAACACATGGTTGCCTATGCAGATGAAAAACTCACGCATGTTCGGGCGATGCGGTTTTTACCAAAGCGGGGGTGCATTCGGGTTCAGGGATCAACTTCAGGATGCCATGAATATATCTCTTACAGATCCCGACCTTGCAAAGCAATT
This sequence comes from uncultured Eubacteriales bacterium, assembly GCA_964539045.1. Taxonomy (GTDB): domain Bacteria; phylum Bacillota; class Clostridia; order Oscillospirales; family Acutalibacteraceae; genus UBA1227. Next base: position 10,327 of record CAZIHW010000003.1, on the reverse strand, counting down.
CATTATCAGATGCGCATCTGTACAATTTCCCGAGGGCGATGTACTTCATTGGTGGCACAATTTCGAGAAACAGGACGGTGGAATCCGAGGCATCAGAACCATGTGCAGCGATGATATGCTGTGGCTTCCGCTTGCCCTGTCAAAGTTTGTGAGGGAGCGCGGCGACAAAAGCTTTTTATCTATAAAGGTAGCTTTCCTTACGGGTGAGGTATTAAAGGAAAATGAGGTCGAACGGTATGCAAGATATGACAGAGGCGATAAAAGGTTCTCTCTTTATGAACATGGTAAAAGAGCGATAAGCCGTTCATTGAACTACGGTGAGCACGGGCTTCTGAAAATAGGATCCTGTGATTGGAACGACGGATATTCTATGGTTGGCAGGGAAGGCAAGGGTGAGAGCGTATGGCTTTCCATGTTTGCCGCTATAGTTACGGAATCGTATGCTGAAATTGCCGATTATTTGGGAGATAGGGATTATTCACACAAGCTTACTGAGATAAGCAGAGAGCTGAAGCAGGCAGTAGATGAAAATGCATGGAATGGAGAATATTATATTCGGGCATTCTTTGATGACGGTACGCCGATGGACAGAATAGACAGCCTGCCCCAGTCATTTGCCATGATGTGCCGCATGCCTGTAGCAGCCCGCGTTTCAAAAGCGCTTCAAAGTTCTTTGTACAGATTGTATGACAAGGAGCACGGTGTTGTAAGGCTGTTCTGGCCCCCGCTTACACCGGAAGATAAAATTGCGGGATATGTGAATTTTTATTCTCCGGGAACAAGGGAAAACGGTGGTCAATATACACATGCGGCAGTATGGCTTGCTTTCGCTCTCCTCAGAAGCGGAAATCCGGATACGGCATATGAAATACTCTCTACGCTGAATCCCGTGAATAAGTTCTCTTCGAATGAGACCGCTTCGGTATACCTCGGGGAACCATTTGCTATGGCCGGAGATGTATATACGGTAGAGCCCTATTGCGGAAGAGCGGGCTGGACGCAGTATACAGGAGCCGCGGGTTGGTTTTATCGCACCGTTATAGAAGAAATGTTGGGTATCAAGCTCAAATACGGAAAACTCAGCGTGTCTCCTAATCTGCCGTCATCAATTGCCGGCTTTTCTGCCCGATTTGACGACGGAGAAAAAATTCATGAAATAAAAGCGAGCAAGTGACTGTAAAGGGTTTATTTAATACTTTATTTATGGTAAAATATATGACTGATACTTTGTTTTGGAGGCCGATATGGATAACCGATTCGAAATTTACGATGTAGCAAACGGGGTTAAGATTTATTCTTACAAAACCGACAGGTTTAAGACGGGAAGACTGTCTTTCAATATAGTTTTACCACTTAAAAAAGATGTTTCTGACAACGCTATACTCCCATATATATTGAACAGGTCGTGCGCCCGGTACCCGAGCTACAGAGAACTTAACAAAAAGCTTGCTGAGTTATATGGGGCGACGCTCACCCCATCCGTGGCAAAGGCCGGTGATAACCACATTTTAAGGCTATCCATGACTATGATTGATAATAAGTTTGCGCTTGATGATGAAGATATCTATTTTGATTGCGCAAAACTGCTTTTCGGTCTCATTTTTAAGCCTCATGTTGATGAAAACGGTTTTGACGAGGCTGAAGTGATAAGAGAAAAAAGGCTGATGACAGAACGCCTTGAAAGTGAAAAAAATGATAAGCGCATTTACGCCTTGCGCAGGTGTGAGGAGATAATGTGCGAGGATGAATTATACAGCGCCAACATGTACGGAACCAAAGAAGGCATCGAGGCGCTTACTCCTCTCAGTATTTATGAGGCTTACAGGAACGTGCTGGAGACAGGCTATATAGCAGTCAATGTTGTCGGCAGTGTTGATGTAGAAAAGATATCTGAGTTGCTGAAAAGTTTTCTGTCCGAGGCCGGAGTTTGCCGCAGGGAGATAGATGTTTCAAATACTGAGGTTATAGAAAACGCAGGAACGGTCAAGAGGGTGACGGAGGAGCTTCCGGTTAATCAAGGTAAACTTGTTCTGGGATTCCGCACGGGAAGCAATGTACAGAATCTAGAGGAGAACTATCCGGTTCTCAGAATCATGACTGACATATTCGGAGGAGGAACTTACTCCAGATTGTTCATGAATGTCCGGGAGAAGATGAGCCTTTGCTACTATTGTTCCGCCAGGTTATACAGACAGAAGGGTATCATAATAGTGCAGAGCGGAATTGAATGTGAGAATGCTGAAATAGCTGAAAAAGAAATTCTGAATCAGCTGAAGTCTCTTGCAGAAGGTGATATTACAAAAGAGGATTTAAAGTCGTCACTTTTGTCAATGCGGGACAGCTTCTCCTCCACATGCGATACTCCCGAGGATATAGATGCCTGGGCGTTCTCTCAGATCTGCAGGCCTGTATTTGAGACCCCGGAAGAAATAATAGCAAAACTTGAAAAAGTTACCGAAGAGGAGATTGCAGCTGCCGCCAAAGCCGTAACTCTCGATACTGTTTTCATGCTTAAGGGCGAGGAGTAATAATATGGAAAATGTAAATATTCATGAGATAAAAAATGACCTCCTCGGAGATTCTTATTTTGAGATTGATCATAAGACAGGTCTTAAGATTTTAGTTTATCCTAAGAAAGGATATTCAAGTTCTTATGCGATATTCGGAACAAACTACGGCTCTATAGATACCTTCATAAAAAAGCAGGGTGAAGAGGCAGAGGCCATACCTGAGGGAACAGCGCATTTTCTTGAGCACAAGCTGTTTGAAAGTGAAGAGCTTGATGCGTTTGAACGCTTCGCCAAGACCGGTGCTTCTGCGAACGCTTATACGTCATTTGACAAGACTTGTTATCTTTTTTCCTGCTCGTCAAACTTCGCGCAGAACCTCGGTATTCTTCTTGATTTTGTTCAACATCCGTATTTCACACAAAAGACGGTTGAGAAGGAACAGGGAATCATAGGACAGGAGATACGGATGTATCAGGACGAACCGTCGTGGCAGGTCCTTTTCAATCTCCTTCGATGTCTATATCACAGGCATCCTGTAAATATTGATATAGCCGGAACCGTGGACTCAATCGCCGAGATAACGGCCGACATGCTTTATAAATGTTACAATACATTCTATAATCCCTGTAATATGGTGCTTGCCTGTGTGGGTAATACTACCGTGGAAGAGGTTTTAGAGGTTGTTGAAAAATTCCTCGAGCCTAAGGAGTGCATCGTTACAGAACGCGCAGATTACGGTGAGCCTTATGAAATAGTAAGTGAGTATTTTGAAGAAAAACTTGCTGTTTCAATGCCGCTTTTCTGTTTGGGATTCAAAGAGGATGCTTCAACTGAGCTTACATTGAAGGACAAGATATTAACTTCTATAATCCTTGAATATATAGCCGGAGATACTTCTCCGCTTTATGATAAGCTGTTCTCGGAGGGCCTTATAAATACCGGATTCGGTTCGGAATATTTTGCGGGCTTTGGATACAGAGCTATTTTGTTTTCCGGTGAGAGTAAAGATCCGGCCGCAGTTGCGCAGGCTATAAAAGATGAGATAAAGAGGGTAAAATCCGAGGGCATAGACCCGGACGCATTCGAGAGATTCAGAAGGATGCACTACGGCAGGGCCATAATGGATTATAACGATATTGACGGCTTGGCAAACGAGCTTGTAGCTTCTGAGTTTGAGGGATATCATCTCTTTGACGAGATAGATATTTACAAGAGCATCACAGTTGAAGAAGCTGAAGAGCGATTAAAATCAGAACTCGATGTCAGCAACTGTGCATTGTCGATTATCAGGGAGGCATAAAAATGAGTGACTATACGATAGTTTACTTTAACGCCATCGACAGGGGCTTTAGTATTCCGTCCACATTTGCGGAGTTCAATATCGGCAGCATGTCGTTTACGGTAAAGTGGTACGGAGTATTGATTGCTGTCGGATATCTGTTAGCTCTTTTCGCAGCAACCCATCTTGCAAAGAAGGCAAAGATAGATGTTGATGCCCTTTATGACGCTGTCATTTTCGGCACTTTCGGCGGAATAGTAGGCGCAAGGGCCTACTACATAATCTTTAATGCCCCGTACTATCTGGCAAATCCGTCTCACATTTTTCGTATTAACGAGGGTGGCCTCGCAATTTACGGCGGAGTGATAGGAGCCCTTTTGGTTGGCTATATAACCTGTAAAATCCGAAAGATAGATGTAAAAGACGTTTTTGACCTTGCAGCAGTGGGATTTCTTCTCGGTCAGGGAATAGGCCGATGGGGCAATTTTACGAATCAGGAAGCCTTTGGTGTGAATACGGATCTTCCGTGGGGCATGTTGAGTGAAAAAACAACTGAGTATCTTATAAATCATCAGGAATTTATGGTGAGTCACGGACTTACGGTTGATCCTTATAAGGGTGTACATCCTACTTTTCTGTATGAATCAATTTGGTGTTTGATAGGATTTGTACTGCTCTATGTAATGTTCTCAAAGTACCGCAGATTCAAAGGCCAGATAGTACTTTCATATGGTGTATGGTACGGACTGGAGAGGGCCGTTGTAGAGGGCCTTCGTACTGACAGTTTGTACATTGCCGGGACAGATATACGTATTTCCCAAATTCTTTCCCTTGCGCTTGTGGTATGTTGTTTGGTAATATTAATAAGAGGTTTTATTGTGGCAAAGGAAATACAGCCCTTGGGCGATGTATCGACGGATAATATAGAGGAGGATTCTGAAAATGAGCAAGAAGAAACTCATAATTGAATCAGGAGAGGGAGAGGCTCCGGCACAGGAACTTGAACTCACAAAAAGAGAGATAAAGAAGCTTCGCAAGGCCGAGAAAAAGCAGGAGAAGCATGATGCCCGCGTTGAGAAGGCCGAGGCTAAGAAGGCTAAGCAACAACAGGCTGCTGATGCGGCAAAAGAAGCAAAGCTCGCCAGTGCTGCGGCGAAAAAACTTAAGCGCAAGACAAAGATGAAGAAGAAAATAAAGAAACAGCTCAAAAAGCAGTTCTTCTCAAAGAAGAAAATCAAGCAGAGAAAGAAAGCTTTAGGCAAACTTTAATATTTTGTGCAAGGGGGCGCCATATTCGGCGTCCCTTTATATATAAATAATTAGTTGACTACTTGACATGGCTGTGTTATAATACTCAAGCCGCATATTCCGGGTTGGGCGATTTTGCCCTTTGAAGAGAAACGATTCCACCCGTCGTAGCGAGTCTTAATAAAAGGAATGAAGAACACATGTACGCTATTGTTGAAACAGGCGGAAAGCAGTACAAGGTTTCCGAGGGCGACGTTATCTATGTTGAGAAGCTCGATGTAGAAGAAAACGCTAAGGTAACACTTGAAAAGGTTCTTGCTGTCGGTTCTGAGAAAAGCCTCAAGGTTGGTGCTCCTTATATAAAGGGTGCTACTGTTGAAGCAAAGGCAATAAAGAACGGCAAGGGCAAGAAGGTTGTAGTATTTACCTACAAACCAAAGAAGAATGAGAAACGCAAGATGGGTCATAGACAGCCGTATACAAAGCTTGAGATCGTAAAGATTTCAGATAAGGCTGCAAAGGCACCAAAAGCAAATACAGAAGAAAAGCCGGCTGCTAAGAAGACGACAAAAAAGGCTGAAGCAGCTAAGACTGAACCAAAAAAAGCTGAAGCAAAAAAGACTGAAGCTAAAAAGGCTGAAGCAGCTGAATAATGAAGGGAGTGTAAGTTTCTATGGCACATAAGAAAGGTATGGGTTCTACCCGTAACGGTCGTGATTCAGAGTCAAAACGCCTCGGTGTTAAGAGAGCTGATGGCCAGTTCGTACTCGCAGGTAACATTCTCGTAAAGCAGAGAGGAACACACATCCATCCGGGCAACAATGTTGGCCGTGGTTCAGATGACACACTCTTCGCAAAGATTGACGGACGCGTTAAATTTGAGCGTCTCGGCAAGGATCGTAAGAAGGTTTCTGTTTACGCCGTTGAAGAGCAGTAATAACGCATAAGTTTAAGTGCATAAAGCAGGTAGATTTATTTTAAATCCACCTGCTTTTTTTATTTATGTATTTTTTATTTATATATGTGTATTATATGTTGTAACTTTTTATTTTTTGCCCTCATATTATATTTTGAGGGGTGAATATATGAGTAAAATTGAATTATTGACCGAAAAACTATTTTCCGGCACACAGTTTTGCGGAGTGTGGGAACGATACATAAGTACAGTTGAGGGCTATCTCAGGTCGGGATTTGAAATACCGCCGAATGATAAAAAGAGGTTGATGGAGTATTTGTCCGCGGCATATGAGCAGATAGGAGATAAGGCAGAGTCATTTGCCTGGAAATCAAGAGCCATGGCAGAGTATACTGCTGCGCAGGCGAAAAAAGTGAAGCCGGACGAAGAAACAAAACCAATGTGAAGTCTGGTAAATAATTATTCAAGACCACCTGCTGAGAGGTGGTCTTTTTACGTTGAAACAAATTAGTATTGACATATTGTTTTTGCTATAATACAATGAAAATGACAAATATATTTGTCAAAAAGACAATCATTGTTGTCGAAAAGACAATTAAAATTGTCGCAAGGAGGAAGCTTATGGTACTGCGAAACCGATTGAAAGAACGCAGAGCTGCATTGAATGTCAATCAACAGGAGATGGGACGGCTGTGCGGTGTTTCAAGACAGACGATAAGTCTTATAGAGCGCGGTGACTATTCACCGTCTGTTACACTTGCCCTGACTATAGCAAAGGTATGCGGAGTCTCGGTGGAGGAAGTATTTTATTTACAGGAGGACGTGGAAAATGGACAAGAATAATGAGATTAAGATGGCTAACCGTAAGGCGCTGCCAAAGTTTATACTTATAATGATTTTAGCCTTTATAGTAGGCGGCGGAATAGGATTTTTTTCAGCCAAATATGGGGTGGATTCCCTGTCAGGCGTTATAAAAACTGCCGCGGGATTTTTCGGGATGCGTATAGCACCATGGATTATGTTGGCCTTAGCAATTATCATGCCGATCATTTCTGTTTCGCTGTATAAGAAGGCAAACAATCTGCTTTCTGCATGGGACGGTGAGGACGAGGAAGTTTATGATACAGCCGATGAAAAACTTTGTGTTGCAATGTGGATTGCCGATGCGGCACTTATCTTATCGTATTTTCTTATAGCAGCATCATATTCAGGTGGCTTTTCAATTTTCCAGAACGAAAAAAATATCATTCCCTTTTTTGTCAGCATTGCAGCCTTTTTGGGAATTTTGATTGAGGCTATACTGATTCAGCAAAAGTGCGTGGATGCTACCAAAAAGGCAAATCCCGAAAAAACAGCTTCAGTTTACGATATGAAGTTTCAGAAGAAGTGGGTTGACAGCTGTGACGAGGCCGAGAAAATTTTAATAGGTAAGTGTGCATATAAGGCTTACGGTGCTACGAATATAATATGTTCAACACTTGCGATAGCACTCGCTGTAAGTGCACTTATTTTCGGTATCGGATTCTTACCTTCACTTGTTGTATGTGCTATATGGTTTGTCAATCATGCATCCTATTGTAGGGAGGCATTTAAGTATTCAAAGACCGGAAGAGAAGTAAGATAGTATAAAACAAATCCCGCAGCCCGATTAATGGCTGCGGGATTTTATTATACTGAAAACTTACTATGCCGAAAGCTTATTATAGCTCTGAAGAAGAGTTCCTTCTATATCAGGTCAAAAAACGTGACAGCATGCGTATACACTTTTGTACATCAATCGGTTTTGCAAGATATCCGTCCATTCCGTTGTCTATGCACTCCTGTATCTCGTTCGAGAATGCATTAGCAGTCAAAGCGATGATCGGGATTTTATTATCTGCACGGTCAAGCTTTCGGATCGCTCTGGTTGCCTCATAACCGTTCATAACCGGCATACGAATGTCCATTAAGATTGCGTCATAATAGCCAACCTGTGAAGCTTTCATCATATCAACACACTTTTGGCCGTTTTCCGCATGCTCAAGTTCCAGTCCGTAATCAGACATTATCTCATTTACAATTTCCCAGTTGATATCAACGTCTTCTGCCATGAGAACCCGTTTGCCTGTAAAATCTACATTATTGACCTGAGGAGCCATTGCAATTCTCTCCTGATCATTAGCATATTGGCCTAAATGCTCATACAATGTGGATTTGAACAGTGGCTTCGGAATGAATCCTTCGAAAAATTCTGAATTAAGTTCATCTTCCACATCACTCCATGCATATGCGGAAATAAGGAATATAGAGATGTTTTTGCCCACTTTGTCACGGATTTGGCGTATCAGCTCTATTCCGTCCATTTGCGGCATCTTCCAGTCAACAAGAACAAAATTAAAATCTTTGTCCTCATTATGCCTATCTATAATCATCTGCAGGGCTGTATTTCCGTCTGTTGCCGACTCGGCATGAACTCCAAGTTCCTCAAGGTTGGAAACAGCACTGGAGCACAACTGCTCATGATCGTCAACTACAAGTACATTCCATTCAGGAAGCACCAAGTCACTTTCTTTCATATTACTCTTAGCGAAATCAAGGGTAACATGGAATTCACTTCCTTTGTTCAGTTCGCTCTGAAGCTCAATACTACCACCCATGATATCAACGATTGACTTAGTGATTGCCATTCCGAGACCGGTGCCTGTTATTTGCTCGATATACTCTGTATCCTCTCTTGAAAATGTTTCATACACCTTTTTCTGGAATTCCTCTGACATACCTATTCCTGTATCTTTTACAATGAAGTTGGTACGTACATAATTATCACCCTTCGGCGACGGTTCCTGATTCATGTATACGTAAATTTTTCCATCTTCGGGAGTATACTTAACTGCATTGGATAAAAGATTAATTAAGATCTGGTTTACTCTGACGCTGTCGGCAATGACATCCTCTGAAATGATATTACTTATGAATATATCAAAGTGGTGATTTTTCTCCTTTAGCTGAGGCTGAATCATATTTACGATATCTTCCATCAAGCCCTTAAGTGATGTCGTATGCTCACTGAGCACCATTTTACCGCTCTCAATCTTAGACATGTCAAGAACGTCATTAATTAATCCAAGCAAATGTTTGCTGGACAGCGTTATTTTTCTGAGGCAATCCACTATACGGTTAGAATCATGAGTATTGCGCATAGCAATTTCCGTCATACCGATAATTGCATTCATCGGAGTACGTATATCATGGCTCATGCTGGACAGGAATTCGCTCTTGGCACGGTTTGCCTGTTCTGCCTCTTTTCTTGCTTCTGCCAGCAACTGTAACTGTCTGGCATTGATCTTATAATATACATAGAACAAGGCGAACATAACAATGATAATAACAACTAAGGCTAATATGGTCGCTATAGTGCGCTCGGAGTCCATTTTAGCGATGGTTTCGCTTAACAAAGTCTTGGGCATAACAGAGACAAGATACCAGTCCAAATCGTCATAATCCCCAATAAGCATTGTGGTATATATATACTTTTCTTCGCTGTTATGATTTAGCGGGAAATAAAAATCGTCGGCATCCGTAATTTTATTTCTCATATCATTAATGAGTTCCTTCTCGGAGTCGTTCGAAGAAGGATCGTAACCTGACAAGAGATAAGAGTAATAGTTACCGTTAGTTACTTCCGGGTCTTCAACTATCATCTTGCCATCTCTGTCAATGATATGAAAATGCATTTTAGTTTCATCGTTTAATAAAAACAGTGCATCGTTAAGGTACTCCATAGGAATTGCGGCAATCAAAGATATGCTTTTATTTCCGTCACTCATCTCGTAGGCTGCTTCTATACCTATAAGAAGACTGGCCTTACCGTCGGCATCATATCCACTTGTTATAAGCTTGCCGTCATTTTTAAGAGAATCAATGGCTTGCTCTTTATTGTCCAGAGTTATTTTTTTACCGTATATGGATTCATAGTCCCCATCTTCCGATAGGAAGCCAAGTGCCCTAAATCCTCTTACTTCGGCGCTGATCCTTAATTGTTCGAGTCTTTCTTCTCTGGTATTTTCAGACTTTGGCGGCGTGCGTTTGTATACTCCGTCAAGCTGGTCTAAACGAAGATCTATTACGGTGTAAAATTTTTCTTGTACCTGTTTGCTTATCTCTTTGAGATAGATGTCACTGACTTCTGAGACTGTTTTTTCGGTTTGAGAAGTCATGTAAATAGAAAGCATAACAAAAATGACAATACAAACAGAAATGATGCAAACAAAACCGCGTACAAATAATTTCTTTTCGCCCTTGTTCGTTTTCTCCACCTGCAAAACTCCTTTACTGATGCACATGTCCCTAGCGTACTAAATATTTTACTACATGCTACAACTCTTTGTCAATTTG
>CAZIHW010000002.1:0-9134 GCA_964539045.1 uncultured Eubacteriales bacterium | reverse complement strand
GTGCTCGAAAACGGAAAAGAAAAAGCGAAGGGCAGGGCGAAGGTGAAAAAGGGAAGTGCTCATATAGAAATCAGCCTTTCGGATTATGAATGTTGGACTCCGGAAAATCCAAAGCTTTACGACCTGAGCATATCGGCAGGTAAGGATTGTATTTCCTCTTATTTCGGAATGAGGAAGTTTGAAGTAGGGCCTGATGAAGAAGGTATAATGCGCCTTAAACTTAACAACAAGCCGTATTTCCATAACGGCGTGCTTGACCAGGGTTATTGGTCGGACGGCATGCTTACCGCTCCGACAGACGAGGCCTTGATATATGATATACAAATGCTTAAAGATATGGGCTTCAATATGATAAGGAAACATATCAAAATAGAGTCTCCGCGATGGTATTATCACTGCGACAGAATAGGCATGCTTGTGTGGCAGGACATGGTAAACGGGGGAGACACATATAACTTTTTCTGCATCGGCATCTTGCCTTTCCTGGGCTTAAATTTCAAGGATACAAGAAACAGGGGATTCTTTGGCAGAAAGTCGGCCGACAGCAGGGCAGAATATGAAGTCGATCTCGTCAGAACTATAGAACAATTAAAGAATCATACATGCATAGCCATGTGGGTTCCTTTTAATGAGGGATGGGGTCAGTTTGACTCAAAAAGAATAACCGATAAAATAAGGGAGCTTGACCCGACAAGAACAATTGATTCCACCAGCGGCTGGCATGACCAGGGCGGAGGAGATTTTGTGAGCAAGCATATCTATTTTACGCCTATTTATGTCCCGAAGGATCAAAGGTGTTATTTGCTATCGGAATTCGGCGGATACAGTAAGCCTACCCTTGGACACATGTTTAATCCGACTGCCTTATTCGGATATCATATGTATCCGACCAAGTCCATGTTGAGCAAGAGCTACAAAAAGCTATTTGAGAAGAGGATTATAGCCAACATACCTAAGGGACTTTCCGCAACTGTATATACACAGGTCTCCGATGTTGAGGGAGAAGTAAACGGCCTGATAACATATGACCGTAAGGTAGAAAAGTTTGATAGGGATTTTGTAAGGGAGATAAACGACAGAGTAAATTCGGTTATCTAAATCCCGTGTATTTGAAAAAGCTGTATATAAACAAAAAAAGCAACTGTGAAAACAGTTGCTTTTTTGGAGCTGATAACCGGATTCGAACCGGTGACCTCATCCTTACCAAGGATGTGCGCTACCACCTGTGCCATATCAGCATATATATAGTTTTTACGACCTCAATATATTAACATATTAGTATAAAAAGTTCAACACATTTTTGCACCATAAAAACAATCTTTTCATAGGATATATTGAAGTTTATATATAGGAGGAGATTGTATGCCTGATATTAAAGAGGCTGTTTGTGTAGATTGCAAACGAGTGTATGATTCTTGCGCAGACAAGGATTGTATATCCGACCTTCCGGTTGCTTTTACCAACATAGGTCAAGCGATAATCGACACGGCTTCTACAGTGAAGTGCAGAAATTGCGACGTAATAAATTGCTTTGTAGATGTAGAGGAAGTTCCGTTTAACAGAGGCTTTTATTCAGTGGACATTACTTACTTTTTTAAACTATTGTTTGATGCGTATACAAGTCCGCTGACACCACCGACATCCGTTGAAGGTCTCGCAACTTTTTCAAAGAAGGCGATTCTTTACGGAAGTGACGGAAAGGTGAAGGTGTTCTCAAGTGAATTCGCGACAGAAGAATTTGATGAACAGTTCCTCGTAAGCAATACAAACCCGATAGCAAAGGTTCAATGTGTAGATCCTATTTGCATGGATGTAAAGAAATGTCAGCCGACGAGAAGAGGATGCTGTCAGGGACAGACGATACCGGGTATTCCGGCTACGGTTGCAGCTCAATTTCAAGGGGATTTCGTGATACCGGATAACATAAATCAATCCATAATTGTTACGCTTGGTTTGTTCTCAATAGTTCAGCTTGAGCGCGATGTACAGATACTTATTCCGACTTATGAATTCGCTGTTCCATGCAAGGAATGCAGCTGTGATACAGATGATCCTTGCGATGTATTCAAGAAGATAAAGTTCCCGGTAGACGAATTCTTTCCACCGAACATAGGGCAAAAGAAACGCGCCGAAATGCCGAATTGCATAGATGAAATGGACTGCTGCGGTTGTTCAGATTAGTCACTAAAAGGGAAAAGGTCCGGATAAAATCCGGACCCCTTTTTTTATCTGCAATTTTGAATACAGTTTTAATAGGATTCTTAATACATACCGCCCTGTGAAGCCATGGCAGCAGCCTGAGCTGCAGCAGCCGCGTCAGCAGCAGGATCCGGCTTATCTGTAACAAGTGATTCTGTTGTTAGAACCATAGCTGCAACAGAGGATGCATTTTGGAGAGCTGAACGTGTTACCTTTGTAGGATCAAGGATACCGGCTTCAAACATATCAACATATTCTTCTGTTGCAAAGTTGTATCCGTATCCTTTCTTATTTGACTTAATGATAGCATCAATGATAACTGAACCCTCAAGACCTGCATTGGCAGCAATTTGTCTGATCGGTGCTTCGATGCCTTTAAGTACAATCTTTATACCGGTCTTCATATCTGTGTCTTCTGTCTTATTAAGAAGTTCTGTGACAGCCGGAATAGCATTGATAAGAGCAACACCGCCGCCTGCAACAGTACCTTCTTCAACAGCAGCTTTTGTTGCTGCGAGAGCATCTTCTATACGAAGCTTCTTCTCTTTCATCTCAGTTTCAGTAGCAGCACCGACATGGATAACAGCAACGCCGCCTGAAAGCTTTGCAAGTCTCTCCTGGAGTTTTTCTCTGTCATAGTCTGATGTTGTAATTTCTATCTGTGATCTGATCTGTCCTATACGAGCCTTTATAGCGTCGGAATCACCTGCACCGTTTACTATGATTGTATTATCTTTGGAGATCGAAACCTTAGCGGCACGGCCGAGCTGATCTATCTGAGTATCTGTAAGTTCAAGACCGAGGTCTGATGTGATAACAGTACCGCCTGTGAGAATTGCGATATCCTGAAGCATTTCCTTACGTCTGTCACCGAAGCCCGGTGCCTTTACTGCAACGCAGGTGAATGTGCCGCGGAGTTTGTTGAGGAGGAGAGTGGCCAAAGCTTCGCCCTCGATATCCTCAGCAATGATAACAAGCTTTTTGCCCATTTTGAGAATCTGCTCAAGGAGAGGAAGGATTTCCTGGATATTGGATATCTTCTTATCTGTGATAAGGATGTAAGCGTCTTCAATCTCGGCGGTCATCTTGTCTGTATCGGTAGCCATGTAAGGTGAGATGTAACCTCTGTCAAACTGCATACCCTCAACAACATCGCATGTTGTCTCTGCTGTTTTTGCCTCTTCAATTGTGATTACACCGTCAGATGTAACCTTTTCCATAGCCTCTGAGATGAGGTTGCCGATGAATTCATCTGCAGAAGAAACTGTGGCAACACGAGCTATATCAGCGGAGTTATTAACAGGCTTAGAGTTTGCTTTAACTGCTTCAACAGCTGCATTTACTGCTTCCTGGATACCTTTCTTTACTACCATTGGGTTTGCACCGGCAGCAACATTTCTCATACCCTCGCGAACCAGAGCCTGGGCGAGGAGGGTAGCGGTGGTTGTTCCGTCACCGGCAACATCCGTTGTCTTTGTTGCAACTTCTTTAACAAGCTGAGCTCCCATATTTTCAAAAGGATCTTCAAGTTCAATCTCTTTGGCTATAGTGACACCGTCATTTGTAATGAGCGGAGCGCCGTATTTTCTGTCAAGAACTACATTGCGACCTTTAGGTCCGAGTGTAATCTTAACTGTATCTGAAAGTTTATCAATACCGTTCTGTAGAGCTTTGCGAGCTTCTTCACCGTAAATAATCTGTTTAGCCATGAATAAAATCTCCTTTAAATCATTCTACAATTTAATTATTCTACAATTGCAAGAATATCAGACTGACGAACTATAGTATATTCTTCATCGTCAAGTTTTATTTCTGTACCTGAGTATTTACCCACAATAACCTTGTCGCCGTTCTTTACGAACATCTTAACTTCGTTGCCGTCTACAATTCCTCCGGGGCCTACTGCTACAACTTCCATCATCATTGGTTTTTCCTGTGCTGATGCAGCAAGAATAATACCGCTCTTTGTAGTTTCTTCAGCCTCAAATGATTTGAGAACTACACGGTCTGATACAGGTTTAAGTGTCATATAAAATTCCTCCATTAAGAAATAAGATACAATAAATTTAGCACTCTTATCTTTTGAGTGCTAAATACATTATATAGTTTTCATCACAAAAATCAATACTTATAACAAAAGTTTTGAAAAATTTTTGCATGTGTACTATAATGGCTTTATGATTAATATAAATAATAATTCAAAGCTTAACTCAAAACTCTTTAAACTCAGGAAGTTCCTGGCGGGGGATATATTTAGTATAATACTATTTATATTGTCTGCACTCATCATTTTATTCAATATTGAATTGCCCGGTTCCATATACATGGGCTTCCTTGTTTGCGCGATTCTGGTAGTGTCGGATGACATTGTTTCATGTCTTCTTCCGGCTCTTCTTTTGATATCGTTTGCGATAAGAAATAAGAACTCTTTCGAGGCCTATATGGAATATCTGTGGGGTATACCGATTGTCGTGTTTGCTGTACTGTTCCACATCATTGCATACAGAAAGTCTTTTGATTTCCGAAAGGGAAAGCTACTTTTACCGATGTGTATTACTTCTGTTGCAGTAATACTCGGCGGTGTGGGTATCATGACCTTTGAAGAGTATACGACGAAGATAAACCTTTCTTATATCTTCAGTCTGGGTATATTGATTGTTCTGGTATACATATTTATCGGGGGAGTCATAGGTCCCGGAAAAAACTATACGGAGCATATGGACGAGAGATTTTCCAAGATTATGATCGTCGTTACATGCTACCTTGTATTTTCTATTATAGCTTATTATATCGAAAACATCGATAAGTTTATTCTCGATCCCGGTGTACTTCCTTTCCAATGGAGAAATAACGCCTGCACCATAATGATGCTGGGAATGCCGTTTGCCTTTTATATGGCGGCTAAAAAGAACTTTTTGTATATAATAGTTCCTTTTGCCGCATTCGGAGCAATGGTTCTCTCGGGCTCCAGAGGCGGATTGCTTTTCGGTGCAATTGAACTTCTCATGCTCATTGTCTACTTTGCGATAAAAGATATAAAGCACAGGAAGATGTTGTTAGCCATAGTTGCCGTAGGAGTTGTTGCTGTCGCAATTATGACACCGAAGCTTATACACCTGATAGAGTATACTTTGGATCGCTTTACTTCTTATAAAGAGAACTTCAGAAGATTAGGTCTCATACAGAGATCATTTGAGGATTTCCTTGCAAATCCGCTTACCGGCAGGGGAGTCGGATATATGGGAAACAGAGATCTGCATCCGTCTAAGGAAGGACTTCTTTGCTGGTACCATTCCTCACTGCCACAGGTGTGGGGAAGTTTCGGAATAGTAGGTATATTGGCATATGGTTATCAGTTTTATGAACGTGTGAGATTTTTTATGAACGACAAATCTTTATTCGTGAAAACTGTATTTCTCTCGTTTATAGGACTTGAAATGATGTCGTTGGTAAATCCGGGTATTTTTGCACCTGCATATCTTGTTATTTTAACGATTATGATATGTATTGCCGAGAATTATAGCTACGAGGATATAACGATATAATGCGAAAAGTAGTTTTATGAGATATTATGAACATTTTTGTATAAAGTGCACTAAAACCGAATGCTAAATTTTACCTCAAAAGGTCGTGTTAATAAATTGACACGACCTTTCTTATATGATATATTTTATATGAACCAGTTCAGAAAAGGAGGAGTAGTATGCCTAAAATCATAGAGAATCTGGAAGAAAAGATTTTAGAACAGGCAAAGTCTCAGCTTTTCGAAAAGGGATATCAAAGCATGACAATGAGGAGCGTAGCTGAGGCATGCGGAATAGCCGTAGGCACAGTATATAACTACTATAAGTCAAAAGATGTTTTAGTTGCAGAAATAATGCTGAAGGACTGGCTCACAATCCTTGCAGATATAAAGCGTAATTGCGAATCTGCTTTGAATATACATGAAGGTTTCAAAACCATGTATGACGGAGTGGCATCTTTTGTTGAAAAGTACGATACCGTCTGGACCCAATACGGAAAAGACATAAGTATCAGACATGAGATGCCCATGCAGTTTGATTGGCTTATAACACAGTTATCGGATATTCTCAATGAAATATTGGTTCGCTGTCACGGCGAGGAGGACGATTACATATCTGTTTTCTTGTCGGAGATTCTCCTTAACACAGCGACAAAAAAGGATTTCAAATATGAGAATATATCGAGAATCCTGAAGCGTATGTTCAAGTGATAGCATGTAAACAGCATGCAAATTTAAAGCGTATAAATTGCAAGCATAAAATTTGTAAATAAAAAGCTGTATTTTAATGTATAGCAGCTTTTATAATATTGGAGGTATTTTAAAATGAAAGTTGTACTCGCAGGTGCATTCGGTAAGCTTGGTTCTGATATTCTCAGAGCTCTTGTTGCAGCAGGACATGAGGTTCTGGCAGCAGATATGGTGATCAAAGAACTTGACGGACTTGATCCGAATGCTTACACAACAAGACAGATCGATGTAACAGATGTTGACAATATTAAAGGTCTTTGCGACGGTGCAGAAGTTGTTATTACAACTGTAGGTCTCACAGGCGCTTCAACAAAGGTCAACAACTATGATATCGACTATCAGGGTAACCTTAACCTCGTAAACGAGGCTAAAGCAGCCGGTGTTGCTCACTTTGTTTACATCTCTGTTATCAATGCAGACAAAGGTGACGGTATACCGATGGTTAACTCAAAGTACATGCTCGAAGAGGAACTTAAGAAGAGTGGTTTGACATATGTTATCCACAGACCTACAGGTTACTTCTACGATATAGCTCACGTATTCTGGCCAATGATTCTTAAGAAGGAAGTACAGCTTCTTAAGGGTGAGCCTAAGAAGGCCAATGTTATCGATACAAAGGACTTCGCTAAGTTCATAGTTGATACAATGACAGAAGAAAACACTATGTACAATGTAGGCGGTACAGAAACATATACATATCAGGAAATCGCTCAGATGTTCTGGGATGCAGCCGGATATGAAGGTGAAGTACAGATAAAATATGCTCCTGCATGGATGTTCAGCGTTCTCGCTCATCTTCCTAAGATTAAGAAGGAAGGCAAGCAGGATATCATGAAGTTCTCAAAGTTCACTCTTTCTAATGACTGCTATGGTGATCACGAAGTACCGGGTCTCTCATTCAAAGAGTACATTGCTGCAAAATCATATGCTCCTGTTATAGAAGCAGAACTTGCCGCTAAGGCTGCAGCAGCTGAAGCTGAAGCAAACAAATAATCAAATAACAAACAATCAGATTATCTGATAGGTTAATATTTAAGGAGAGTTATTTATGAATTGGGCTTTAATAGGAATCCTTTTCGCAGCTGCGCTTGTTTTCTGTGCAGTAGGTTTTAAAGAGTTCGTATGGTTTATGTCCGTTGGCTACGGTCTTGCTATAGCAGGTGTAGGTGCCGCTTTGGCTATTACATCACTTGTTTCTGACCTTGCTACATGGAACGTTGTTACACTTATTCAATGTGTAGTATTTGTTATCTATGGTATTCGTCTCGGCGGATTCCTCCTTGTAAGAGAGGTTAAAAATGCCGCTTATAAGAAGACACTTACAGAGGCAGCAGGAAAAGAGCCTCCTATCTTCGTAAAGGCAGTTATGTGGCTTGTAATGGGCGTTCTTTACCTTCTCCAGCCGTCAGGTGTTATCTTCAGAATGATGAATACAGCCTCAGGCAAGATATCAAACGATATTGCAGTAACTTCTGTAATCGGTCTTATCATAATGGTATGTGCTGTTACTCTTGAGGCAGTTTCCGATAAGCAGAAGAGTGCTCAGAAGGCTAAAGATCCTCATATGGTAGCTACAGAAGGTCTTTTCAAAATAGTTCGCTGCCCGAACTATCTCGGTGAGATCCTTTTCTGGGTAGGTACATTTATTTCCGGTATCGGAGCATATCAGGGAGCAGCTCAGTGGATACTTGCTATCTTAGGTCTCGTAATGATCACATTTATCATGTTCCACGGTGCTATGCGTCTTGAAAAGAGACAGTCAAAGCGTCTTGCAGGTGATCCGAGATATGAGAAGTATGCAAACTCAACTCCTATCATTATTCCTTTGGTTCCGCTTTACCATCTCTACAATCCTGAGAAGGAAGCAGCCAAAGAAGCAGCTAAGAAGAAATAATCAATACGAATATACTCAGAAAATATGGGGCATCGGCTTTCTGATGCCCTTTTTTTCAGATTAAGGTGGTTTTATTATGGAATATTGGGTAAATGCCAATCCGCAGGGAGATTTTTCAATTATCATGGCTATCGTTGACTTTTTGCCGGTGCTTTTTTATTTCCTTGCAGCCTGGCTTGTTGCAAAGGATCTGTATAAACATGTTTCACCGACAACTTACGGTATGCTTGCCGGCGGTGCTATAACTTGCTTTGTCGGCGGTGCCTTGAAGGCTCTTTGGAAGCTTATGTTCTGCCTCGGAATAAACTATCCGTTTTTCTTTACAGCCCTGTTCCCAATGCAGGCTCCGGGATTCTGTATATATCTGGCAGGCCTTATTATTGCCCTCAGAGAGACTAAAAATAAGACTAAAGATTCGGCAGGCCTGAATATGGCAGTAGCTACTACCGTAACTACATCTCTTCCGCTTATCATGTTCCAGACTATAGGCAGTATAGGCTCATTGGTTTGTCTTTGCATATTTGCAAAGAGGGCTAAACAGACTAAGGCTATCATTTGTTTTGTAGGTTCAGCAGTATTTCTTCTCGCTATGGGCGGTCTCGGCGCAGCACTTGATACGTCTCTGGCTTGGGTAAACTGGGTAGAACAGCTCTCAAACACTATAGGCCAAGTGCTGTTTTATGTAGGTGCTTTAACTTTACATAAGAGCGGATATTTGAAAGTAAAATAAATTGAGGTGATAATAATGACAGACGTAGTAGAGATTGC
>CAZIHW010000001.1:0-2556 GCA_964539045.1 uncultured Eubacteriales bacterium | reverse complement strand
AAATCCAAACCCCAAATATGCACAGATAATAATCAGTCAGTTCGGAGGACCCGACGGCGAGCTTGCCGCCTCACTTCGCTACCTTTCACAGCGTTTTTCAATGCCTTATGCCGAGCTTAAAGGACTCTTAACCGATATCGGTAGAGAAGCCCCTGAAATGTTCCTTTCAGGGGCTAACACTTTTTTTGATGCTTTTGCAACCGTGTAGCTCCATTTTAGGGGAAGCAAATTCAAATATACATCTATGTTCTCTCTGTCGTTAATGACCATTTTATCAAGTAGCTGCGTATAAAACTCATCCTCGTACTCAATGCCGCCGATAAGCTCGTCAACAGCACTTTTTATATCTGCCATCAATTCTTGTTGCTTTGCTATTGCGAACTGCTGTTTTTCAATGCTTTCCATCATAGATTTCAAGCTGTCAATTTCCGCATCATATTTTGCTCTGAGCTTAGAAAACTCATCACGGTCAATATCGCCGCTTGTGTAAAGGTCTATCAAATCGGTGCGCTTTTTCTTTGCTGTTTCAATTTTCTCTGCCAAAGCATTTGTGTCTGCTCCCGTTATATCCATTGAGATAACCTTGTTAATTGTTTTTATTAAGTTATCCGATATTTTCCTACGGTCAATCGTAAGCTGTTTACAGACAAGATACATAATGTGGATGGCTTCTTCGTTTCGGATACTCGTTCCAGAACAGCCCACTTGATTTCCTGCTTTGTCAATATGAGGGCTTCCGTGCTTTGCTCCCTCAAAGCACCGCCACGCCTTGTATTTGCTGCCATCTTTTCGTGTCTTATATCTGGCAACATAACTTGCGCCGCATCTGCCGCACTTAATCTTTCCAGAGAACGGATAGCGGTTGCTGTGCTTTGCCTTACCCTCTTGTGAGAGTGATTTTTCGTCTAAAATGCGGTTTGCCTTATCGAACAATTCACGGGAGATAATCGGCTCATGGTGGTCTTTGATGATAACAAATTCCTCTTGCCCTCGGTTGTACTTCTTTTCATGGGAAAGAAAGTCTGGCGTATAGGTTTTCTTTTGTACCAAGTCGCCGCAGTATTTCTCATTACGGATAACACGGAGAATGACTGTATTTTGCCATTCCTTGACACGCATAGGCTTAATACCTTCCTCACGAAGCTCACGGGCGATAACATGAGTTCCCTTCCCCTCGTCAACAAACTTGTGAAAAATAAGTCGGACGATTTTTGCCCCTTCCTCATTG
This sequence comes from uncultured Eubacteriales bacterium, assembly GCA_964539045.1. Lineage (GTDB taxonomy): Bacteria > Bacillota > Clostridia > Oscillospirales > Acutalibacteraceae > UBA1227. The sequence goes on along the minus strand of CAZIHW010000001.1, from coordinate 1,328 downwards.
ATGGTCATTTTACCGTCCTTTACATCATAGCCGAGCATACTCCGCCCAAACACAACGCCTTGTTCCATTTGGCGTTTCTGTCCCCATTTCACACGCTCTGAAGTTTTGCGACTTTCTTCCTGTGCGATAGAGGACATAATGGCGAGGCGAAGCTCCGCATCGCCGTCCATTGTGTTAATACCATCATTCATAAAAATAACGCCTACACCGTGCTTTTTAAGGTCACGAGTGTAGAATATGCTATCAAGGGTATTTCTCGCAAAACGGGAAATCTCCTTTGTGATAATCAAATCAAAATCACCATTCTTGGCACACGCAATCATGCGGTTAAACTCTTTACGCTTTTTGGTGTTCGTGCCAGAAATGCCTTCATCAGCAAAAATCTCATAAAGCTCCCAGTCTGGGTTGCGCTCTATATACTGTCTGAAATATCGTTGCTGACTTTCAAAGGAATTGGCTTGGTCTTCATTGTCCGTGGATACACGGCAATAGGCAGCAACTTTTTTCTTTATATGCTGTATTTTTCTTTCTTGATTTAGGGTTTCATATTTATCTATCGACATAAGAATATCTCCTTTCCCGACAAGCCCTTGCCGTATTTTAAGTATAGATAATTGAGTATGGTATGTCGAATGTGCGAATTTTCAAATTGCACATTTATATATGTAAAGAGCCAAGCGGTTAGGCTTGGCTACGGTTTTACCTATGATATTGCTTTTCTATTTCTTCAATGCAGCGGATATATTGTGAACGGGTCAAAAGCTTTCTTTTTTCCAGAGAAGCAAGTATTGACTTTTGAAATTGCAAATAAAACGCTGCATATTCCTGTTCTGTAATTTGCGGAGCAGGCTCTCCGACATAGACAAACTCACGGCACTTCAATCATCAACACCACCTCGCTATAATGTATTCATAAGGGTTTGTACCATATAACAAGAGGGTTAGTCCTTTTTTGAAATGCCGATGCTGATAGCCAACGCATTATCTACCGACAACATCAAACGCCTGTCAAAAGTACCGATGTACTCTTGCAGGCGTTGTTTGTCGAGAGTCCTGATTTGTTCAAGCAGTATGATTGAGTCTTTTTCAAGAAACTCACAATCGTTTACTATGATATGAGTAGGTAAATTGGGCTTGGCGTGTTCTTTCCCTGTAATTGCTGCTACAATGACCGTTGTGCTGTACCTGTTACCTTTGTTGTTGGAGATGATAAGTACGGGTCGCCTGCCGCCCTGTTCCGAGCCGATAACGGGATTTAAGTCGGCGTAGTAGATATCGCCACGCCTGATTTTTCTTTCTTCCATTTGTGTCTGACCTCCTATCTGGAT